>NZ_CP068046.1:958636-1278181 GCF_016698665.1 Devosia rhizoryzae
AGCCGATGCCGACGCTTTTCTCCCATTCGGGTAGGAGGCCGACGCCGCCGATCGTGGGGGTGGGCAGGATGCCGCGTCCGTTGGTTTCGTTGTAGAGCGAGACGTTGCCGGAAACGATCGAGAAATCTAGGGCGCGGCAGGCTTCGCCGATGCCTTCGATGGCCTTGACGAACTGGCCCATGATTTCAGGGCGTTCGGGATTGCCGAAGTTGAGGTTGTCGGTTGCCGCGAGCGGTTCGGCACCGGTGGCGGTGAGGTTGCGCCAGGCTTCGGCCACTGCCTGCTTGCCGCCTTCGAAGGGGTTGGCTTCGCAGTAGCGCGGGTTGACGTCGGAGGTGAAGGCGAGGCCCTTGGTGTCGTGGCCTTCGACGCGGATGACACCGGCGTCGCCGCCCGGACGCTGCATGGAATTGCCCTGGATCAGGGTGTCGTATTGCTCGTAGACCCAGCGGCGGGACGAGCAATGGTGGCCGCCGACGAGCTTGAGCAGGGCCTCGGCAACGTCCATCTGCGGTACGTCCGTGGCCGCGAGGGCGGCCGGGATCTTGGGCTCGGTCCAGGGGCGGTCGTATTCGGGCGCTGCGTCGCCAAGATCCTTGATCGGCAGATTGGCGACTTCCTTGCCCTGCCAGAAGACGCGGAAGCGCAAATCATCGGTGGTCTTGCCGACGGTGGCGAAATCGAGCTCCCACTTTTCGAACACCGCGCGGGCCTGCGGTTCCTTCTCCGGATGAAGGACCATGAGCATGCGCTCCTGGGATTCGGAGAGCATCATCTCGTAGGCGGTCATCTGAGCTTCGCGGACCGGGACCTTGTCAAGATCGAGTTCGATGCCGAGGTCGCCCTTGGCGCCCATTTCGACGGCGGAGCAGGTGAGACCGGCAGCGCCCATGTCCTGGATGGCGATAACGGCACCGGTGGCCATCAGCTCGAGGCAGGCTTCGAGCAGGCGCTTTTCAGTGAAGGGGTCGCCGACCTGGACGGTGGGGCGCTTTTCCTCGATGTCGTCGCCGAACTCGGCGGATGCCATGGTGGCGCCGCCGACGCCGTCGCGGCCCGTCTTGGCGCCAAGATAAACGACGGGCAGGCCGACGCCTTCCGCCTTGGAATAGAAAATCTTGTCGCTGTCGGCGAGGCCGGCGGCGAAGGCGTTGACGAGGTTGTTGCCGTTGTAGCGGGCGTCGAATTCGACCTCGCCGCCGACGGTGGGGACGCCAAAGGCATTGCCGTAACCGCCGACGCCGGCGACGACGCCATTGACGAGATGACGGGTTTTCTCGTGGCTCGGATCGCCGAAGCGGAGAGCGTTCATTGCGGCGACAGGGCGGGCGCCCATGGTGAAGACGTCGCGGAGGATACCGCCGACGCCGGTTGCTGCGCCCTGGTAGGGCTCGATGAAGCTCGGGTGGTTGTGCGACTCCATCTTGAAGACGATCGCCTGACCGTCGCCGATATCGACGACCCCGGCGTTTTCGCCGGGGCCCTGAATGACGCGCGGACCGCTTGTGGGCAGGGTGCGCAGCCACTTCTTGGAGCTCTTATAGGAGCAGTGCTCGTTCCACATGGCCGAGAAGATGCCGAGCTCGGTATAGGTCGGCTCGCGTCCGATGAGGTCTAGGATCTTCTGGTACTCGTCCGGCTTGAGGCCGTGGCTGGCGACGAGGTCAGGCGTGATGGCGGGATCGGAGCGAAGGGTCATGGAGCAGATGTCCGGGAATAGCGGGCAAGGAATTTGTCGGCGGCGATGACGGCAAGGCTGAGCGCGGCGAGGAAGACCGTCATGTAGAGGGCGTTAACGACGACCTGGCCGTAGCCAAGTTCAACAGCGTTGAGAATGGGATAGGGGTATTCTTGCACCCATGCGCCACGGGCCATGGCGTAGAAGAAGTAGATCAGGGTCGGCAGCAGCATGAGGGGCAGATTGGCCCAGCGCAGAACACCGTGCTTTTGCGTTGCGACCCACCAAACGAGATAGAGCAGCGGCGCCGCGTAATGGAGAATAGCGTCGGCAACGAACCATGGTCCGTGCAGATCGCTGAGATAGCGCAGAACGAAATAGACGTAGAGCCCGACCAGCGCGATATTAGCCGCCATCGCGCCGCGCACCAGGGGCCTGCGGAAGAGGCCGAGCCAGCCGGCCGGAGTCACTTCGGAGAGGTAGATCAACACCAGAATGATATTGGTCAGGATCGTATAATAGGCGAAGAGGACGCCCAAGGCGCCGGGCAAGTCGCGGCCATTGGCCAGCATGTCGCTGATCGAAATCGTGAACTGCAGGACCAGACCGGCGAGGCCGAGCAGCAATCCCGCCCATGTCAGCGCCGGTTCGAGCATCAAGCCCTCATGCCACCTGCTTGAGGGCCGAAGCGAAGAGCGCCCTGCCATCGCTGCCGCCATGCGCGGCCTCGATCAGGTTTTCCGGGTGCGGCATGAGGCCGAGCACGTTCTTGGCTTCGTTGAAGACACCGGCGATGTCGTTCATCGAGCCGTTGGGGTTGGTGCCTTCGGCGTAACGGAAAGCAACGCAGCCTTCGCCTTCGATGCGGGCCAGCGTCTCCGGATCGGCGAAATAGTTGCCGTCATGGTGGGCGACGGGGCAGCGGATGATCTGGCCGTTGGAGTAGCCGCTAGTGAAGGCGGTCTCCGCGTTTGCGACTTCGAGTTTGACTTCGCGGCAGACAAATTTGAGCGAGGTATTGCGCATCAACGCGCCGGGCAGAAGGCCAGCTTCGATCAGGATCTGGAATCCGTTGCAGACGCCGAGGACGTTGACGCCACGGGCGGCGCGTTCGCGCACCTTGTCCATGATGGGGGAGCGTGCGGCAATGGCGCCGCAGCGCAGATAATCGCCGTAGGAAAAGCCGCCAGGAATGACGATGAGGTCGGCATCGGGGATGTCGGCATCCTGATGCCAGACGACGCTGGGCTTTTCGCCGCTGATCTTGGTCAGCGCGGCGATCATGTCCCGGTCGCGATTAAGGCCCGGAAATACGATGACGGCGGCCTTCATCGGTCAATCCTCATATCTGTCTGGGTGCTTGGCGTCCTTGTGGTGAGTCTTCGGCAAAAAGGCAAGTCTCGGATGAGACCGGCTCCGGCTTTGTTTACTCGGCGGGCACGGCTACGCCTGGCCTGGTGCGGCGGGTGCCTGGCAGGTGCGCCCAGGCGGGGCGTTCAAAGAGGAAACGGCCGATGCCGGTGCGCTGCACCAGCCACCAGAGGACCAGTGGCGTGCCGATGGCGACGATCATGGTGAGGAGGCTAAGAAGGTTTGGCTCATCGATGCCGACCCGCAGAAGGATCGTGCGGGCAACGCCCATGGGCAGCACGAAGGCGACATAGATGACCAGCGACTTGGAGCCGAGCCAACGCAGCCAAGCCATAGCGGGCAGCTGGCTCAGGAGGGCTGCGGCAACGCAGATCGCTGTGGCGCCTGCAAGACCCAGAGCCAGGTGCAGGCCGGGCAGGGCGCCCCAGCCCATCTGGATGTGGACCGGATCCATGCGGAAGCCGGGCGAGAAGACCATGATGGCGTTGACGACTGCCCAGGTCGCCAGAAGGGCGAGTGCGGCTGCGACGTGGTTTGAGGACCAATTTGCAAGGCGGAAGAGCTGTGGCGCGAAGACGTGGCCGGCGTAGAAGTAAACGAAGTATTCGGCGAACTGGTCGACGAGATAGCTGCCGGTGTGGATGTCGGCCATCTGCAGCAGGGCGGCGATACCAAGGACGGTCCAGTGGGGCGCGCGCAAATCGTGCAGCAGCTTGCTGACCAGCCCGAAGACGGCGAGCATATAGATGAACCAGAGAACGCCATAGGGTTCAACGATCGCTGAAACGAGCGAGGCGCCAGCGCCGGCTATATCGCGGGCCAGCAGCGCTTCCTTGAAGACGATGTGGATCACGGCCCAGAGCACATAGAAATAAAGGTAGTGCACGACGCGGCGGTCGGCATAGGCGGCCCAAGGCCGGGCGATCACTACGCCGAGGAACAGCCCGGACAGCAGGAAGAATTCAGGCATGCGGAAGGGCATGGCAAAGGCGATCGTCCAGTGGAGGAAGCCGATCTGCCCGGTGTCCTCGCCGACGCTCGCGGCGCAATACATGATGACCACAAGGAAGATCGACAAGCCCTTGGCCATGTCCACCCAATCCAGCCGCTGCCCGGTATTTTGCATGATGCCCTCCAACTTGGCGCATCGTAGCGCGGGAGGGTGCATGATCATGCTAACGGCCGCTGGTGTGCGGCAGGTAATTCGCCCGCTGGTAACCGGGTCGCTAAGCTAAATTGTAAATTACTTGAAGCCGATGGTCTGTCAACAGCCTAAGCCGTTTCAGCGCGCATCTCAGGATGCGCGTCAGAAATAAGCCAAGATGCAAGGGCGCAAGCCGAGGCTTGTGGCGCTTCCAGTGATGAAGGCGCCGAAGCGTCGATCAGACGGGAACGGATGCGTAGGCTGCGAAGAGCAAGCCGAGGGAAGCGACGAACATGACCGAAAGAGCAAGAGTTTTGCGCATAGAAGTACCGTCCTGCGCTCTTCTTGAGCGCGACATTTTGTATAGCCCGGAGGCGTTAATTAGAGATTTCGATCGCGTAGTTTTCGATCACGGTGTTGGCGAGGAGCTTATCGCACATCGCTGTGATCTGGGAACGCGCGGACTCCACGTCGGTTCCGTCGACTTCCAGGTCGAAGACCTTCCCCTGTCGCACTTCTGCAACACCTGAGAAGCCGAGGCTGGAGAGCGAGTTTTCGATGGCCTGGCCCTGGGGGTCAAGCACACCATTCTTGAGCGTGACGACGACGCGCGCTTTCATCAAAAAAGTCCCTGCAAGCTACTGAACGAGACGCGGACCAGTGGTCAGCGCGTTGTCGTTTTCGACCAGAATGCCGAGGCGCTGGGCCACTTCGCGATAGCTTTCGACCAGCCCACCCAGACCTTCACGGAAGCGATCCTTGTCGAGCTTGTTGCGGGTCTTGATGTCCCAGAGGCGGCAATTGTCGGGGCTGATTTCGTCGGCCAGAACGATGCGCATCAGGTCGCCTTCGTAGAGGCGGCCGACTTCGATCTTGAAGTCGACGAGCTGGATGCCGACGCCCATGAAAAGGCCGGTGAGGAAATCGTTGATGCGGACGGCAAGGCTCATGATGTCGTCGAGCTCGGCCGGAGTGGCCCAGCCGAAGGCGGTGATGTGCTCTTCGGAGACCATCGGGTCGCCAAGCGCGTCGTCCTTGTAGGAGAACTCAATGATCGAGCGGGGCAGGCGGGTGCCTGGCTCAAGACCGAGGCGCTTGACCAGCGAGCCGGCGGCGACATTGCGCACGATGATCTCGAGCGGGATGATCTCCACTTCCTTGATCAGCTGCTCGCGCATGTTGACGCGGCGGATAAAGTGGGTGGGAATGCCCAGATCGTTGAGCTTGGAGAAGATGAACTCGGAGATCCGGTTGTTCAGCACACCCTTGCCGTCGATCACTTCGTGCTTGGCGCCGTTACCGGCGGTGGCATCGTCCTTGAAGTACTGGACCAGCGTGCCCGGCTCAGGACCCTCGAACAGGATCTTGGCCTTGCCCTCGTAGATTTTGCGTCGACGGTTCATGGGGAATCCGCTGCCAGGAAAAGGTGGGTGAATTGGCCGCTTCATGCGCCAGAACGGGCGGCAAAAGCAAGGGCATTTCGGCCACACTCCCGCCATAGCTATGAGGTCGCAGCGTCCCCGGAGACGTTGATTTGGGCTTCCGAACAACCTATGTCCAAAGCGACTGCCGGAACCGGCACGCCAACCATATGGGAGAGACCATGAGCGGGTTCGACGATCGAAAGAAGGGCCAGGAAGCCAAGTTCGCCTTCGACGCGGAAAAGAAGTTCAAGGCGGAAGCGCGCCGCAACAAGCTTCTGGGCATCTGGGCCGCCGAACTGATGGACCTCTCGCCCGAAGAAGCCAAGGGCTATGCCGCCCAGGTGATTGCCTCGGACTTCGAAGAGGCCGGCGATGAAGATGTGTTCCGCAAGGTCTCGGGCGACCTCAAGGCCAAGGGCGTCAATGTCGGCGACGACGTGATTCGCCAGAAGATGCAGAGCCTGGTGCATGTCGCCAACGAGCAGATCGCTAACGAGGGCTGAGGTCATTTCCCAGCGCAAGAAGTAAGGGGAGCCGCGAGGCTCCCCTTTTTTGTTTATCCAAGATCGACACTTGTAATGTCGTGGGCAGAGCCATTGCTGTGCCAGTGAACCGTCACCTTGTCGCCCGCCTTCATATCGGGCGCCTTGAAGTCGAAAGGCATGTAGTACCAGCTGCCGTCCGCAAGCTCGAGCGAACGCGCGGTCGGGTTGACGAGCTTGATCACACCAGACGTGGTCTGCTCGCCTTGTGCCGTTGCCGCGGGGGCTGCGGTAGCGGCAAAGGACGCGGCAGGTGCGGCGGCAAGAAGGGCGAGAGCAAGGGGAACGATGAATTTGCGCATGATGACGTCTCCATGAGACATGCCGGGCCGATGCGCGGCCCTATCCGCTAATCTTCAAGGGTCGTCGCGTCGCGGCTCGTTCGATCCGCCGGCGGCTCCTGATCAGCCATCTCGGTATGAGCCTGCCGAGATGCCTTCTCAAGTTAAGAATATTTAATTCCGCGACCGCAGAATTTTGCCATTTTCCGGAGCAGCGAAACCGTCAAATCCGCTGCATTAGCCGGGTGAACATCAGGAGGCCTTCGGGCCAGGGGCCGTGGCCGGATTCTACGTTGATGTGGCCCGCTTCGCCGGCTTGGTGGAAGTCGGAGCCCCAGCAATTGGCAAACTCCACCGCGCGCTCGAGCGTGACGTAAGGGTCATTGCTGGAGGCGACGACCATGGAGGGGAAGGGTAGCGGGTCGCGTGGGATGGGCCGGAAGACGTAAGTGGCCTCGGGCGCTGCTGGGCTGAGTTCGACATCGGTGGGAGCGACGAGGAAGGCGCCGCGGACGTTGTCGGGCAGGCGCGGGGCCGCGTGGACGGCTGCAGACACCGAGGTCGAATGCGCGACCAGCACGACGGGCCGCGTCGTGAGACGGCATGCCGCGATGATGGTCTCAATCCAGTCGTCGGCTTCGGGCTCCCACCACTCGGCCTGTTCAACGATCGCGGCGGTAGCCATTTTTTCGGCCCAGCGCGTCTGCCAATGGCCCGGCTTGATGCCGCCGAGGCCCGGCAAGATCAGGATGTCAGCTTCGGAAATCCTCATGCGCCAAAGACCCGGGTAAAGATCGTGTCGACATGCTTGAGGTGGTAGCCGTCGTCGAACATGTCGTCGATTTGCGCATCGCTCAGAGTCACTTGCGGATCGTCCTTGAGATTTTGCGCGAAAAGGCCGGCGCGGTCGCCGCGGTGCTCCCAGACCTTCATGGCGTTGCGCTGGACGGCGGCGTAGCTGTCCTCGCGGCTGTAGCCGGCCTGAGTCAGCGCGAGCAGCACTCGTTGCGAATTGTGGAGGCCGCCCAGAAGGTCGAGGTTCTTGCGCATGTTTTCCGGGTAGACGACGAGCTTGTCGATGACGCCGGTGAGGCGGGCGAGGGCAAAGTCGAGGGTAATGGTGGCGTCAGGGCCGATCATGCGTTCGACCGAGGAATGCGAGATGTCGCGCTCGTGCCAGAGGGCGACGTTTTCGAGCGCCGGGGTGACCATGCCGCGGACAAGGCGAGCGAGGCCGGTGAGGTTTTCGGTCAGCACCGGATTGCGCTTGTGCGGCATGGCCGACGAGCCCTTTTGACCGGGCGAGAAGAATTCTTCCGCTTCCAGCACTTCGGTGCGCTGCAAGTGGCGAATTTCCACGGCGACGCGTTCGATCGAGGAGGCCACGACGCCGAGTGTGGCGAAGAACATGGCGTGGCGGTCGCGCGGGATGACCTGGGTCGAGACCGGTTCGACCGCAAGACCAAGCTTTTCGGCAACGTATTCTTCGACCTGCGGGTCGATATTGGCGAAGGTACCGATTGCGCCGGAAATGGCGGCTGTCGCGATCTCGTCGCGGGCGGCGACCAGGCGGGCGCGGTTGCGCGTGAACTCGGCATAGGCTTCGGCGAGCTTGACGCCGAAGGTCGTGGGCTCGGCATGGATGCCATGGGAACGGCCGATGGTGATGGTGTTCTTGTGCTCGAGTGCGCGGCGCTTGAGGGCTTTGAGCAGCGCATCGATATCGGCGATGAGGATGTCGGCGGCGTTCTTGAGCTGGACCGAGAGGGTGGTGTCGAGGATATCGGACGAGGTCATGCCCTGGTGGACGAAGCGGGCTTCGGGGCCGACGATCTCGGAGAGGTGAGTCAGAAAGGCGATGACGTCGTGCTTGGTGGTGCGCTCGATTTCGTCTATCCGGTCGACGTCGAAATTGTAGTGGCCGTACTGGGACTTACGGACGTTCATCACGTCCCAGATGTGCTGGGCACTTTCCTTGGGGACGACGCCGAGCTCTGCCAGTTTGCTCGTGGCGTGGGCTTCGATCTCGAACCAGATGGCGAAGCGGCTTTCGGCCGACCAGTTGGCGACCATTTCGGGGCGGGAATAGCGCGGGATCATGGGTTTAGCCTAAACGGTTCGAGAGGTTGCGGCATTGCGGATGGCAGCGATGCGGGCGGCATAAGTGGAGGGATCGTTGCTAGCGAAAATGGCGGATCCGGCGACAAGAACGTTAGCGCCAGCTTCCCTGAGTGCTAGCGCATTGCTAGCACTCACCCCGCCGTCGATCTCGAGATCAACATTTCTTCCGCCGATCAGCCTATTTGCCTCACGCACTTTCTCAAGGCTGGCGGGAATGAAGCTCTGACCGCCGAAACCGGGATTGACGCTCATGATCAGCACCAAGTCGACATCGTCGATGACGTGCTGGATGGCGGAGACAGGGGTCGCCGGATTGATGGCGACGCCGGCTTTCTTGCCGAGGGCGCGAATGGCCTGGAGCGATCGGTGGAGATGGGGACCGGCTTCGGCATGCACGGTGATGATATCGGCGCCGCCCTTGGCGAAATCGGCAAGGTAGGCGTCGGTCGGCGAGATCATAAGGTGGCAGTCGAAGACCTTGTCGGTCACGCCGCGCACTGCCTTCATGATCGGGGCGCCGAAGCTGATGTTGGGGACGAAGTGGCCGTCCATGACGTCGATGTGGATATAGTCGGCGCCCGCCTCGGCAATGGCCCGCACTTCGTCGCCCAGCCGCGCGAAGTCGGCGGAGAGGATCGAGGGCGCGATGCGGAAGGGGCGGCTGGACATGAGGCACCTCGGCCGGAGGGGATAGGGGTGCTCTAGCGCGCGACAGAGCAGGGGGCAAGGCTTGGCGCGTGTCGGCGCCCGCCCTATGGTGAGATCAAGCAGGAGAAATCGATGCCGAGCTTTAACAGTCGGACGATCAGCGTCACCATCAATCGCGACTGGCAGGAGGTTTACGCTTTTGCGTCCAATCCGGCGAACATGACGCAGTGGGCCGCCGGGCTCGGCAATGATTTCGCGCCAGAGGGGGACTATTGGGTCGCTCGGCAGGAAGGCAACGCCATTCGCATCCATTTTTGCCCGGCCAATGCGTTTGGCGTGATCGATCACGACGTCCATGTGGGCGATGCGGTCGTGCATGTGGCGAGCCGCGTCATGCCCAATGGAGATGGCGCCGAGGTAACGTTCCTGCTTCTGCAGGAGCGTGGCATGACCGACGCCGAATTCGAACGCGACGCGGGGATGGTCCAGAAGGATCTCGATACGCTCAAGGCTATTCTTGAGCGCTAGGCTCACAAGCCCGCGATGCGACGAGCGGGCTCATTGCCTTACGCGCGCCACGCGTTACACAGGGCCGGTTCAAGGAGCGTCATCCTCGTGGAATTCTCGCTGCCATTGGTGCTCGGCGCCGGTGTTCTTAGTTTTCTAAGCCCATGCGTGCTGCCGCTGGTGCCGCCTTACCTCACCTATATGAGTGGCGCGAGCTATGACCAGCTGCGCGCCGAGGCCGGTTCGCCGGGCAAGCTGACGGCGCGGGTGGCGGTGACGTCGCTGTTTTTCATCCTCGGTTTTTCGGTGGTGTTCGTCACGCTGGGCGCAACGGCGACGGCTTTCGGCCAGGTGTTCCGGCAGCTGCTGCCGATCCTGACGCCGGTGGCGGGTATCGTCATCATCGCCATGGGGCTGCATTTTCTTGGCGTGTTCCGGATTGGTCTTCTGGATCGCCAACTGCGCCACAATGGTCCGGGCGTCGCGTCCGGTCCGGGTGGCGGCTTCCTCCTGGGCCTTGCTTTCGCGGTGGGTTGGACGCCCTGTATAGGGCCAGTGCTGGCGGCTATTCTTTCGGTCGCGGCGAGCCGTGACACGGCCTGGGAGGGTGCGTCGCTGCTGGGGCTTTATTCGCTGGGGCTCGGCATTCCGTTTTTCCTGGCCGGTATTGCGATCGGGCCGTTCCTGACCTTCTTCCAGGGCTTCAAGAAGCATCTGGGTGTGGTCGAAAAGGTCATGGGCGGGTTGCTGATCGTGACCGGCGTGCTGTTTCTTACCGGCAATTTCACCCGGATCTCGTTCTGGTTCCTCGAGACCTTCCCGGTGCTGGCAACCTTTGGGTAACCCTCATCGGGTTTGTGCGCAGATGCGCAGCGTTTCCGCGGAACTTTTTCAGCTCTGATTTACCCCTCGCGCTGATGATCGGCACCGATCTCGGGCGAGGACGAACAGAGTGGCAGTTTTGGGTCAGGCCGTTGCGAGGGCAACGGGGAGCTTTGTCGAGCCGCTCGTTGCGGCGCCATCGCGCGCCGAGATCACGGTGCGGGTCACGCGCCGGATCGAAGAGGTCGAGCAGGTTTGGCGTAGCCTCTCCGCTGGAGCGATCGAGTCGCCTGGCCAGTGCTACGACTTCATCCGGCATTGGGTAAACAACCGCGGCATTGCTGAAGAAGATCAGTGCTATGTGGTCGGCGAGGTGGATGGACAGGCCGTCGTCCTTCTGCCGCTGCACCGCAAGCGCATGTTCGGGTTGCATGTTTATACCTGGTTTCCCGGTTCGCAGGTCGGTTGCTATGCGCCGGTGACCGATACGGAGCTTCTGGCTGGGATGGGCGCAAGTGGCCGGGCCAAGCTGTGGCGCGCGATGACGCGCAAGCTCGGTGGCGCCGATCTTCTGTTCCTCAGGTCCATGCCCGCGGAGGTCGGTGGGCACCAAGGTTTGTTCGGTCAGCTCGGGACGAGTTTGACGACGGAGACGCTTTTTCGCGCGGCCTTTGCATCCTGGGAGCAAGCGGATAGCGAGCAGCGCAGCCGCAGTCGCCGCAAGCATGATCGGCAGCAGGGCGATCGGCTGGCCGCGTTGGGCAAGGTCGAGTTCGAAGAGGTGACCGATCCGGCGGTGGCCTATCAAGCGGTGGACGTCATGTTCCGCCAGCGCTCGGCCCGGTTCAAGGCGCAGAATATCCGCGATCCTTTTGTTTGTGACGGGCTGATCAGCTTTTACCGCGATGCGCTCTGCCCCGGTTCAGGCATCGACGTGCGTATCCACACGCTGCGGCTCGACGGCGATGTCGTCGCCGTGCGCTACAATATCGTTCATGGCGAGCGCATGTTTTGCCTGATTTCGTCAATGGCAGAATGCGAGCGGCTGCAGACGGGGTCGCCGGGCAAGCAGAACCTGTTGCGGGTGATGCAGACGGTGTTCGATCGGGGCACTCGCGTCTTCGACATGGGCGCTGGGTTCACCGACGAGAAGCGGCACTGGTGCAATGTGCAGGTGCCGCTGCGCCAGCATTATGTGGCGCTGACGCCTTTAGGCTTTGCGGCAGGCGTGGCGCATCGGCAGTATTTGGCGCTGCGGGCGAAAGCGAAGGCGAGTGCGGGGCTGAAGCCGAGGTTGCGGCAGTTGTCGCAGCGAATCGACCATTTGCTTGGCCGCGACAAGCCGACGTCAGATCAACTTTAGCCCGCGAAGCGAGGCGTGGCCGCTTTTGCCGACGATGATGTGGTCGTGCAGGACGATGCCGAGCGGCTTGGCGATGTCGGCGATTTCGCGGGTCATGCGGATATCCGCAGAAGACGGGGCAGGGTCGCCGGAGGGGTGGTTGTGCACTAGGATCAGCGCCGTAGCCGAGAGTTCGAGCGAGCGCTTGATGACCTCGCGCGGATAGACGGGGGTGTGGTCGACGGTGCCCACCTGCTGCACTTCATCGGCGATCAGACGGTTTTTCTTGTCGAGAAAGAGGATGCGAAACTGTTCGACGGTTTCGAAGGCCATCTGGCTGCGGAAGTAGTCGAGCAGTTGCGACCATGAGGCCAGGATCGGCTTGTCGTCGGCAATGCCTTCGCGGGCGAAACGGGCGGCGACGGACTGGATGACCTTGAGGTTTGCCGCGGAGCTGGCGCTAAGGCCGGGGAACTTCGACAGCCGCACGTGGCTGGCCGAAAAGACCGCCGAGAAGGAGCCGAATTCGCGCAGCAGGGCTTTGGCGAGCGGCTTGGTGTCCTTGTAGGGAATGGCCAGGAACAGGACCATTTCGAGGAGTTCGTAGTCCTCGAAGGCTTCGCCGCCGGCTTTGATGAAACGCTGGCGGACGCGCTCGCGGTGGCCCTTGTGATCATCGACCGGTTTGGCGGTGGTTACCGCTTCGACGTCGTCGTCCAAAGGCTGGAAAGGCGCCTCGCCAAGTTGGTCGGGGCGCTTGGGCATCAGGCGGCGGCCCGGGCAGCGAGGGGATTGAAGAGGCCGGCCGGGGAGGTCGTGAAGATTTCGTAGCCGGTTTCAGTGATGCCGATCGAGTGCTCGCACTGGCTCGAAAGCGTGCGATCGCGAGTGACCGCGGTCCAGCCGTCAGAGAGGATTTTGACGTGCGGGCGGCCGAGATTGATCATCGGCTCGATGGTGAAGATCATGCCGGGCTTGAGCGGGACGCCGGTGCCGGCCGTGCCGAAATGGAGAATGTTGGGCTCGTCGTGGAAGAGGCGGCCGAGGCCATGGCCGACGAAGTCGCGGACGACGCTCATGCGCTCGCCTTCGGCGACGGCCTGGATGGCGGCTCCGATATCGCCGGTGGTGGCGCCGGGCTTGGCCGCGGCAATGCCGGCATCGAGGCTTTGATAGGTGACTTCGATCAGCCGCTCGGCTTTGCGCGAAATTTCGCCGACCGGATACATGCGGCTCGAATCGCCGTGCCAGCCATCGACGACGAGGGTCAGGTCGATATTAACGATATCGCCTTCGCGCAGCGGGCGCTCATCGGGGATGCCGTGGCAGACGACATGATTGATCGAGGTGCAGAGGGCGTGGCGGTAGCCCTTGTAGAAAATGGTCGCCGGTACGGCGCCATGATCGCGCGCGAATTCATGGGCGATCTGGTCGAGCTTGGCGGTGGGGACGCCGGGCTCGACGAACTCGGTCAAAATATCGAGCGCCTGGGCGGTAAGCGCGCTGGCCTTGCGCATGCCGGCAAAGCCTTCTTCGCCGTGGATCGGGATCACTCCCGAGGTGCGGCGGGCGCGGCTGGATGCGTCGACATAGGTAATCATGAGCAGTCTCCTCCCGGCAAAATAGGGGGAGCGGGCGCTGATTGGAAGAGCAAGCTCGCTTGACTTGGGCATCGCCCGCAATGCATCGGTGATGAGCCCCAAGGAAAGCTCTCATGACCCAGAAAGAAACCCGCGTCACCGCCGGCATGATCGTCATCGGCGACGAAATTCTTTCGGGCCGCACCAAGGACGTCAATATCGGCGCTGTGGCCGATTTTTGCACAGATCTGGGGATCGATCTGACCGAAGTGCGGGTAGTGTCCGACGAGATGGACCACATCGTCGAAGCGGTGAATGCCCTGCGCAGCCGCTACACCTATGTGTTTACCTCGGGCGGCATCGGGCCGACACATGACGACATCACCGCCGACGCCATCGCGCAGGCCTTTGGCGTGGCGTTGCCGATCAATACGCAGGCGCGCGCAATGCTGGAAGCGCGCTGGCAGCAGACCGGCACCGAGGTCAACGAGGCGCGCTTGCGGATGGCCCGCATTCCGGAGGGCGCGGACCTCATCGTCAATTCGGTTTCGGCCGCGCCAGGGTTCCGCATCGGCAATGTGCATGTGATGGCAGGGGTGCCCGTGATCATGTGGGCGATGCTCGAAGCGCTGGCGCCGACGCTCCAGGGTGGCAAGAAGGTGTCGTCGGTCAGCATCAAGTGCGCGGTGGGCGAGGGGACGCTGGGTGGACCCCTGGCGGCGCTGCAGGCGGAGTTTCCGGACGTCAAGATGGGCTCCTATCCGCAGATGAGCCGCGACAAGGTGATGGTCGAACTCGTGCTGCGCTCATCAGACGAGGCGCGGCTTGCCGAAGCGAGCGCGGCGGTGCGGGCGATGGTTGTGGATATCCACCAAAAGGCGGGGGTTGCCCTGCCGCAAGAATAACTGGCGTTTTGGCGCAGTTTTGCTAAGCACGGCGCCTTGTTTCCCAGGAGTACTCCCTTGAGCAATCCAAGCCAGAAGTCGTTTCCCGTCACCTGGGACCAGTTTCATCGCGATAGCCGTGCGCTCGCCTGGCGCCTGGCGGGGCTTGGGACATTCGATGCCGTGGTCGCTATTGCCCGCGGTGGCCTTGTACCGGCGGCGATCGTTGCGCGTGAGCTTAACATCCGCACGGTCGAGACTGTGGCCTGCAAGAGCTACGATCACCAGAACCAGAGCGGCATCAAGGTGCTCAAGGAAATCAGCCAGCCGGTGCTCGATCTTTCGGCCAAGGGCGGCAAGATCCTGATCGTCGACGATCTGGTGGATACGGGGAACACGGCGCGCGTCGTGCGCGACATGCTGCCGGGGGCGCATTTTGCGACCGTTTACGCCAAGCCCAAGGGGCGGGACCTCGTCGACACCTTCATCACCGAAGTGAGCCAGGACACCTGGATTTTCTTCCCGTGGGACCTCGACGTCGCCTATGTGGCGCCGATTTCGGGCGGTACCGACTGACGGAACTTGGCGGCGCCCTTGCGGATTGGAACGGCAAAGAGGAGCTTTGCCATGTCCAACAAGGGCAATATCACCACCACCGAACACGATCCGCACCCGTCCGATGAGGGCGGGTATGACGAGATGGCGCCGGTCGGGCGCAAGCCTAAGCACGACATCTACCCCAATAATGCCATTCACGATGGCAAGCAGCGGCAGAACCAGGGCAATCAGCAGCCGGAGAAATCCGGGAAATGAACATCGCCAATCTGCAGCTTGAGGGGCTCTACCTCGCCCTCGCCTCGATCAACGATTTGCTGGTGCAAAAGGGCGTCGTTTCCCGGGAAGAGTTAGATACGGCCTTGCGCAAGGCCGAGCAGACGGCGCTCGGCGATTATCGTACGGAAGAGCTGAGTTCGGCGCAGCGCGATGCCGTGGCGTTTGCGCCGCGACTGCTGGCGATTGCCAACCAGAGCGAGACCGGGGTGCCGGACTTTTCCGAGCTGGCGAGGCTGGTCGGAGAAACCAAGGACAAGTACCCCGACCAGGTTTGAGGCCTAGAACTCGGCCCAGTCCTTAAGCGCCGTGTTGCCGACGCTGCGCCACTGGCGGTCTGGGCGAGCGGCGGGTTGATGGCGCGTCGGCGGCGCGTCCTGCTGGACCGTAAACACTTCGACGATGCGGTCGAGCTCGCCGGCCTGGCCTTCGGTTTGCTCGATGGCGGCATTGGTTTCCTGCACCAGCGCGGCATTGTCCTGCGTCATCTGGTCCATTTGGCGAACGGCGGCCGTGACTTCAGCCAGAGCGCCGGACTGTTCCTTGCTGGCGGTGGCGATGCCATCGATGAGGCTTGTGTTTTCGCGCACATCGTCGAGCATGGCCGAGATGCGATCGGCGGCGCTGGAGAGGAGGCGCGAGCCGGTGGCGACTTCGCTCGAGGAACGCTCGATCAAGCCTTTCACCTCCGAGGAAGCCGTGGCGGCCGATTGAGCCAGGCGGCGAACCTCTACGGCGACGACGGCAAAGCCCTTGCCTGCATCGCCAGCACGCGCGGCTTCAACCGAAGCGTTAAGTGCAAGCAAATTGGTCTGGAAGGCGATGTCGTCGATGACGCCGACGATGTTGGAGATCTTGGCCGAAGAGGTCGAGATGCGCTCCATGGCCTGGCGCGCTTCTTCCATGACGGCGCCGCTTTCCTCGGCGGTGCTGGACACGGCACGGGCCTTGCCGCGGGCGGCCTCGGCGCGCTGGGCGTTCTGGGTGACCGTTGTGGCGAGCTGCTCCATAGCGGCGCTGGTCTCCTCGATCGCCGCTGCCTGGCGCGTGGTGCGTTCGGCTAGATCGTTGGCGCCGGAGAGGATTTCGCCGGTTGCCGAACGAAGGGCGCCCGAGGATTGGCGCAGGCTTGTGACGATTTCGGCAAAGCGCTGGATGGTGTGATTGAAGGCGGTGCGGACCTGTTCGAGTTCGCCTTCCAGTTGGGTCTCGATCCTGGCTTGAAGATCACCACCTGCGAGCCGCTCAAGACCCGCACCAAGCAAGTTCACCGCCATTTTGCGCGCGGTGATGTCGGTTGCGTATTTGACGATCTTGAGGACGCGGCCTTGGGCGTCGAAGATCGGGTTGTAGGTGGCCTGGATCCAGACTTCGCGGCCGCCCTTGCCGACGCGGCGGTATTCGGCAGCCTGGAATTCACCGCGTGCCAGGGCGGCCCAGAAGGCGCGATAGCCGGAGCTTTGGGCCTCCTCGGGTTCAATAAACAGCCGGTGGTGCTGACCGGCAAGTTCGCTCGGCTGATAGCCGAGCGCGGTGCAGAAGTTCTCGTTGGCGGAGATGATCTCGCCGCTGGTGGTGAATTCGATAACAGCCTGGGAGCGCGAGATGGCCTCGATCTGGCCGGCGGCATTGGCGCTGGCGAGCTTTTGCGCCGTGATGTCGCTGGCGAGCTTGACGATCCGTATGGGCTTTCCATCCTGGCCGAAGACCGGATTGTAGCTGGCCTGTATCCAGACCTCGTTCCCATCCTTGCCAAGCCGGCGGAACTCGCCGGTGTGGTATTTGCCTGCGGCCAGTTCTTCCCAAAACTGGCGGTAGGCGGGCAGGGAGGCTTCTGCCGGGTCAACGAAAATACGGTGATGCTTGCCGCTGATGTCGGCGAGGTTATAGCCCATGACGCGCAGAAAATTTGCATTCGCATGCATGATAGTGCCGTCTGGCGCGAACTCGATGATCGCCTGAGACTGCGAAATGGCGTCCAGCAATGACTGGTTTTGCTCCGCGACGGTCCGCCGCGCAGTGTTAAAAAGGCGAATGTCCACTTTCGGCCCCTGATGATGTTTGGGCCACATTATCAGTGCATGGTGTGAGATACCTTAGCGATGGACTGGTAATTCCTTCCCGCCGCGAAGGAAAGTGGCTGATCGGCACGTCATCCCGAACGTTTTCCACCCATCTTGCTGAAGGGAAAAGTGTCACCGGTTCAAAGCGGTTAAGAATTGTCATGATTCCGATTGATCCGGTCACGCCGTTGCAGACGTAATCACTGAAACTTTGCAGCGTGGTCGGTTCGTATCTGGCCAGGCTGTCGAAATCGCCTGTCGTGGAAGACTAAGATGAATGAACGTGTGGCTCGCCAGCCTGAGGACTGGCTGAGACTTGCCGAGGGTGCGCTGCATATCGGCTTTTGGACCTGGACCGTTGCCGACGCCCGGCTCACTTGTTCTCCAGGTTTCTTCGATCTTGTCGGCGTCAATCCGGCGGGTGTTCAGCTCGACCCGGGCTTTATCGAGCAACTGGTTCATCCAAAGGATCGCCTGGCTGTTGACGACGCCAACAAGTTGGCAATCGACAGCCGGCAAGCCGATCGCCGCTTCCGCATCATCCGGCCGGATGGCCAGCTGCGGTGCCTCCGTAGTCAGGCGCGCAGCTTTTTCGACCGGGATGGGGTCGTCACTCGCGTCGTTGCGGTCGTGTCCGACATTTCGGAGAGCCATGCGCTGCAGCGCAGGACGGGCCATCTCACCGGGTTGATCTATAATCTGGCGCGACTGATGAATGCTGCCTTCTGGATCGCCGACGAGGATGGACGGCTGATCGAACGCTTTAGCGCTGACGAGCACAACGATCTGAAGAAAACCGGCGGCAGCATCAACTGGCGCGACGTCGTTCACCCCGATGATGTTGCGCGGACGCCAGCTGCGTGGCGCGATGCGGTGGCAAACAAGCGTTCCTTTCGTTTTGATGGCCGCATGCTGATGAGCGATGGAGAGTATCGGGCGCTTCATGCCGCCGGTCTGCCGTTTCTGCCCGAGCACTCGTCCGATCCCTACTGGGGCGGTTTTTCAGCGGCTGAAATCCATTATGTTTCGCCCGCTACGGCGCTCGGCGAAAGTGCACTGCGAACCTTGACGTCGGGTCAACTACGGGCCTGCCGCGCCCTCTTGAACTGGACCGCCGAGACATTGGCGGCCAAAGCGGGCATTTCGGTCTCGACCATTCGCCGGCTCGAAGGCAACGAGATGTCGCAGGGACAGGGCGACAGCATGCGCCTTGTGATGCTCGCGTTCCGGGAAGCAGGGCTCAAGATCTGGCGCGGCGAAGACGGACGTTTCTGCGTGTCCGATTCGAACTCGGGATGAGTCTGGAGCCTTCACGCGACCTTGCTCGTTGCTGAGTAAGGCAATGGAGGTCTGCCATGATCAAACCGGTAGTTGCAGCAGCGTTGGTTTGTCTCGCACTCTCGACTGCCTCCCTAGCGCAGTCAGGCGCGGGTTGGGAGCGATATGACGACCGGCTTAACGGCTTCTCGGTTGAGTTGCCCTTCGGCCTCTTCGAGCCTTCGGCGCAAAGTGACACGCCCTCCCAGCTCTTCCTCGAGACCGACGGAGATGGGCAGATCACCCTCTATAGCGGCGATGCCGCTGGGATGACGTTGGACGACTTCGCTGCCCGGCTCTCGGCAGACGATCCGAACCGCGAGATTACCTACCGTGCAGAAGGCGGATCGTGGTTTGTGCTATCAGGCTTTTCGCAATCGCAGATCGAAGGCGTGGAGCCGTTGATCTTTTACACCAAGGTGTTGTTCTCCGCAGACGGGGAACGTTTTTCCGGCTTCGAGGTCAGTTATCCGGTTTCGGACAAAATTCGCTACGACGCGATCATCGAGCGGATCGAGGACAGTTTCACCCGGCCTCGTTGATCGTGCGCGGTGGGTGGTGCGGGCGGCGGGAATCGAACCCGCACGGCATAGCCGAGGGATTTTAAGTCCCTTGTGTCTACCAGTTTCACCACGCCCGCTTGGCTCGGTAGCCCGTGTTTGTCACAAGCTCTCCCGCAACACAATTGCGCCTGCCGATTCTTTGCTGGAGCCTTCATGATCGAACGTATCGAAACCGGGATTGCCCCTTCTTCCGCGCCGATCAACGATGCTGTGCGTGCCGGCAAGCACCTTTGGCTCGTTGCCATCGCCGAAGATCCAGTGAGCGGCGAGATCGTCGCGGGCGGGATCGAGGAGCAGACGCGGCGGTGTCTCGATAATCTTCAGATCACGCTCGAGGCTGCGGGTGGAACGCTGCGTCATCTCGTGATGGTGCAGATCTTTCTCGTCGATAGCGCCGATGCGCCGGGGATGAACGCGGTGTATCGAGAGTACTTTACGGTGCAGCCCTATCCGGTTCGGGCGACTGTCGTGGTCAGGGAGCTGTTGGCCAAGGGGCTTCAGATCGAGATCACGGCAGATGCGGTGCTCGACTGATGCTGCTGAAGCGGGAGCTTTTGGAAGGGATCAAGGCCGGGAAAGTGGACCTGATCTTTCGGCGCTGGAACCGGCCAACCGTCAAGGCAGGCGGAACGCTCAAGACCAAGGTTGGGCTTCTTTCCATCAAGTCGGTGACCGACATGAGCCCGGACGATGTAACCGAGACGGACGCGCAACGGGCTGGTTTCGTCGACGTCGGAAACTTTCAGCGCTGGCTCGCGACCATGAAAGAAGGTGTGCTGTTTCAGCGGATCGAAGTCGGCTATTTGGGTGAAAGCGACTAGAACGGGTCCGGCGCGACGAAGGTCGTGAATTGCTCCGTGGTGGGGTGGGTGAAGCCCAGTTCGGCGGCATGGAGCTGCAGCCGGTCGGCGGCCAGGAACTCCGCTTCATCGGCATAAAATGCATCTCCCAGAATCACATGGCCGATGGCTTTCATGTGGACCCTGAGCTGATGGGTGCGTCCCGTAAGGGGCACGAGGCGCATTCGGGTGGCGCTTTCCTCGCGCTCCAGCACCTGCCATTGGGTCTGCGACGGGCGGCCATGGTCGAAGTCGACGCGCTGGCGCGGCTTGTTGAGCCAGTCGGTGGCGAGGGGAAGATCGACAAGGCCCGTGTCCTCGGCAACGATCCCGGCGACGCGGGCGAGATAGCTCTTGGTTGTCTTTCTATGTTCGAACTGAGATCCGATGCGGCCATGCGCGCGCTTGTTGAGCGCGAGGACAAGGACGCCGGAAGTGTCCTTGTCGAGCCGATGGCACATGCCGGCCGTCGGCCAGGTCTGGCGTGCGCGATATTCGATGCAATCCCATAGGCTCGGGTCTTTGCCCGGCACGCTCAGCAGGCCGCTCTGCTTGTTGATCACGAGGATATCGTCGTCGACGTGAAGCACGTCGAGATAGGGCTCCATCGGTGGCTGGTAGTCATGGAGCGTGGGCATGGGCGGCATGGGCGGTAAACTAACCTGTGATATGTCTTTTGGGAACGCCACCGCGCCCGCTTCGTTCTTCTGTTAGACTTCTAACAAAGGAGACTGAAATGCATAAGGACGAAGCAAAAGGCGCCGGCAAGCAGGCCATGGGTTCTCTCAAGGATGCCGCTGGCGGTCTGACCGGTAACGAACGTCTGCAGGCCGAAGGCAAGGCAGACAAGGCCGAAGGCAAGATCCAGCAAAAGGTCGGCGAAGTCAAAGACGCTGCCCGCGACGCACTGAAGCACTAAGCTTTCGTATCGCACTCAAATAGGCCGTCCTCCGGGGCGGCCTTTTTATTTGTTCTGGATGATGACAGCGAGGCGTGCCTAAGCTCTGCGCTATCCAACTGGGTTTAAGTATGTCGTTTGCATTCCAGTCGCGGTCCCGGGCGGGGCATCAGGTAAGGGTCATCGCCGGAGAGCAGATCGGGAAAGCCCTGGCTTCTGCTCATGGAGGGGGTGACTTCGACAAGACCGTTCATAGCCTGCGGCGGCGCTGCAAGAAGGTGCGCGGTTTGCTCCGGCTGGTGCAGCCCAACTTTGCGGATTTCAAGAAAGAAAACGCGGCTCTGCGCGACGCAGCCAACCTTTTGGGCGGAGCGCGGGATGCGCGGGTCATAGTCGAGACGCTTGATGGTCTCACCATCCCAGGACACAGTCAGGCTGCCCGGGAATATCTCGTGGCGCGGGCGAAACGGAGCGAGGCGGCGAGCAAAAAGCAAAACCCGCTCGAGCAGTTTGCCGAGATTTTTGAAAAGATCGGTGATCGCGCTAAGGAGTGGAGTTTTGACACCAATGGCTTTGATCTTGTGGGCGACGGGCTGGAGAAGACCTACCGACACTTCTTGCGGGACTTCGACGGGGCTGAGGGCGAGCAGACCGCGACGGCGATGCACGAATGGCGCAAGCAGGCGAAATACCACTGGTACCATGTGACGCTACTCGCCAAGTCTGCGGCTGATCTCTTGGAGCCAAGGGCCAAGGCGCTCGATCACTTGGGCGAAAATCTGGGGGATCACCACAATCTGGCGGTGTTGACGGATGTGCTGAACGCTGCAGAAGAAGACTTGGGCGATCTCGGTCCGATCCTTGTTGCCGTGGCCAAAAGGCAGGAGGAATTGGGCGAACAGGCGTTTGCGCTTGGGCATCAGCTTGCTGCCGAAAAGCCGGGAGCTCTGCGGAAGCGCTTCGAGAGCTATTGGTCGCTGCTGCCGGAAAAGGGGTAGAGCATGGGCACGGAAATCGAACGCAAGTTCCTGGTCCGCAATGACGATTGGCGCAAAGCTGCCAATGAAGGTCGGTCGATCCGGCAGGGCTATCTGTCGTCCAATGCCAAGGCGACCGTCCGCGTGCGGACCTGGGATGACGAGAAGGCGGCAATAACGCTCAAGGGCAAGTCGGTAGGCGCCACTCGGGCAGAGTTCGAATACGAAATCCCGATCGATGACGCCCGTGAACTGCTGAAGCTGTCGCGACCGCATACGATTGAAAAGCGCCGGCATGAGCTTGAGTTCGGCGGCCTCACTTGGGAGATCGATGTGTTTGAAGGTCGGCACGAGGGCCTGATCATCGCCGAGGTCGAGCTCGAGCATGAGGATCAGGCAGTCGAGATGCCCTCGTGGATCGGCGAGGAAGTGACGCTTGACGATCGTTACTTCAATGCCAGCCTGTCGCGCAGCGATGGGGTTCCGCCTGCTGATACTGACGCTTCCTAGCGTGCGGATCGTGTAGCGGTCTGCCGCGTTGCTTGCTCGGGTCTGGGAGGCAGCGATGAACGTCTTTGGCGAAGATCTTCTTCACCTTGTGACCCGCGCCATCGAGTGGTGCGGGATCCTGGTCATCGTGTTGGGCATAGTGCTTGCGACGTGGCGCTATGTTCAGCGCAGCCGGAGCGGCAAGGCCGAGGACCATAGTCTGAGGCACTACAGGGCCGATGTCGGACGCGGTATTCTTCTGGGACTCGAGTTTCTGGTAGCGGCCGACATCATTGCGACGGTTGCCATCGAGCCGACGCTGGAAAGCCTTGCCGTACTGGCCGGTATCATCGTCATCCGTACTTTTTTGAGCCTGTCGCTGGAGGTGGAAATCACCGGCCGCTGGCCGTGGAAGCAAGATCCGGAAGAAGTCGAGGATCGGCGCGAAGCGCGGTGATCACTGCCACCGCTTGAAGGTCCGTAGATGGTCCTGCGATGCGGTCACCGTGCGCACGATCCTCTCCACAGGGTCGGTGACGGGCACGACAAGGACGTGCTCCGCGGCGGGGTCGGGCACTTCCAGCGTCGCGAACTGGCTGTCGAGGAGGCTTGTGGGCATGTATTCGTGTTTGCGGCGGGCCATGCGCTCGCCGATCACGTCGCGCGAACCCTCGAGATACACAAAGAGCACCGGCTCACCGGCTTCCTGGGTGATGATGTCGCGATAGCTTTTGCGCAGGGCCGAGCAGGCGCCGACCGCGACGCCCTTGCGTTCTGCAGCTTCCTTGAGCGCGGCGGAGAGCGCCGTAAGCCAGGGCCAGCGATCGTCGTCGGTCAGCGGCGTTCCAGCGCGCATTTTTTCGACATTGGCCTCGGGATGGTACTTGTCGCCATCGAGGAAGGGCGCGTGGAGCGCGCGGCCGAGTGCGGCACCGACCGTGGACTTGCCGGACGAGCTCACGCCCATGACGATGATGATGCGAGCCGGTTCAAACCGTGGCTGTGAAGGCGCCGTCGACATAAAGGATGTGTCCGTTGACGAAACTGGAAGCGTCGGAAGCAAGGAAGATGGCCGGGGGACCAAGCTCTTCGACCTCGCCCCAGCGCCCCATGGGTGTGCGTTTTTCGACCCAGGCGTTGAAGTCCGGGTCGGCCATAAGCGTGGTGTTGAGGTCGGTCCGGAAATAGCCCGGCGCGATGGCATTGACGTTGAGGCCCTTGCCGGCCCAATCGGCCGCCATGCCACGCGTGAGATTGGCAATGGCTGCCTTGGCTGCGCCATAGGGGGCCACCGAGGGGCGGGCGTGGTCGGTCAAGATCGAGCAGATGTTTATGATCTTGCCGCGTCCGCGCCTGATCATGCCTTGCGCGACGGCCTGGCTGACGCTGAAGGTGGCGGTGACATGGGTGGACATCATCCGCTCGAAATCGTCGTGACGGAAGGTTTCGAGCGGGCCTCGGATCTGCATGCCGGCATTGTTGATGAGGATATCGATCGGGCCGATCTCGCCCTCGCAATGCCGCACGGCTTCGCCCACGCTTTCAGGGCTGGTGACGTCGAAGGCCAGCGCCGCTACGTCGTATCCGGCTTCGGCAAGATCGGCGGCGGCGGAGCCCAAGGCTTTGCCGTCACGGGCATTAAGCACCACCGCAGCACCGGCACCGGCCAGCGCCCGAGCCATGGCGAGACCCAGGCCACGGCTCGAACCGGTGATCAGGGCGCGCTTGCCGCCAAGATCGAAAGGGGATTTGCCGCTCATGCCGTTCTCCTCGTCCCGTCTCTTCTAGCCAGCGCCGACGTCGCACCGCAACCCTTCGCCTCGCTTCCATACAAGCAAGCCGATTTGGTCGAAAATTGCCTGATCCGGTCTTTCCACTGTTACGACTTTATGGTCATTGTCCCCGCCAAGCACTATGCACAAGGCGCATGGCCTGCGCGGACATTTTCGAAGAGGATTGCTTGATGGCGACTGCGGATATCGGCCTGATCGGCCTGGCGGTGATGGGTTCGAACCTGGCACTGAACATTGCCGAAAAAGGCTACACCGTTGCCGTGCACAACCGGTCGCCCGGCCGTATCGACGAATTCGTCAGCGAGGCCAAAGCGCAGGGCCTAGATGGCAATACGATCCCGAAATACGACCTTGCCGACTTCGTGCAGTCGGTAAAGACGCCGCGCTCGATCATTATCATGGTCAAGGCTGGCAAGCCGGTCGACGACATGATCGAACAGATTTTGCCGCATCTCGAGCCGGGCGATGCGATCATCGAATGCGGCAACTCGCTTTATACCGACACGCAGCGCCGCTTCGATTATCTCAAGCCCAAGAACATCGGCTATCTCGGCGTCGGCGTGTCCGGCGGCGAAGAAGGGGCGCGCCATGGTCCATCGATCATGGTCGGCGGCTCCAAGGAACAGTGGCACAATGCGGAAGCGGTGCTGACCGCCATCGCCGCCCAGTTCAACGGCGAAAGCTGCTGCGCTTATCTCGGCGAGGGCGGGGCGGGCCATTTCGTCAAGATGATCCATAACGGCATCGAATATGGCGACATGCAGATGATCGCCGAAGTTTATGGCGTGATGCGTGACGGCCTCGGGATGACCGCCTCGGAATGCGGCGACGTGTTCAAGAAGTGGAACGAGGGTCCGCTCAACTCCTATCTCATCGAGATCACCGGCCATGTGCTGCACGCCGTGGATGCAGATACCAAGAAGCCGCTTGTCGACCTGATCCTCGACAAGGCAGGCCAGAAGGGCACCGGCGTCTGGTCGGCGATCGTGGCGCAGCAGATGGGCGTGCCGGCAACGGCCATCGAAGGCGCCGTGGCGGCGCGTTCGATCTCGTCGCGCAAGGCAGAGCGCGTGGCGGCTGAAGGCATCTATGGCAAGCCGAACCGTGCGCGCAGCGACGTGACGCTGGACGATCTCGAAAAGGCGTTGCTGGCCGGCAAGATCGTTTCCTATGCGCAGGGTTTTGCGGTGATCGCAAAGGCTTCGGAAGAGTTCGGCTGGTCGCTGCCGCTGGCGACGATCGCCAAGATCTGGCGCGCCGGCTGCATCATCCGTTCGCGCTTCCTCGACCAGATGGCTTCGGCCTATAGCAAGGGCGATGCCTCCAACCTCCTGATCGTGCCCGATTTCGTCGCCATCATGAAGGACGCTCATCCCAGCCTTCGCAAGGTCGTGGCCGGTGCCGCCATGGGCGAATTCCCGATGGTCTGCCTTTCCGCCGCGCTCAGCTATTTCGACAGCTATCGTCAGGCGCAGGGCACGGCCAACCTTATCCAGGGGCAGCGCGACTTCTTCGGTGCGCATGGTTTCGAGATCGAGGGCCGCGGCGGCGACCTGCACGGCACCTGGCCGAGCACGTTGCAGAACAAGGCTGCGGCGCCGGTGGTGGAGGAGTAGGGCTGGCTCAGCCCACTGAGGTTGCCGCACATTCGATTGTCACCCCGGCGAAGGCCGGGGCCCATCTCGAGATCTCAGAATGGATCCCCGCCTACGCGGGGATGACATGGAGGGTGGGGAGCGGGTGGTGCTAAAGATCCAGCGTCAGCTGCGGCGCAGGGTCTTCGTCGGCCGTTGCGGATAGTCCGTTGAGAAATGCCCGAGCCTGCATCTGGATGAGGCCGCGCTGACGGTCATCCATGCGATCGAGATTGCGATAGGGCATGGCCAGCCGCCGATTGCCGCCGAGCTTGGGGCGGTTCTCCATGAGAAAATTCCAGTAGAGCAGGGTGAAGGGGCAGGCGCGTTCGCCTTCCTTAATCTTGGGGCTATAAAAGCAATTGCCGCAATAGTCGGACATGCGGTTGATGTAGGCGCCCGAGGCTACATAAGGCTTTGAGGCCAAGAGGCCGCCATCGGCGAACATGACCATGCCATGGACATTGGGCAGTTCGACCCAGTCGAAGGCGTCGATATAGACGGCCAGGTACCAGTATTCGATCTGGGCCGGCTCGATGCCGGCGAGCAGGGCGAAGTTGCCGGTGACCATCAGGCGCTGGATGTGGTGGGCATAGGCGTGGCGGCTGGTGTCGCCGATCGCCTGGGCCATGCAATTCATGCGCGTATTGCCGGACCAGTAGAACCAGGGCAGGTCGCGATGCGCGTCGAGTTCATTGGTCTGTGCGTATTCAGGCATCTTCAGCCAGTAGACGCCGCGGATATATTCGCGCCAGCCGATGATCTGGCGGATGAAGCCTTCCACGGCGTTGAGCGGCGCATGGCCTTCGAGATAGGCGCGCTCGGCGGCGGCGCAGACTTCGGCGGCGGTGAGGAGGCCGACATTGAGGTAGGGTGAGAGCAGCCCGTGATGGAGAAAGGGCTCGCCGGTTTTCATCGCATCCTGATAGGTGCCGAAGCCGAGCAGGGCCTCGGCGATGAAATGATCGAGGGCATCGAGGGCGCCGCTGCGGGTGACGGCCCATTGGAAGGGTTCGAGGTCGCCGAAATTCTTGGCGTAGCGATTGCGAACGAGGTCTATGACTTCACGCGTGGTCGCATCGGGCTCAAAGCGCAGCCGCCTCGGCGGTTGATAGTCCGGTGGCAGTGACTCACGGTTGTCGACGTCGAAATTCCACTGGCCGCCTTCGGGAGCCTCGTCTTGCATGAGGAAGCCGGTCAGGCGCCGCATCTCGCGGTAGAAGAATTCCATGCGCAGCGACTTGCGATCGCCGGCCCAGCTGGCGAAGCGATCATGGCTGCAAACAAAGCGGTCGTCTTCGTGGATGTCGACGGGGACGCCGAGCCGCTCCGACCAGCCGTTCATCATGTCGCGAACGCGGAAGGCGCCGGGCTCGGTGACGACGACGCCGTCGACCCAGTGGCGGGCAAGGGCGCGGGCGAGTTCGCCTTCGAGGCTCTGCGTGCTTCCTTCGGCGTCGAGGCGGACGTAATCGACGCGAATGCCTTCCTCGCGCAGCTCGTCGGCGAAGTGGCGCATGGCGGAGTAGATGAAGACGAGCTTTTGCTTGTGGAAGCCAACCACCGTCGACTCGCTGCCGACCTCAGCCATCAGGACGACGTCGTTCGCGGGGTCGATGTCCCGCAACGCAGCGACGGATCGGGAAAGATGGTCGCCGAGGATGAAGCGGAGCTTTGCCATGCAAACACTACGCGCCTTTGTGGCCGGCAGTTCAGTCGACCAGCGACTGGAACATCACATAGCTGTCCACATAGCCGTGAACGGGATGCTTGAAAGCCTTGGGAAGGGTGCCGACGATGCGGAAGCCGAGCTTTTGCCAGAGGGCAACGGCGCCGGTATTGGTCGAGACCACGTGGTTGAACTGGATGGCGCGGAAGCCGCGCTCGCGGGCGCGCTCCAGGGAGTGGAGGCACATGGCTTTGGCTATTCCCTTGCCGCGCGCATTGGGTGCGGTCATGTAGCCGCAATTGGCGACGTGGGCGCCGCCGCCGCGCTGATTGTGCTGGAGATAATAGGTGCCGACGATCTCGTTATCGAGTTCGGCGACGAAGACCTCGTGCGCGGGCATGAACCAGTAGGCAACAACCGCCGCTTCATCGAGGTTGGTGTCGATGGCGTAGGTTTCGCCGGCAGCAAGGACCGGAGCGACGATGGCGATAATGGGGGTGTGGTCCGCCTCAGCGGCGGGACGGATTGTGATCATCGTCTTCGATCGGCGGTACGCGCACCTGTCCCGGAGGCGGCACTTCGGGGGCATGGGGGTGGTTGGCGATGGAGGGACGCCGGCCCAACTCGAAACGCCAGGAGGCCACGGCAAAAAGGATCAGCGCGGCGAGGACGCTGGCGCTGGCAGCCAGGAACGGAGCGCCGGGAAAGTAGCTGGAAGCGCCCGGCTCGGTGGTGAAGTGGTAGAAAATCTGCGTTGCCGCGAGTGGGCCGATGATGGTCGCCAAGGAGCTCGCGGCATTGACCGCGCCCTGCAACTCGCCTTGCGAATTGTCTGGCACCTGGCGCGACAGAACGCCGTTGATGGCGGGTGGCGCAAGGCCGCTGACGGTGCCGACCAGGATCGACAGGTACAGCATGTAGACGTCGGCCGAGAAGGCAACGCCGGCAAAGGCAGCGATGGCGGCGAGCAGGCCGATCATGCCGACGGCGGGTTCGCCGATGCCCTTGGACAGGGGACCGGCAAGGACGGCCTGGCTGATGGCAAAGCCTAGGCCGAAGGCGCCCAGCGTGCGGCCGATGGTCGAAGAGGTCCAGTTGAACATTTCGACGGTGAAATAGGAGAAGACGGTAGGAAGAGCCTGGGTCGCGAGCTGCAGGAAGAACAGGACGCCAAGGAGCCAGAGCACGGAGGGGTATTTGCGCAGCGCCATGACGGCGCCGAGCGGGTTGGCGCGGCGGATATCGAATTTACGGCGCGAGGCTTTCGGCAGGCTTTCGGGCAGCACGAACCAGCCGAAGAGGAAATTGGCAAAGGCGAGGCCGGCCGCAGCGTAGAAGGGCACGCGCGGGCCGAATTCCCCCAGTTCGCCGCCGATGACGGGGCCGATGATGAAGCCGAGGCCGAAGGCTGCGCCGATGAGGCCGAAGCGGTGGGTGCGCTTATGGGGCGGGGTGATGTCGGCCATATAGGCCGTGGCCGTCGCGAGAGCCGCGCCAGCGATGCCGGCAATGATGCGGCCGATGAAAAGGTACCAGACGAAGGGCGCAATCGACATCATCAGGTAGTCGAAGGTGAGGCCGAGCAGTGAGATCAGCAGGACAGGGCGGCGGCCGTAACGGTCGGAAAGATTGCCGAGAACGGGCGAGAACACGAACTGCATGAAAGCATAGGCGAAGACGAGGTAGCCGCCGATCACCGCGGCTTGCGCCACGCTGCCGCCGGTGAGGTCTTCGAGCAGCTCGGGCAGAACCGGAACGATGATGCCGACGCCGATCATGTCGAGCAGAATCGTGATCAGGATGCAGGTCAGGGTCAGTCGGGAACGCGTCGCAGCTTGCATGCGGTGCTTCGAGCCTTCTTCTTGTCGCGCCCGTCAGAGGGCTGCAATTGACACAGGCTTGCCCGCCAAAGCAAGGGGCGAGGCCGGCCGCTGTGTTCACGAGAACGAGCCTTCGGCGAGCGCCTTGTGCTCGTAGATCCATCCCAGACGATCGAGATGGGCGCGCTGGCCTTGCATGGACATGACCGTGTCGCGCGCCAGGCTTAACGGCCAGGGCAGGTGGAAGATGCGCCCGTTCTGTGCCGAAAGCGCGGCAACGCGACGAACGCGCTCCTGACGTAGCGCGGCATATTGGCGGAAAGCATCTTCGGCGTGTTGGGAGTTTACCAGAAGCGGGGCCAGCACCGCGGCGTCTTCGATGCCCATGGCGGCGCCCTGGGCCTGGAAGGGCACCATGGCGTGCGCGGCGTCTCCAATAAGACCGATATTGCCGTTGAACCAGGTGTTGGTGGCGACGGTGTAGAGCGGCCACGGTGTCCAGTTGGCGCCAGCCATGTCGAGGACTTCTTCGACGATCGTACCGGGCCGCAGCGGCTTTGGATTTGCGCTTTCGTCCGGCTTGCCGGGCATGAACAAGGCCAGATTGGCTTGGCCGCGGTGCGGCAGCGGATAGCAGACGAGGTGGAAGCCGGTGCCGAAAAAGACGGAAACGCGACTGGGGTGGATCTGGCCGGCAACGGCCTTTAAAGGCACGAGGGTGCGCCAGGCGATGCGGTTTTGAAACTGTGCCGGCGGGCCGCCGAGCACGTCGCGGCGCGTGCGGGAATGGACGCCATCGGCGCCGATAAAGGCATCGGCACGGGTGTTGCGGCTTTGGCCGTCGGCTTCGTCGATGGCCACGGTGACGCCGCGGGCGTGGGAGACGACGTCCCAACGACGGACGCCGAAGACAATGTCGATATTGGCGAAGCGCCGGCAGGCTTTATAGAGGAGGTCGGCGAGATCGGCCCGGTGCATGACGGCATAGGGCGAGCCGAAACGCTGCCGCATGATGGGGCCGAGTTCCATGCTGAGCAGCGGACGTTGTGCACCCTGGCGGTAGACGTCGAGCGCTTCGGGTTCGAGGCTGAGCCGGGTCAGTGCGTCGTCGAGTCCAAGTTGATCGAGCACGAACCGCGCGTTGGGGCTGATCTGGAGGCCGGCGCCAAACTCTTGCAGGGTCTGGCTTTTTTCGAGAACGACAACGGTTGCGCCCCATTTGGCGAGGGCGAGCGCGAGGGTCAGGCCGGAGATTCCGGCGCCGGCGATGATGAAGGAGCGGCCCTCGGCGGGCATGGTCTGGCTCAGGCGGCGCGGGGCTCGAAGACGGCGGAAGCGGGGTTGGAATGACCGGCGCCGAGCTCAGTCTTATAGACGTAAAGCGTTGAGCAATACGGACAAACGATCTCGCTATCCTTGCCCATGTCGAGGAAGACATGGGGGTGATCGAAGGGGGGTAGGGCGCCGACGCACTGGAATTCCTTGGAGCCCACTTCGATGGCGCGGAGGCCTTCGGTGTTGTGGAAGTGCGGAGTCGTGCCGTGGGCCATTGGGGGTCCTGGAAGGTTTGGAAATCGGCGCGACCATAGCCAATGCGGGCGCCCAAGAAAAGCGCAAAGGGCGCTTGCATTAGTGGGGCGAAGCCGCAAAACCCTCCTCATTAAATAGCGGAGCGAACATGCCAAGCTTCACAACTTCCGGCCTCGAACTTGCCTACGAGACCCATGGCTCGGGAGAGCCGATTCTCCTGATCCATGGCTTTGCATCGAGCGGCAAGGTCAACTGGATCGATACCGGCTGGGTGGAGACGCTGACCGGCGCGGGCTATATGGCGATCACGCTCGACAATCGCGGACATGGGCATTCGGCGAAGCCGCACGATCCGGAGCTTTATTACCCGACACAGATGGCTGGCGATGCGCTGGCGCTCCTCGATCATCTGGGGATCGAGCGGGCGGGGGTGATCGGTTATTCGATGGGCGCGCGCATCGCCGCTTTCCTTGCCTATGATCATCCGGAGCGCGTGGCCGCGATGGTGTTGGGCGGCATGGGCGTCAATCTCATCAATGGGCTGACCGACGGCAATGACATCATTGCCGGTTTGCGGGCGCCGGGGCTTGCCGATCTGACGCATCCGACGGCGCGGCAATTCCGCATTTTTGCCGATCACACGGGCTCGGATCGGGAGGCACTGGCGGCCTGCATGGAAACATCGCGTCAGCCGATGGCGCGCGCCGATGTGCGGCGCATCGCCGTGCCGGTGCTGGTGGCGGTGGGCGAGGCCGACGAAATGGCGGGCCGGCCCGAGCCTTTGGCGGAGATTTTGCCCGAAGGCGAGGCCTACCTTATCCCCAAGCGGGACCATATGCGGGCCACCGGGGACAAGCTTTTCAAGGCTGCGGCGCTGGAGTTTTTGAGCAGGACATTTCCGCCCCGTTCAATTTCGTGAACCAAATGCTCAGCAGAGGCTTTGTTTGAAAGAACGATCTGCCTTATATCGGTGTTTCTCGATGAACGCGGAGTCTGGCGTGATGAGCGGCAATGCCAAGAAGTCGGTGCAGATCCAATCGGTAGATCCGGTATGGGAAGCTGTGCGCGCCGGGGCTCGCCAGATCCTCGATAACGAGCCTTCTCTGGGCAACCTCGTTTTGTCCACCGTTCTCAATCACGACAGTTTTGAAGAAGCGTTGGCGCATCGCCTTGCGGCACGTCTCGATCATGAAGACGTTTCGGCCGATCTGATCCGCCAAGTCTTTGCAGAAACGCTGCGCGACGATCCCGAGATCGGCATTGCGGCGCGCGTCGATCTGGCGGCGACCATGGAGCGCGATCCGGCCTGCCATCGTGCCGTCGAGCCGCTGCTTTATTTCAAGGGTTACCAGGCGATCCAGACGCATCGCTTTGCTCATGCGATGCAGAAGGCTGGGCGCAGGGACTTTGCGCTCTACCTCCAGAGCCGTTCAAGCCAGGTGTTTCAGGTCGACATCAACCCGGCCGTGCCCTTAGGCAAAGGCATCATGCTCGATCACGGCACGGGTCTCGTCATTGGCGAGACGGCGGTGGTCGGCGACAATGTCTCCATGCTGCAGAACGTGACGTTGGGTGGCACCGGCAAGTCGGATCAGGATCGTCACCCCAAGATCGGCAATGGCGTGCTGATCGGTGCCGGCGCCAAGGTGCTTGGCAATATCAAGGTGGGCGATTGCTCGCGTATCGGGGCAGGGTCGGTGGTGCTCAAGGAAGTGCCGCCGCGCGTGACGGTGGCCGGCGTTCCGGCCAAGGTCATCGGAGAAGCCGGCTGTGCGCAGCCCGCCTTGGTGATGGACCAGATGGTGCTGGTCTACGATCAAGTCAGCTAAGGCCCGCCGACCTTCATCTGACGCCGGCCTGAGATGAATGTCTCCTGGTCCTGAACGCAAGGGGGCTCTGCGGCGTTTTACCGGATAAGACCGGTGCGCAGGGGTTGCCAGCCTTGGTCGAGGCACTAGATTGCCGGCACCCCGAACAGCCAAGGAATGTGCTCGTGAACCATCCCGAGATCATCAAGCTTCAGAAATTTTTGCAGCAGAAGTTCAACAACAAGAACATCGACGTGCGTCCGCGCGCCAAACTCAATGACTCAGTCGAGGTGTTTTTGGGCGATGAGTCGATCGGCCTGATCCATGCCGACGACGAAGACGGCGACAAGTCCTATATCTTCAACATGTCGATCCTCGACATCGACCTCGAAGATATCGACTGATCAGAGCGCGCCGATCTGGCCCAGCCAAAGGGCCAGTTCGTCATTGAAGCGGCGCCAGTTCACCAGCGCCGTTGCATCGAACTTGAGCACAGCGGCAATGCCGCTCTGCAGGTGAATGGTGCGCAGGCATGAATCGGGGCGGTCCGGTTCGACCTCAATCGCGCATTTCGCGACGAATGGATTTGGCGACAAAGCGTCATACCAGACGGTTTCCCCGTCATATCCCTCGCGCGCCATCATCGGCTTGCCCACCAAGCCCGGATAGCCCTCCCTGATCCCCGCTCCGAATTGATGCAGATAAACCCGGTCCAGCAGTTCGCTGCTGGCCCGCGCCCGGCTGCGCGGCAACAACGTTACCTCGACGGGGGTGGGTGGAGCATCTGGCGCAAGGCTGAGGTTGAAGCGCAGATCGGCCTGGCTCGCGAAGCCGTCCTTCATCTGCTCGCCATAGCGAAACCAACTGGTCGGGATGCTGAGTTCGCGTCCACCGATGGTCTGTAATACCGGCTGCGTGTCGCCAAGTGCCGGCTCGGCGGGCCCGGTGGAACGCCCTGCCTGATCGATGAGATAGGCGAAGCCGACGGCCAGCAGCAGGACCAGCAGCGCCAGGCCGGCAAGGTTGTAGGCAACACCAGGGTTGTGACTGTGCGGCCGGCCGCCTGCCTCTGTGGATAAGCTCATGGGCGAATTAACCAAGCTTTGCTCGCGGGGGTGACAGCCATTAGGGCAGCCAATATGCTTAACAAATCGTAAAGGCCTGGCATCAGCCTGCAGCCATCGAGGGGATAAGCATGACCAAGGAATTGCTGCTGGCGGCCTATCTGATCGGCGTGGGTCTATGCGTTTCGGGAGCGGGCACGCACCTTTATCAGTGGCGCACCGGACAGCAGGCGATGCTTCGGCTGGACGGCCAGACGGCGCTCGGCGCCTTCGGGCACCTGGTGATGAGCTTTGTGTGCGGACCCTACATCATGCTGCAGGTCGGCTGGCGCCAGGAAGAAGACGGCACACTGTCGATGACGTCGGTTCTGATCTCGGCCCTCGTCGCCTTCGGTTGGGCCTTTATCACCGGTCTCTTGTTCATGAGCCTTTATGTCGCGCTGCCGCTTTAGATAGCGCGGCCGGCGCTGCTTTCGCAGGCCGGCCTTGCTCTTCAGACCCCTATCAGGGGCGGGGTCCGGAACTGATCAGTTGGTGCTGGCGGTGGCGACCACGGTGTCGCGGCTATCGAGCATGTCGACCCACTGGCCGGCATCGGCCTGCGACTGGCGCTTGATGAACTTGTAGGGCGTGTCGCTCCACAGATCGATCGAGCCGACCTGATTGTCGAGCACGAGGTCGCCGCGATCGGTGCGGGCGATCAGCACGGCATGGCCGTTGCCGTTGGCTTCCTTGACCACGGCGATCATCAGGGTGGACGGATGCCAGCCGGCAGCGATCAGGTCGCGGCGCTTGATCAGGGCGAAATCTTCGCAATCGCCGTAGCCGTTGGGGTAGGTCCAGAATTCGGCCGTCTGGTAGAGCTGTTCGTCGGTGACGGGGACGATGGTCTGGTTGTAGTAGGCGTTGATGGAGACCAGCTGCTGCCAGGTGGTGTCGTCGAGCGCCATTGCCGGGACGACCTTGTCGTTGCGCTGGCATTCGGCAGGGCGGGACTTGCAGAATTCGAGATGACCGACGGGAATGGAAGTCGGCGCCTCGGCAGTCTGGATATAAGCGACGTTGGTGAAGTCGGTTGCCGTGGCCGGAGCTGCGAGCGCGAGAAGCGCGCTGCACACCATCGCCGCCAGCCAGTTCTTGTTGATTGCCATTCGTCGTCTCCCTGATGGAGACCACGTTAGGCGGGGCGGCTTAGGCGGTTCGGAAAACTAAGCGCCAAGTTTTATGCGAATTGTATCGAGCGTTTTCAGGCGGCGTTTACCACGCCGGCCCTGGCTAGTTCATGCGCAGGTTTTGCTGCACCACGGTCAGCATTTCCTGGGCCGACGCGAACTCGACGGCGACGCCGTTCTGGAAGTGACGGACCACGCGAGCGCGCATTCGGCCGAGGGTGATCGGCGTGCCCATGGCCGGGCGGACATCGAGTTCGACGGCGGCGCCGGAGAGCGAAATATCGATGATCTTGCAGTTATAGCGCCGGCCATCGTCGAGCACGACGGTGGAGTGGCGGATATCGGGAACGACGCGTTCGTGGCGGCGATCCTCGGGCAGATTGAGCAGATCCTTATTGGCGAGCCAGGTGAGCTGCGCTGCCATCTTGTCGCGCTTGCGGGCCGAAGCGGCAATATCCATGAGGAAGCCGCCTTCGACCTGGCTTAGAATCGTGCCCTCGATACGGCCGAGATGATCGAGATAGGCGATGACTTTTTCGCCCACAATGCCGGCGACGGGGGCGATAACCAGCGCATCGCCGGGTGACATGGACAGAACCTGGCAGGGAAATTCGCGGCGATCGGCCAGCATGTAGCGGCCAAGAATGGAGACGTTGACGCGCTGGAAGCGACGTTCGCTCGCCGGGGTCAGCGAGAAAGCAGAGTTCAGGGGCGCGGCGATGTCGTCACTCAGCATGCGTCAACCTGTTCCACGCCCTGCAAAAACTTACAGTGACGTTACAGGGTTTTGGTTAACGGATGGTGAGAGCGGGCCATGCAGCACGCCGCGAAAGGCGAGCGCAAAAGTTTTAGTTTCGGCCACCATCAATGACCGCGAGATGGGCGTATCGGCGGGCCGAGCGGCCGAAGACGGTGGTCGGAAGCGCCATTGGTGCGCCGCCGCCATGGGCGAAGGCGACGTCGTTGACGACGCTGGAAACAACTTCGCGCACATTGTCTTCGGCTGCGATCTCGTCCGGCCAGATCAGCCGGAGCCCGGTGATGCGCTGCTCAATCACGGGCTGGACGCCCAACCAATAGGGTTCGTCGAGCGCCGACATGGAGCCCAGGACGCGGGTATGGGTCGAGCCATTGTGCCGTAGCGGCATCAGGATGGTCTCGAAGCTGACCTTGGTGTGGAGGGCAGTGGTGCCCTGGAAGGTCACGAGCGCGACAGCATGATCTTCGGTCACGGCGCGGATCAGCGTCTCGATGGCATCACTGTCGCGATCATGCCAGAGCGCGGAAAAGGAGCGGCCTTTGAGCTCGCGGCAATAGGCGGTGCAAAGGTGCGACCCTGCCAGACGGAAGCTGAACTTGTCGGCGTCGTCGAGCTCGAGGATAAAGGTGTTCGCAAGCGCTTCACGAATGCGGGTCGGGTCGATATCGCGGCGATCGGGCGCGCTGCGGGAACCCCGAATCGTGTTCCAATAGGTGTAGAGCGTCTTGGTGCTCGGCATCTGCATGGGTAAGTCCGCTTTTGGTGATCCGGAGACCTCCCCCTGAGGTCAGCCCGCGACGCAGCGACAATCGCAAAAGGCGGGACGGAAAGCCCGCTTAAAGAATAGTTAAGGTTAACGCCTGTGGCGATTTGTGGACAAGTTAACGCCAAGGCCCGCAGCGCCGCCGTTTGAGGACATGACGCATGAGTGAAGAAGCGCAAACGCCGACGCCCCCGCAGCCTCCGGCGCATGAGCCGGTGTTTCTCTTGCCTGCGGCGGTCACCGGCCTTGCGGGGCTGATGGTGTTGATTCACCTGGCATCAACCTTGGTTCTTAACGAAGAGGGGCTGATCGAGCTGCTCTACTGGTTCGCATTTCAGCCCTATCGCTTCGTGCTGGCGGGGGAGGACATCAGCTATGCCCTGCCGCTGATCTGGTCGCCGGTGACGCATGCGCTTCTGCATGGCGGATGGGATCACCTGCTAATCAACGTCGCCTGGCTCGTGATCTTTGCAACGCCGCTGACCCGCCGCTACGGGGCAGGGCCGATGCTGGCGATCTTTGCGGTGTCGTCGATCGCGGGGGCAGGCTTTTTTGCGGTCACGACGCTTTATGACGGTGTCTACCTGATCGGCGCCTCGGGCGGGGTCGCGGGGCTGACCGGGGCGGCGATCCGCTTCATCTTCCAGCCGGTGGTCGTGGCCCGCAATCCCGAGACCGGACAGCCGGTGGTGCTGGGGCGGCGGCTTGCCAGCATCCGGGAAGTGTTCGCTCATCCCTCGTCGCGCTGGTTTGCGCTGATCTGGCTGTTGCTCAACGCGGCGGTGCCGTTGATCCCGATGATTACGGGTGCGGCTATCAATGTAGCATGGCAGGCGCATCTTGGCGGCTTTGCCGCGGGCTTTTTCCTGGTGCCGATCTTCGAGCGGCGTCAGGAACCGTAGACGGCTTTGGGATCAAAGAGCCGCGGCAGGCCGGTGTCTTTGAGCCTGGCTTCGCCCTCGTCGACGGTGACGCGGCGGTAAAAGCAGCTCTTGCGGCCGGTGTGGCAGGCGGCGCCGCGGCCAGTCTGGCGCACGGTCATCACCAGGCAGTCCTGGTCGCAATCGGTGCGGAGCTCGACCACTTCCTGCAGCTCGCCGGAGGTTTCGCCCTTTTTCCAGATCGACTGGCGGGAGCGCGACCAGTAGTGCGCAATGCCGGTCTCGAGCGTCAGCGACAGGGTTTCGCTATTCATATGCGCGACCATCAGCACGTCATTGCTGCCGGCTTCGACGGTGACCACGGTGATGAGGCCGTTCGCATCGAAGCGCGGGGCGAAGGCGGTGCCTTCTTCGAGCGCCGCGTGGTCGAGCGATTTGGGATCGGTGAAGGCGATGGTCATGGAAGCGTCAGCGCACCATGGCGAAGAAGCGGTCCTGCTCGACGCGGTCTTCGGCGAAGACGCCGGTGAAGCGGTGGGTCACGGTCTTGACGTCGTGGGCGCGCACGCCGCGCATGGTCATGCACATATGCTCGGCTTCGAGCATGACGGCAGCGCCGCGCGGCCCGAGGTTTTCGTTGATGGCGTCGATGATCTGCGCGGTCATGGTTTCCTGCGTCTGGAGGCGCCGGGCATAGACTTCGACGAGGCGCGCGAGCTTGGAGAGGCCGACGACGCCGTCGTGCGGCAGGTAGGCAATGTGGGCCTTACCGAAGAAAGGCACCATGTGGTGCTCGCAATGGGCGTAGAACGGAATGGCTTTGACGAGGACGAGGTCGTCGTAGCCGCCGACCTCCTTGAAGGTCTTGGAGAGGACGTCCTTGGCGCTGAGATCGTAGCCGGCAAAGAGTTCGCCATAGGCCTTGGTGACGCGGGCAGGGGTATCAAGAAGGCCCTCGCGGCGCGGATCATCGCCGGCCCAGGCGATCAGAGTGCGCACGGCGGCCTCGGCCTCTTCGCGGGTCGGGCGGGGGGCAGGATCGTTGGCGGGGGTCATCGGTTTTGGGGCGTTCACTCGGGCGTCCATTCGGTCAAGCTCCTTGCCTGCAACCGGTCCTCACTACGCGACGAATGGCGCGCTGGATCTTCGACGGGGTCTTACCCCTGACAGCAGAAACGAGAGCTCCTATATATGAGCGGAGCAGTTGCGGAACAAGAAACAGAATTGTCGGCGCCATGGAGCTAAGCGATCTCTATTCCGAAAAGATCCTGGATTTGGCGGGAAATGCCCCCCAGCCGGGGCGCCTTGCAGGGCCGGACGCGAGTGCGCGCAAGGTCAGCCGGGTCTGCGGTTCGCTGATCGAGGTCGATGTGGTCGTTCGCAACGGGATCATCACCGCCTATGGGCATGACGTGTCCGCCTGTGCGCTGGGGCAGACCTCGGCGGCGATCGTGGCGCAGCAGATCGTCGGAACGCCGGTCGCCGACTTCGTCGAGGTTCGCGATGCCATGCAGGCCATGCTCAAGGGCAAGGGTGTGCCGCCGACGGGCAGGTGGGATGATCTAAAATATCTCGAGCCGGTGCGGCACTATCCCAACCGGCACATGTCGACCATGCTCGTCTTCGATGCCGTGGTTGCCGCGCTGGAAAAGATCGAGTCGCAGCAGGCAGTTGCGGCGGCGGGCTGATGCAAAGAGTCATCGATTTCTTCTGGCGTGCGGTCGACCTGCCGTTCAAGGCCGTCGCCGTCATGTTGATCACGGGCTATCGCTACTCGCTGTCTATGTTCATGGGGCGCACCTGCCGGCACGCGCCGAGCTGCTCGGAATTCACGCGCGACGCCATCTGGCAGTTTGGTTTTTGGCCTGGCGGCTGGATGGGACTGGCACGTGTCGTGCGCTGCCGGCCGGGTGGCACGCATGGCTATGATCCGGTGCCGGATGCTTTGCCGGACACGGGTAAGTGGTGGCGGCCCTGGGGATATGGGCGGTGGGCTTAGTGCCACGACCTCGTGGTTCGAGGCTGCGCTGACGCTCCGCACCTCACCATGAGGTCTACTCTTACGCCCGCATGGCTTCGGGCTGGCATGGATTGTAAATCATGCTATTCAAGCCGCCTCATAGCTCTTTAGCTTTTCTGGAGTTTCCAAAATGTCGATCAAGGTGACGTTCCCCGATGGTGCTGCTCGCGACTATTCGCGCGGCACTACCGGCACCGAGATCGTGGAGGGAATCTCGAAGTCGCTGGCCAAGAAGACGGTGGCGATGAAGTGGAACGGCGTCCTGTCCGATCTTTCGGACGCGCTTGACGCTGACGGCAAGATCGAGTTCGTGACGCGCGACAGCGGCTCCAAGGATGTGCTGGAGCTGATCCGGCACGATGCCGCTCACGTCTTGGCCGAAGCGGTGCAGGAGCTTTGGCCCGATACGCAGGTGACGATCGGTCCGGTGATCGACAACGGCTTTTACTACGACTTCTACCGTCCGGCCGGGCCGTTCACGGAAGACGAGCTTCGCACCATCGAAAAGAAGATGAGCGAAATCGTCGATCGCGGTGCGGCCTTTACCAAGGAAGTCTGGAGCCGCGATCAAGCCAAGGACTTCTTCCGGGCCAAGGGCGAGGACTTCAAGGTGGAACTGGTTGACGCCATTCCAGCCGACCAGTCGCTCAAGATGTATAAGCAGGGCCAGTGGATCGACCTTTGCCGCGGCCCGCATATGCGCAGCGTCAAGGATGTCGGCCAGGCCTTCAAGCTGACCAAGGTTGCCGGCGCCTATTGGCGCGGTGACAGCAATCGCGAAGTGCTGAGCCGCATCTACGGCACGGCTTTCCCGAGCAAGGAAGAGCTCGACGCCCATCTTCACATGATGGAAGAGGCCGAAAAGCGCGACCACCGCAAGCTGGGCCGGGAGATGGACCTCTTCCACATGCAGGAAGAGGCGCCGGGCCAGGTGTTCTGGCACCCCAAGGGCTGGAGCATCTATGTGGCGCTGCAGGACTATATGCGCCGCAAGCAACGCCAGGACGGCTATGTAGAGGTCAATACACCGCAGGTCGTCAGCCGCAAGCTTTGGGAAGCGTCCGGGCACTGGGACAATTACCAGGAGAATATGTTCATCGTCGAAGTGGACGAGGAACATGCCAAGACCAAGACGGTGAACGCGCTCAAGCCCATGAACTGCCCCTGCCATGTGCAGGTGTTCAACCATGGCCTCAAATCCTACCGCGATCTGCCGCTGCGCATGGCAGAATTTGGCTCCTGCAACCGCTACGAGCCATCGGGCGCGTTGCACGGGATCATGCGGGTGCGCGGATTTACCCAGGATGACGCCCACATCTTCTGCACCGAGGAGCAGATCGAGGCCGAAACGAAGAAGTTCATCGATCTCCTGGCCGGCGTCTATGCCGACCTTGGCTTCACCGACTGGCGTATCAAGCTCTCGACGCGTCCGGAAAAGCGCATTGGCTCGGAGGAAAGCTGGGATCGTGCCGAGGCCGCGCTGGGCAATGCCTGCAAGGCCGCAGGGCACGACTTTACGATCTTTCCGGGTGAGGGCGCCTTCTACGGGCCCAAGCTTGAATTCGTTCTGACCGACGCCATCGGTCGCGACTGGCAGTGCGGGACGCTCCAGGTCGATCCCAACCTGCCGGAGCGGCTGGACGCTGAATATGTTGGCGCTGACGGTGCCAAGCACCGGCCCATCATGCTGCACCGCGCCGTCCTGGGCAGTTTCGAGCGGTTCATTGGCATTCTGATCGAAAACAGCTCGGGCAAGTTGCCGATGTGGCTGGCGCCGACGCAGGTGGTTGTCACAACCATCGTTTCGGAAGCGGACGAGTATGCGGAAAAGCTGGTGCGCCAATTGCGCGACGCCGGCATCCGCGCCGAGATCGACACGCGCAACGAGAAGATCAACTACAAGGTGCGCGAGCATTCCGTCGGCAAGGTGCCGCTGATGTTCGTGGTCGGCAAGCGCGAGGCCGAAGAGGGCACCGTGTCGGTGCGCCGTCTCGGCACCGAAGGCCAGCAGGTGCAGCCCTTCATGGACGCGCTGGTGTCGCTGATGGCTGAAGCGACCCCGCCGGATCTTCGCGAAGCGGCCAAGAAGGCCGCCTGATGCCGCAACGTCCGTCCAATCGCGAGATGAAGGCGCTTTATCATCTGGGCGAGGACAATGTCCTTGGCCCGGATGACTTCAAGGATATCGGCGAAAAGACCTTTGCCGGCATGCTGAAGAAGAAGTGGGTGGAAGAGGCCGGCCTGGGCAAGTTCCGGACCACCGAAAAAGGCCGCATCATCCATGATGAGGAAGTGTACTTTACCGGGCGCTGGAAGCGATAGTTGCAACTACCGCTACGGCCCGCAAACGCGATTGTCACCCCGGGCTTGACCCGGGGCCCATCTCCGAATTTCAGGATGGATCCCGGCTCAAGGCCGGGATGACACCGAGTGGCTGGAGATTGTAGTGGCCGATCCGATCATGATTACCCGTACGATCGCCATTGATCCCTCCGAGATCGAAGAAACCTTTGTGCGTAGTTCGGGGCCGGGTGGACAGAATGTCAACAAGGTCGCGAGCGCCGTGCAGTTGCGCTTCGATCTTTGGAACTCGCCGAACATCCCTGAGCCGATGAAGCGGCGGGTGGCGGCGCTGGCGGGTAGCCGCATGACCAAGGAGGGGGTGATCGTCATCACCTCCAACTCGCATCGCGACCAGCCGCTGAACCGCGCCGAAGCGCTGGCTCGCCTGGTGGCCTTGCTCAAGGAAGGGGCTTATCCGCCGAAGCCGCGCATCGCAACGCGGCCGACGCTGGCGTCCAAGCAACGGCGCTTGCTGGGTAAGTCGATCCGCTCGGATGTGAAGCGCCATCGCAGCGGGCCGGTGGGCGAAGACTGATCAAGATACGGGGGCGCCGATGTCGGCTAATAGTTTGAAGTTCGGCACTAGTGGTTTGCGCGGGCTTTCGGTGGAGCTGCAAGGGCAGGCTGCACGGCGATATACGCGTGCATTCATCGATCACTTGCGCCGTCACGATCTGCTTGGCAGCGGCACAGTTTTCATCGGGCGTGACTTCCGTCCATCCAGCCCATCGATCGCTCGCGACTGCGCCATGGCCATTGCCGCAGAAGGCTTGCAGCCGGTCGATTGCGGCACCCTGCCGACTCCGGCTTTGGCGCTGCACGCCATGGCAGCAAGCGGCGCTTCGATCATGGTGACAGGCAGCCATATCCCCGCCGATCGCAACGGGCTCAAGTTCTATCGTCCGGATGGCGAGATCAGCAAAGACGATGAAGCTGGAATTATCCAGATGCTGCGTGACGACGCGGTCCCTGATCATGCCTTCGAAACGCGCGACGAGGCCGATGAAGCGCTGGCGCGGTATGTAAGACGATACGAGGACCTGTTGCCAGAGGGTCAACTGCGTGGGCTCAAGGTCGGGGTCTTCGAACACTCGACGGTCGCTCGGGATCTTCTTGGCCTAGTGCTCCGCTATTTCGGCGCTGAAACCTTGAGCCTCGGTCGCATCGAAGGGTTCGTGCCGGTGGATACCGAAGCTTTTTCGGACGACGTGTTCAATCCCTTGCGGGGGTGGCTTGCGGAGCACAAGCTCGACGCCATCGTTTCGGCAGACGGCGACGGTGACCGTCCGCTCCTGATGGACGGGAGAGGCGCCTTCGTGCGGGGGGATGTGCTGGGTCTCCTCACCGCCCGCTTCCTGGAAGCGCAGACGGTGGTGACCCCTGTGACCTCCAATTCTGGTATCGAGCGCACCGGTTCCTTTGAGCGGGTCGTCCGCACCAGGGTCGGCTCGCCCTATGTGGTCGCCGCCATGTCCGCTCTTGATGACGCTGTCGTTGGTTTCGAAGCAAATGGGGGCACGTTTATCGGCAAGAATGTTGCCGCGCGGGGAGCAGTGTTGTCGGAACTGGCGACACGCGACGCCGTGTTGCCTGTCCTTTGTGTGCTCGGCCTTTCGCAGCGCGAAGGGAAATCTGTCGATGAGGTGGTCGCGGCGCTGCCTTTGCAGCATGCGCTATCGGACCGGTTGCAGAACACGCCAAGCGATCAAAGCGCGGCCTTTCTTCGCCGGCTAGAACAAGACCGCGCCTATGCCGAACAGGTCTTTGCTCTTTACGGCATAGCCAAAATGGCCAGCATCGACGGACTGCAGGTTACGACGACACAAGGCGACATGGTGCACTTCCGCGCCTCCGGCAACGCGCCAGAACTGCGTTGTTACGTCGAAGGTGCGAGTGCGGAGAAAGCAACGGAACTGCTGGCCTGGGGTCTGGCTACTGCCGCACGCGAAGTCTCTTCTACGGCATTCAGTAATTAGTGCCGTCGCCCTAGGCGATCATCAGTAAACTGCGCCGTTGACGCCGCGAGCTGCTCGTACTTAACTCAGTTAAGGAAGTGTTAAGCTTCTGGCCTGCCGGGCTGGAAGGTGGCGCAGATTTGACGGGTATAACTATGACGCTGTTCGACTATGCGCTGTTGGTTCCGCCTGCCGGTCTTGGGCGACGCGAGCTCGACACGCCAGATCAAAGCCACAGCGGATTGCCGCTTCACCCCAATGATGACGTGGTGCTGAGAGCATCCGGTGTCGAGCTTGTTGCCAAGCGGGCAATGGATGTCGTTGGGTCGGCCGCCAGTCTCGTCGTGCTCCTGCCGCTCCTTATTGCAATCACCGCGGCCATCAAGACGACGAGCCGCGGCCCCGTTCTGCTCCGCCAGAAGCGGGAGGGATTGGGTGGCCGGTTGTTCGCGATGTACAAGTTCCGCACGATGTATGATGGCGAGGGCGACATTGCCGGCACGAACCAGGCGACCGGCAGCGACGCGCGCGTGACCACTATCGGCCGGTTGTTGCGCAGGACTAGCATGGACGAGTTGCCGCAATTGTTGAACGTCCTGCTGGGACAGATGTCGCTGGTGGGACCGCGGCCGCATGTTCCCAACATGCTGGCCGGTGGGGTGCCCTATGGGGAACTCGTGCCCGATTATGGGAAGCGCCATGTAGCAAAGCCCGGCATGACCGGCTGGCGCAGGCCAACGGGTTTAGAGGGCCGACGACGGATCGCAACCGCGCCATCGCTCGCGTGCACCACGACCTGGCCTATATCCAGAACTGGAGCCTTGCCCTTGATTGCCGGATCATGGTGCGGACGCTGGTCCGGGAACTTACTTTTGCCAGCGGCAGCTGATTACCCGAGTTCTTGAGAATAGTAGTGCGCGTAGCGGCGGTGCCAGGAAGACGCTGCTACTTCCTGCCGGTTGAGGACCGGCACCAGCACGTTCCGATCATCGATCGCGCCATCCAGCGCCAGGAGGGACCTACGGACGTCCTGCTGGCTGGTCGAGGCCCACTGGACAAGGAAGATCACGGCATCGGCCTTGCGCGCGATGTAAAGGCCATCGACCACCGGACCCAGGGGCGGCGTGTCGAGGATGACCACGTCGAAAGCACGGGCTGCACCGGCAATCAGCTTGTCGAAATTGCGGCTGGTGACCAGTTGATCCGTGGCGCCAGCGGAGCGATGCGATCCGAGCAGCACGAGGAGCTTGGTGTCTTCGTCGGTCACCATGGCACTCTTGAGCGCTGCGCCCGGATCATCGGCCGCGAGTGCATCGATGAGGCCCTGCGCGGGTGCCAGACCAAGATGCTCGTGCAGTCCAGGCCGGCGCAGATCGCAATCGACGAGGAGCGTCTTGCGTCCGGAAAGGGCAAAGGACTGCGCGAGCGCTAACGCCGCCGTTGTCTTGCCCTCGCCGGGAACAGTCGACGTAACGGCAATCACCGGCGCGCGGTTTTGTCCCTCGAAGTTCTTCTTGGTGAGCTGATGGTCGACATTGGTCCGGACTCGGCGAATGGCCTCGGAGAAAGCGGACAACGGAGTTTCGAGGATAAGGTCTGAAACGCTGCCTCGGCTGGGCTGGGTTTTTGCGCGCGGGATGCTCAGCGCCAGGCTGGTTCTGGACAAAGCCGCCAGCTGCTCGTCGGTGGTGATGCCGCCAATGAAGTTCTCGTAGATAAAGGCGACGCCGATCCCAAGGGCCAAGCCCGACAAGGCAGCAAGAATGAGAAATATCCCGGTGTTTGGAAAACTTGGATCAGCGGGGCGCAAAGCCGGGGAAACAACACGGCTATCGGGCAGTTGCAGGGTGGCCTCGGCCTGCAGTTGCTGGGAGCGCGCCTGCAGCTGGTCATACTGCTGACGGGCCAGCTCTGCCCGCTGCTGCAGGTCATAGATCTCGGTCAGCGTGTCCGAGGAGAGAGCTGATGAAAGGATGGCCAGGCGCAAGTTCCGCGATTGGCTGGCCTCATCTGACTGGATTTCCTGCACGAGAGCGCGACGGCCATCGATGAGCGCGGTGGCCCGGGACTGAAGCTCACGATCAAGACTTGAGAGTTGGGCAGTTCGGGCCTCTTCGTCCGAGGGTTCTGTAATTGCAGACAACAAGACCTGACGCTGCGCTTCGAGGCTGGTTAACTCTGGATCAGCCAGGCGGCTGGAGAGTGCTGCGAAGTCTTGTTCGCCTAGCGCCTTTTGCAGTGCCGTCAGCTCCGACGCCTCATCCGCGCGCCGCTCGCCTAGCCGATCAAGCTCGGCTTTGATTCGGGATAGTTCGGCATTGCCGGTTTGATCAATGATGGTTGCCAAGTTCTGGCTGACGTAGCGGTCAAAAGATCCGTCCGAACCGACGACGTCCTGCCGCGCTGTGTCGAGTTGTTCGAGCAGCTTGGTGCGGGCGTCCATGGTGCTCTGGACTTTGGCGGTGAGCTGCGTATCGATATAGGCAGCAGCCACGGCATTGGCCAAGCTGGCCGCCTGGTCAGGGTCCTCCGAAGCAACCGAAATGGACAGGAGGTAGGTCGCGCGATGGCGTTGAACGCTCGTCATTCGCGCAAGCTTGGCGAGGGCTTGTTGCGTGACTTGATCCGGATCGAGGTCAACCGGTTCACGCAGGCGCAGGAAGCTCAGAAATCTGGCAACGAGGCCGGGCTGGTGGTTGAATTCGGGATTGCCGACGAGACCTTCGCGCTCGATCACCGTCAGCAGCACATTATCGGAGCGCGCCAGCAGGACCTCGCCCTCGATCCGCGCGTCCGCGGCCGCCACGCTCCCGGTTGAAGATTGCGGGGCCAAGACGTTCTTATCGGCAGGGTCGACCATGACCAGTGTCGTCGCCGTGTAGATCGGCGTCAGGCTCAACACCACCACCACAGCCGCGGTCAACACGACGATGGACAACACGAGGATCAAGCGGAGCTGACGCTGCACGAAGCCAAATGCTCCACGAAGGTCGATATCGCTACCCATTCCTGCCTGACCTCAAATACTCCCTTCTTGAGTGTCAGCGTTTCTGCGTAGCTTTGCAACGAAAACTAACCGTTCAAAAACAACTCGAGAGCAAACTACGTACGAAAAAATCTCTTGAGACAGAGGACTTGCAGATTACCGCATTTTAGGATGCACTAAACTCCTGATGTACGGATAAATGCGTGGGGGCGCGTTTTGGGGAACAATCGGGTTGCACTAATTACCGGCGCTACGGGTCAAGATGGCGCTTATTTGGCGCAGCTCTTGCTGAACAAAGGCTATACCGTACATGGGGTAAAACGCCGGTCTTCTTCGTTCAACACCGGCCGCATCGAACACATCTACCAGGATCGCCACGAACACAATCAGCAGTTCGTGCTGCACTATGGTGACCTGACCGATACCGCCAACATGATCCGCCTGGTTCAGGAAACGCAGCCTGACGAGGTTTACAACCTGGCCGCCCAGAGCCATGTGCAGGTGAGTTTTGAAACGCCTGAATATACCGCCAATGTAGACGGTATCGGCACGCTCCGTTTGTTGGAGGCGATCCGCATTTTGGGCATGACGGAGAAGTCGCGCTTCTACCAGGCGTCGACGTCGGAGCTGTTCGGGCTCGCCCAAGAGGTGCCGCAGAGGGAAACAACGCCGTTTTATCCGCGCTCGCCCTATGCGGCGGCCAAGCTCTACGCTTATTGGATGACGGTGAACTATCGCGAAGCCTACGGAATGCACGCGTCCAACGGCATCCTGTTCAATCACGAAAGTCCGCTGCGGGGCGAGACCTTCGTGACACGCAAGATCACGCGTGCGGTTGCCGCTATTCATCGAAGGCAGCAGGAAAAACTCTATCTCGGCAATTTGGACGCCAAGCGCGACTGGGGGCATGCTCGCGAATATGTCGAAGGCATGTGGCGCATGCTGCAGCAGGACAAGCCCGACGACTATGTTCTGGCCACTGGCGAGACGACGTCCGTACGCGACTTTGCGCGCTGGGCCTTCGAGGATGTCGGCATTGACCTCGAATGGCGGGGCGAAGGCGCCGAGGAGCAAGGGTTCGATGCTCGGACCGGACGGTGCCTTGTGGAGGTCGATCCGCGTTACTTCCGGCCCACGGAAGTGGACATGATCCTGGGTGATGCCAGCAAAGCGCGCGAGAAGCTTGGGTGGTCACATTCCACCAGTGCCCGGAGCCTTGCCGCGGAAATGGTGCAAGAGGACTTGCGGCTGATGGATGCCGCATGATGTTCCAGCTCGAGGGCAAGCGCATCTGGGTCACCGGCCATCGGGGCATGGTCGGGGGCGCTATCGTTCGGCGGCTGGCTCGTGAAAATAGCGAGATCGTCACCATTGAGAGGTCCGAGCTCGACCTCAGGCGGCAGGACCAGGTGGAAGCGTTTGTGTCTGGCGAGCGGCTCGACGGGGTGATCATCGCTGCCGGTAAGGTGGGCGGCATCCTCGCCAATGATCGCGCACCGGCTGAGTTCTTGTATGACAATCTCCTTATCGAAGCCAATGTCATCGATGCAGCGCATCGGGCTGGCGTCGAGAAGCTGTTGTTCTTGGGTTCTTCCTGCATCTACCCGAAGAACGCCGCGCAGCCGATCAACGAAGACGCTTTGATGACCGGCGCGCTGGAGCCGACCAATGAATGGTACGCTTTGGCCAAGATCGCCGGTGTCAAACTGTGCCAGGCCTACCGCAAGCAGTATGGCTGCGACTTCATCTCCGCGATGCCCACGAATCTTTATGGGCCGGGCGACAATTTCGATCTCGATAGCAGTCACGTGCTGCCGGCCCTCCTCCGCAAGGCGCACATCGCCAAGCAGAACAGGGATGCGGCTCTTACCCTTTGGGGCAGCGGGGCGTCGAGACGAGAGTTCCTGCATGTGGATGATTGTGCCGACGCGCTGGTCTTGCTGCTGAAGAGCTATAGTGTAGCTGAGCCAGTCAATGTCGGATCGGGCGAAGATCTTTCGATCTTGGAACTGGCAAGACTTGTGTCCGAGGTCGTTGGCTACCGTGGTGCGATCGTCCACGATCTTTCCAAACCTGATGGCACACCGCGAAAGCTCCTCGATATCCAGAAGCTGCTGAGTATGGGATGGACGCCCAGCATCACTCTTCGCGAAGGCATAGAAGCGACGTATCGCTGGTTCTGCGACAGCCACCCTGAGGTGCGTGCCGCATGAGGATACTGGTGCATGGGCTCAACTATGCGCCGGAGCAGGTTGGCATTGCCGTTTATACGACTGGCATGGCTGAGGCGCTGGCACGCATGGGTCACGAGGTTCGGGTCGTGTCCGGACAACCTTATTATCCCCAGTGGCGGGTCATGGCTGGGCACAAACCCTGGGCTTTCTCCCGCTGTACAAGTGCGGGCGTAGAGGTTGTGCGCGTACCGCACTACATTCCGCGACGGCCCACAGGCGCCCGCCGCGTGCTGCATCATCTAAGCTTTGCAGTGAGCAGTTTCTGGCCCTTGGCTTGGCACGGTCTCGTCTGGCGGCCGGACGTGGTGATTGCCATTGCGCCATCGTTGATCGGCGCACCGGTGGCGCGGTTGACCGCTGCTTTGGCGGGAGCGCGATCGTGGTTGCACCTTCAGGACTTCGAGCTGGAGGCAGCAGTTGCGACAGGGGTTCTTCGGACGCGTCGCTGGATCAGCCACTTGGCAAGCCGCTTCGAGCAGGGGGTGCTGCGAAGCTTTGACACGGTCAGTACGATCTCGCCGCAGATGTGCAAGAGGCTAATCGCGAAGGGCGTTGCTGCAGAACGGGTGACGGAGTTCCGAAATTGGGCCGATGCGGACGTTCGTCCCTTGTCCTATTTGCCCAAGGTTCGCGCCGAATGGGAAATTTCGACGCCTCACGTGGCGCTTTACTCGGGCAATATCGCGAACAAACAGGGGATCGAGATCGTCGTTGAAGCAGCGCGGCTGCTGCGACATCGCCGTGATTTGACTTTTGTGGTGTGTGGGGAGGGACCCAAGAGGGTAGAAATCGAAGCGCTTGCCGGTGGACTCGAGAATCTCCGGTTTCATGACCTCGTGCGTAAAGAGCGGCTGAACGAACTCCTGGCTTTGGCGAGCGTCCATCTCCTGCCGCAGCGGGCTGAAGCTGCCGATCTGGTCTTGCCCTCCAAGCTCACGAATATGCTGGCGTCTGGCCGCCCGGTGGTGGCCACGGCGGCGGCGGGTACGGGGTTGGCTCATGAGGTCGAAGGATGCGGGCTGGTGACGTCACCCGGCGACGCGGCGGCTTTTGCAGCGGCAATCGAGAGGCTCGTCGATGACCGCGCATTGCATTCCGAAATGTCGGCGGCGGCACGGACCCGGGCCATAACGCGATGGAGCGAGCAAGCCATCCTTGCTGAGTTCGAGACCAGGCTGACCGAGGGCCGACTGGACGCTGCAGAGCTTGTGCGATGACGAGCGCCGTGGCCCGCAGGATCGTGCAGGGGACCGTTGCCAACCTGCTCGGAAAGCTCTGGGTGGTGGGTCTGCAGTTGTTGATGCTGCCGGTGCTGACTTGGTCTTGGGGCGCCGATGGATATGGCTCCTGGCTTATCCTCACCACGATACCGACCTATCTGGCACTCAGCGACGCAGGTCTTGGCACGGTTGCGGCCGTGGACCTCACCCGTAAGGTCGTGAGCGGCGATGGCGAAGGGGCACTTGAGGTGGTGCAGAGCCTTTGGGCGCTGATGACCACGGTGTCGTTCGGCTTAGCGCTTCTGCTCTTGGGCGGAAGCGCTGTGGCAGTGCTTCATGGCTGGTTCGTGGGGTCAGGGCTGAGCCCGGAAGCGCTGCTCGCAACGATCTTCTTCATCACAGCCTACGCGCTCGTCGTTGTGCAGATGCTGGTGCTGAACGTGGTTTATCGGGCAACGAACAAGTACGCGCTTGGAACTCTTCTGATGGACATCGCGACCCCTGTCGAGGGCGTGGTGGTCATGAGTTTCGCCTGGCTGGGGCGGGACATCGCGACTGCGGCGTTCGCGATGCTCACCGTCCGTGCGCTTTTTGCAGGGCTTTACGTCGTGCGGCTCCGGCAAGCCGAACCGTGGTGTGTTCTTGGGTTCCGCCATGCGCGGTGGTCAACGGTTCGCCGGCTGTTCGGACCGTCTGCTGCGGCCTTCTCGCTGGTCGGCGCAAATGCCGTTGTTCTGCAGGGCATGGTCTTGGTGCTTGGCGCCAACGGCGGTCCAGTGGTCGCCGGTGCCTTCGCCGCAAGCCGGATGATCAGCCGCGTTCCCCTGCAGCTCGCCAATCTTCTTAGTCGCGCCAGCGTGCCGGAACTAACCCGGGCGGAGGCGAGCGGTGACTGGGTAACGAGCGGCCGGTTGCTGACCCTAAACGTCGCGTCCGCTCTGGCCCTGTGCTTGCCATCTGCTCTCATGCTGTGTGCCTTTGGACCGCAGCTGCTCCGCTGGATGTCAAACGATGCGCTCGCCGTCGACACCATGGTGTTCGCGTGGCTGGCGGCCAGTGCCGTTGCTGGTGCGCTCTGGACTTCGGCGAGCAGCCGGCTGGTCGCAAGCAATGAACTGGGCCGGTTTTCCTTCTGGTATCTTGCCGCTTGCCTTGCCGCCACAGGATGGGTGCTCTTTAGCGGCACAGCAGATCTCCGGCTTGCCGCCATTGCTCTGCTGGGGGCGGAACTTGTGGGGCTTGCTTCCGTCTCGATAACAGTTTTCGCGCCGCGCTTCGTCGCAGAGCATGAGGGTTTGCCACGTTGAAAGCGGGGAGCGGTCCAGAGTTTCGAATTGCCGGGCTCGTCGGATTTCTCGATGGCCTGTCGCCGCTTGGCTACCTCGTCAGTTCAGATCCATTGGCGGTCCAGATCGTCGCGTTGGGCGCCAAGGTGCTGATCGCCTTGTTGTTCATGTCGCGGGCGAAGGTCAGTTCCACCGCTGTGGCAATTCTTTCGGTTCTGTTGGCAATGACGCTGATCGGCGCCTCTGTCGATGCCGTCAATGGCCAGTTTTCCGGTGTTTCCACGCTGCGTTACCTCGCTTTCAGCCTATCGCTGATGTTGACAATCTGCTTCGTCGCGCCTGAGACCGTGAGAGCCTATTGCCGCTACTTGGTCGCCGTGCCGCTGCTCGTTGCAGCATTCCACGTCGTTCTTGCCCAAGCTGGTGCTTTGCCGAGCAATGGAAGCCGGGTGTTCTATGTCGGAGGAGGGCACCCCAATCTTGGAGGCGAAATATCAGCGGCCGCAGCACTGGCCGCGGCGGTGGCGTTCACGGCCCGTTGGGCGCTGCCGGTCCTCGCGGTATTTTTCTACAGCGCCATGCTGATGCAGGCCCGTGCCGCCCTGATCGTCATTGTCCTGATCGGCGCCGTCGTGGTCGTTCGGGCAATGGTCGAGGGCCTGCCGAAGGGCTGGTTGGCTTTGTTGTTGCTGCAAATGCCGCTGATTGCCGTGATCCTGTTGATCTCCAATTGGGATTTCATGGCAAGTGCGCTCGATGCGGTGTTGCTGATCGATGATCCAAGCCGCGGCGTCGCCTCCGGTGCCACCGGACGTTACGAGCACTGGAAAATGGGCTGGGACCTGTTCTCGCAATCGCCAGTCCTGGGCACCGGTTTATCGGTGTTCGAAACAGGCGAGACCGAGAGTCCGCACAATGCATTTCTGTTCGGGCTCAGCCAGCATGGATTAGCGTCACTGGGCTTTTGGGCGGTCGTCGGGCGTGCGTTCCTGCGCAGCGCGACGCGCGATCCGTATTTCGCCGCGACGGCGCTGAGCTTTGCGGTGCTGCTTACGCTCAACGACCGGTTCATCAACCTCAACCAGTACCCATTCTGCTTTTTCGCACTGATCCTGATTATGGGCGCGAGCGTCTTAAGAGCGCCGGTTAGTGCGGTGCAGACGAGACTGGTGCAGGCATGACGGGTGGGCACGCAGCAGGCGGGTGGGAGCTCCACCTCTGGCAGCCCGAGCTGTCGCCGCATCTTCTGCCGCTTTACCGCGCGCTTCGGAATCGGAGGGAGGTGCAGTCCGCAACCTTCATCTACGATCGGAAGCTGGATGTGGCGCGAGAAAAGCTTGGTTGGAGCGTCGAACTCGAGCCGCAAGACCGGCTGGTTCATCCCCGAAGCGAAAGCCAGGTGGAAGAGCTGGTAGCCGGTTCGCGTGCCGACAGCGTGCATATCTTCGGCGGCATGCACTGGGTGCCCAGCATCGTTCATGGGCTGCGGATGTGCATTAAGCACAAGCGGCGCTTCGGGTTGATGCACGAGCCGCGTGTGCTCGAAGGCTGGAAGGGCAAGCTCCGGCTGGCGCATTCCTGGGCGAGCGAGGGCGACCTGCGCAAACATGCCGGATTCGTTCTCGCCGTGGGAAGGCATGGGCCGGGGTGGTTCTGGCTGACGGGCTTTCGCAGAGATCGCATCTTTGACTTCGCCTATTTCCTGCCCGCGCCGGTTGCGCAGCGGCGGTCTCGGGCGGCCGTGCCCCAGATCGGGTTTGTGGGACGGCTCGAACGCGAAAAAGGCTTTCATCTCTTTCTCAGTGCGACGGAGCACATGAAGACGGTTGCGGATGTGCATGTCTTTGGCGCGGGAACGCTGGCGGCGCTGGCGCGGCAGCGTCTGAATGGACTGGGTGAGTGGGGACATTTTCACGGTCCTGTTCCGATGCGCGAAGTGGCGGGGTGGTTGGAGGAGTTGGACGTGCTGGTTCTGCCCTCCATCACCACAAACGATGGGTGGGGTGCCGTGATCAGCGAGGCTCTCATGGCGGGAACGGCGGTGGTTTGTTCCGATCGCGTTGGCGCCTCGATGTGTATTGCCGAGCCGGGATTGGGCGAGGTCGTTCGCGGCATGTCGCCGCAAGGGCTGGCGGCAGCGATAGACAAGGTTCTGTCGAGCGACCTTGGCGAAGCGTCGCGGCAACGCCGGCGCGATTGGGCCCTGCCGCGGCTAAGCCAGGAGGGCGGCGCAGATTATCTGCTGCGCATACTCGATCATGTCTATAGCGGCGGCAGGCGGCCAGAGAGCTTCGTTGCATGATGGAGCGGGAGACAAGCAGGTGCGCCGCCGAACTAATCGGGCTTTACGATGGCTAGAGGAGCAAGCTTTCCGCTGCGGCATCGCATGCTTCGAGCCCTCTTTACGCTTGCTTGGCTGGTGCTCGCCCGATGGACACCGCCGACGATGATGCGTGGCTGGCGCAATCTGATCCTGAGGCTTTTTGGTGCGCGCATCCATCCCAGCGCCCTTGTCTATGGCAGTGTGCAGGTCTGGTATCCGCCCAACCTCAAGATGGCGGCGGGGAGCACGCTTGGGCCCGGCGTGATCTGCTATTGCATGGCGCAAATAAGCATCGGTCGAGGTGCGGTGGTGTCGCAGCGCAGCCATCTGTGTGGCGGGACGCATGATGTAGATGACCCGGACTTCCCCCTGCTGGCGCTGCCGATCACGATTGGCGACGGCGCTTGGATCGCGGCAGAGGCATTTGTCGGGCCGGGCGTCACTGTCGGGGCAAGCGCGGTCCTGGGCGCGCGCGGGGTTGCGACGAAAGATCTAGAACCAGGCGGGGTTTATGCTGGCAACCCCGCAAGATTACTTCGGAGGCGCACCGTTCGCGGAGCATCGCAGCCATGACGACGTCGATTACGGTGATCATTCTAACCCTGAACGAGGCTGTGCATATCGCTCGAGCGATAGAAAGCGTTCAGTCCTTTGCCACCTCGATCCATGTGGTGGATTCAGGCTCCACAGACGACACGACAAGTATTGCTGCCGAGATGGGAGCAACGATCGTTCGACATCCTTTCACCAATTACGCTCAGCAATTCCAGCGGGCCCTGGACACGCTTACCATCACGGAAGACTGGATCCTTCGTCTTGACGCCGATGAGATCGTCGAACCTGATCTTGCAAGGCGCATCGCCGAGAAATTGCGCGATGTGCCTCTTGAGGTTACCGGCATCACGTTCCACGCGAAAACTATCTTCATGGGCCGCTGGATCCGGCATGGAGGCCGCTATCCGCTAACCCTGTTGCGGCTTTTTCGCCGCGGACGTGGACGGATCGAACAGCGCTGGATGGATGAACACATCGTGGTGGACACTGGCCGCGTCATGCATTTTGCCGGCGGCTTCGCCAATCATGAGCTCAAGGACCTCAGCGCCTTCACGGACAAGCACAACCGCTACGCCACGCGTGAGGCAGCTGACGTGCTGCTTACGAAATATCGGCTTGGGCCGGATGACAGGAGCATCGATCGGGGCGGCACGTCACGGCAAGCCCGGCTCAAGCGCTGGATCAAGGAGCGGCTCTATAATCGCCTGCCGTTTGCCGTTTCCTCCACCGGATACTTCTTCTTGCGCTATCTTGTGCAAGGTGGGTTCCTCGATGGCAAGGAAGGGCTGATCTACCATTTTCTGCAGGGCTACTGGTACCGCTTCCTTGTGGGTGCCAAGGTCACCGAGTTCGAGCGCGCCTTAGCGGATTGCACAGACGCGCCGGGCCGGCTGGCGCGTCTGCGGAAGGTGACGAGACTGGATCTTTAGCTACCAGCCCCGGGACAGAGTAGCCGCTTGGAATGCCTGGGCGACCACCGCCTGGCCTTTTAGATTGAGATGGATCGCGTTTGACCGCAATGAGCGGGGCGGAACCCCGGTGGCCACGTCTTGAAGATCACCCGCCGAGTCGTCATGCGCCGCCATGAGGGCAGCACGCAGGTCGACGAAGCGCGTGCCGTATTGGGCGGCAAGATCCGCGTTGAGCGAGGCGATCATATCGAATTCGTCGCTTCCCATCGCCTCACCTTCGCCGTTGAGGATCGAGCCGACCAGGTAGCGGCTGTGGCCGAGAGATTGCACCATTGCGGCGATGTCGGCTTCCACTGTGTCCGGATCGGCGATGTTGTTTCTGCCCACCCAGATCCAGGCAGTGTGCTGCCGGTAGGCAAGGGCATCGGCTGGAACGAAGGCGCTGGCCGGCGGTGCGGAGACCGCTGCACCCGGGCTGGTCCGCGTGAAGGTGAAGTTTGCCGTGCCGTCGTATCCGAGATCACCATCTACGCCCATCAAGGTTCCCGCTATGCGACGAGAGCCGTCAGACCATGGACCTTGGTCGTTGACCGGTTCAGTGGAGAGTGTAGTGATTGCAGCCACCGGGTTGGCCGGGACGTAATTTCTGAAGACCCGGACGTTAGCCAGCTTCAGCACGCCATTCATGGTTTCGGTGCTGAGCTGGATGAAGCCGAGCTCAATGAGTGCCCCGTACTTGTCGTCGGTGATCTCGGTTTCGAACCAGTAGCTGCCAGGTTCGGTGATCATCAATTGAGGGCTGCCGGGCTGGGTCCAGCTTCCATATAGCGTTCCCACCTGCAGTTGAGAAAGACCAGTCATCTCGACGATCTCAAACTCGACCCGCAGCAACTGTCCCTCAACCAGCGGACCGATTTGCACCTGCGGCCCGGCGAGAAAGAAGTTCGGGCCGGTGTTCACCAGCTCCGCCTTCAGTATCCCACCTTCGCAGCTGATGGGTATGGGCGCACCGGTCGCGCTGAAAGCGTACCATTCCCCCGGGACCTCGTTGGACGCAAAATCCCAGGCTAGATCCGGTTCAGCCGGCAGCAGGGCAGGGATCTCATTGCCCGCCAACGTAACCAGGATAGGGACGCCGCCCTGCCGGGCAGCCACCTCGGACGAGGACTGGCCCCCGACTGCTCGCTCCACCACCACGCGTGGAGGATCGAACAGCGCTGCCGCAAGGGCAGGATAGCCATAGGTGAGGCTGTCGCCCCAGGCGACGATCGGATTGGTCGTCGTGGATCGCGACGGAACAAGGCCGATGACGGCGCTGACCGCCCCTCCGGCTGCCAGTGGGAGGCCACCGCCGATGCCGAGCATCAATAAAGACCGACGATCGAGGAAGCGGTGCTGGCCGTCAGTACCTTCACTGCGCGGATCGGCAGAAGGGCCCCGTCCGGCACGTTGTGAAAGCTGATCTCGCCGCCCCACTTCATCTCCACTCGCAAATGACCACCAGTGCCAACATAGAGTGCGCGGCAAATCGTGGGCAATTGGTTAGCGTCGTCGGGGACTACCGGAAAGGCGCCAGCGGCGGGTGCGTCAAGGCCGCTGGCCTGGGTGTCGAATGGATCGGACATGTTCTGCTCCTGCAGGTTGTGCAGGTCGCAGCATGGACCGGTCGAGTGGCGCGGGGATAAGCGGGATTAGTGCTCGATCAAGCGCGCCCGAACTCGTCCTCTATGCGAATGATGTCGTCTTCGCCGAGGTAGGATCCGGTCTGCACTTCGATCAGTTCGAGCTCGATCTTACCGGGATTGGCGAGCCGATGCGTGCAGCCGAGCGGCAGGTAGATGGATTGGTTCTCCGAAAGGATCGTGTTGACGCCATCGACGGTGACCTCGGCCGTGCCGCGCACCACGACCCAATGTTCGGCCCGGTGGTGGTGCTTTTGAAGGCTCAGCTTCTTGCCGGGCTTGACGAACAGGCGCTTGACCTGGAAGCGGTCGCCGTTCAGCACCGATGCGTATCCACCCCAAGGGCGATAGGCGGTGCGATGAATTTCGGTGAGCGTCGACGTGCTCTTATCGGCGCGGAGGCGCTTGACCATCTCGCCGACTTTTTGAGCTTGCGACAAACGGCCGACAAAGATGGCGTCATTGGTGGCGATGACGGCGACGTCGTCGAGGCCGTGAACAGCGATGTGGGCGTGGTCGCTGATCACGAGCGAGCTGGAGACATCGGAGAGGGTCACGGCGCCTTGCACGACGTTGCCCGCCTCATCGCCGTTGCCGCTCTTCCAAACAGCGTCCCAGCTGCCAAGGTCGGACCAAGGGAATTCGACTGCGACGACGGAGGCGCGATCGGTTTTTTCAAAGATCGCGTAATCGACGGATATGTTCGGTGCGGCGGCGAAGGCCGCTTCGTCCAAGCGGACGAAGTCGAGGTCTTCACGGGCGCTGCGAACGGATGCCTGCGCTGCCTGATGCGTCTCCGGCGCCAGGCGTTCGGCTTCGCTCAAGAACGTTCCGGCGCCCAGCATGAACATGCCGGAATTCCAGAAGTACCCACCTTCGTCGAGCATCTGAGCGGCACGAGCAGAATCTGGCTTTTCGACGAACCGCTCGACCTTTTTCGCTTCTCCACCGACCTTGGCGTCCGACTTGATGTAGCCAAAACCAGTCTCGGCGTGACCGGGCTTTATCCCAAAAGTCACGAGATCGCCGTTCGCCGCAGCGCGGATGGCCTCGTCCACAGCGACCCAGTAGCCCTCATCGGCGTCCACCTCGTGGTCGGACGGCAGCACGTGGAGCAAGGCATCGGCTCCGAAGCGGGCGGCGATATGGGCGGCGCTGGCGGCTATGGCGACCGCGGTGTTGCGCGCCACAGGCTCGAGCAACACGCTGGTGAGCGCGATGCCGAGTTCCGCCGCCTGCTCACCGACCAGAAAGCGGTATTCGGAATTGGTGATGACGACGGCCGGGGCGTAACGGCGGTTGTTCACGCGCTCGAGGGTGCGCTGAAAAAGACTCGTCGGTCCCATCAAGGGCAGGAACTGCTTGGGCCGTGCCGCGCGAGACATCGGCCAAAGCCTCGTGCCCTGGCCGCCGGCGAGGATCAGGGGGACAACGACAGGGGTCATGCTCGTGCGCTCCAGGCATCATCTCGTATGCTTGCTATACACGAGCTTTTGCCCGGAGTCGCTTGATCGGAAAAGTCTTTGGTGAGGCCCGGATGGACCTCACCGAGGCCGATCACTTGGCGGTAGCCGAGATGTTGACCTTGTTGAGGATGCTGGCAGGGTTGGTCTCGGCGGCCATGAATTCCATGAGGCCGAGACCGGGTTCTTCCTTGGCCTCAAGACCGATTTCCAGCGTCTTGGCGGTGCCGGCCACGAAGGCGCTCACGGCATCGCCGAGCTTGGCCGCATCCGCAACACCTGCCAGAAGGCTGATCATCGTGCCCTTGGCAAGATCAGCATAGATTGGGCGCAGCGTTGCGACGTCTCCACCCTGGTCCGCAGCGACTGCGGCCAGAGCGATGTCGGCAAGTCCTGCATCGACGATGCTGAGGTCCAGCGACTGGACGGCGACACCCATGGCTGCGGCCAGCGCAGCATCGTTGTCAGCGGAGAACAGATCGCGCGTCGCGTTGGCGATCGTTCCGGCAAGAGTGACGGTTGCCAGATCGGCACCGGTCATCGAGATTTCCTCGATCCGGATGGCGGACGCCGCTTCGTCCCACGCTGCAGCGATGCGGAAGCCCGCGTCGATGTCAGTGACGCCCAGAGCGCGGAGTTGGTCGAGCGATTCATCACCCGTGCCGGCCGGAACTTCGGCCTGGATGTTGTCGGCCGACATTTCGGCCCGTGTGGGAATGCCATTGAGATAGTGGGCGAGCGTGAGATCAAAGGCGCCGATATCGGCCTTGATGCGGGCGCCTTCGCTTTCTGCGTCCGGGATGTCCATGCTGAAGCCAGACATCGAGAAGCCTTCGAAGGCGGGGATCAGGCCGCGCATGTTTTCCTCGAACCAGGCGTCGTCAACGGTGTCAGGCGCGCTCTGGAGCGTTGCTATGACATTGGTCAGATCTGTTGGCTTGATGGTAACGTTGTCGAGGCTCATCGTGCCGTCGCCGTCCACGGTGATATCGAAGCCGTCCATGGAGATGCCGGGATAAATGCCAGGCGACATGCCGCCCATGGTCATGCCGGCGATTGAAAAGCTGATCGCCTGGTCGTCCTCGTCGACGCCGTCGCAGGAAACCCCGCCAAAGGTCATTTCCGAGGTTTCAAAGGCGGTGAACAGATCGGCATACATGCGCATCAGCGCCCCAAGGTCGGCAGGCGCCACATCGTCGGGGTTTTCTTCGAGCCGTTCGACCATGGTCATCAGCTCGACAAAGGAAGTGTTGAGCGGCCGCGCCTTGAACTCGGCGCCGGAGACGGGTCCCATGGTGCATTCGACGTCGTCGGCGGACAGGGTGCCGCCTTCGGCTGTGAAGTCGGTGTAGATGGTTTGAAGCTCGGTCTGCTCGCTGGCGTCGACCAGGCCATAGATGCCGAGCACGCCGCCGATGTCGAACTGCGCTGCGGACAAGGTGCCGAAGGTGAACGTGCCTTCGTCGGAGACCATGTCGACACCGGCCAGGCTCACGCCGCCTGCCACCCCGTCCACAACGTCTTCAAGCACCAGATCGTTTATGGTGATCGTGGCCGTGAAGCTTTCTTCGCCGGTCTGATCGCCGGTGACGGTGACCTCGAGCTCGGGCACGGTGATGCTGGTGGCGGTGAGGCCGGCGAGGGCGTCGGCGTTATCGGCGACGTTGCCGCTGAGGATTTCGGTGAGGACTGCGTCATCGACATTGGAGTCGACGGCGTCGATCTGGGGGATGGAAACGCTGTAGCTGACGTCAACCGCGGTGCTTTCCGCTGCCGGTTTAGTCCTGGTTTTTTCTTTGGCGAGAACAGGTAGAGCTGGCAGCGCGACGCTGAGGAGGCATGCGCCGGCGAGCGCGGACAGGCGGCGGGCGGTCGGTGACATCAAGAGCATGGCATTCTCCGTTGGATCGAGGCCGCTTGTCCGCCGCCGTCGATTTTGCGTTGACTTAAAGGCTGAGATTGTCGCGCAAATGCGGCATTACGAGACGCATATCGCCCGAGTTTTGTGACACTTCAGTAGATGGTCGATAACACTTCGATCTCACGCGGGCTGCCCGGCTGGATCTGGACTTCGCGATTGTAGACTTGGTCGCCGAGCTTGGCCAAAACCAGATATTCGCCCTCGGCAAGAACGGTGGCAGGAAAGGCGCCGCGCTCTGTGAACACCGTGGTGCCGTCGGCGGTCTTCACTGTCCATTCGACGTCGGCGATGGCTTCGCCGCCTTCTTCGGAGACCAGCTTGAACGAGACTTCGCTGGCGTGATGGTAAAGCGTCGCCTCGGTGAGTTCGCCTGGCTCGACGCGCAGGTCGGCGCGGACGGTGGCGTTGATGCTGCCGAAGCGGGAGACGATGTGGTAGGTGCCGGCGTTGAGCGTGACGATCTGGTTGGCCGGCAAATCGGCGACCACCATGGCCCGGTTTGCTTCGGGGCCTGCGGTCATGATGTCGAACTTGAGCAGGGCGGGCGAGATGGGGATGTCGCCGGTGACGGCGGAGTTGAGCCGCAAGCCACCGGCCTCGATCACCATGTCCTTCTGGTTCTGCCCCGGCACGACCGAGAGCGTCTCGGTCAGCTGGGCGTTTCCGTAGGACACATGGACATTATACTCCCCGGGCGGCAGCTGCATTTCGGCAGTGCCGGTATCGGCCTTTGCGACGAGTGCCATTTCGCCGGTTTCGTCGGGCTGGCTTTCGAAGACGCGCCAGACGAGACCATCGCTGATCGCCGGACCGTCTGTGGTGATGCGGGCGGTCAGTGTCACAGGCTGGGGGACTTTGGTGACCGCCGCGATGGCTTCCGTTGCGTCGGTACTCTGTGCGCCGGCATTGGATTGGGTCGCGTCGCGGTCCGGGCGGGGGCGGGGCAGGGGCGGAAAGTCAGCATTTTCCTGCGCGAATGCGACAGTTGCAACCGGCGCCACGAGCAATGTTGCAGCAAGGCCGAGGAGCAGGACCAATAATCTTGCCAAACGCATGAAATCTCCCGGAAGGTCGCGCCACCAGCTTTCTTGCGAATGGGAAAGCGGGCAGCGCAAGCTCTGTCACAAAGCGGGCAGTTTTTGAACAGGTGATGACGCGACTGGCACGTTTTTGAAAGCGCCACTGGCTCAACGGGTGCCGTAAAGCTATCTGTCCCATGACAAGGAGACTTCGATGCCCGCCGATCCCGCGCTGCGTGACCATCTGCTGACCCGCCGCTCCACCGGTATTGCCTTTCTGAGCGAGCCTGGGCCTACAGCCGAGGAATTGCAAACGTTGCTGACGATCGCAACGAGGGTTCCCGATCATGGCAAGATCGCGCCGTGGCGGCTGGTGGTCATTGCGGGAGAGGCGCGGCGACAGGCGGGCGACAAGCTCGCTGAAATAGCGGCCCGCAACACTCCAGGCCTAGACGAGGCAAGTCTTGAAGTCGAGCGGCAGCGCTTCCTCCCGGCACCTTTGACGATTGCGGTGATCTCGTCGCCTCAGGACCATCCCAAGGTGCCCGAGTTCGAACAATTGCTTTCCGCCGGCAATGTCGCGTTCAACCTGTTGCATGGGGCTGCGGCCCTGGGCTTTGGGGCTTCGTGGGTGACGCGCTGGTATGCCTTCGACGCGGCGGCGGGCGAGATGCTCGGCGTCCGGCCCGGCGAGCGGATCGTGGCCTTTGTTCATATCGGGACTGCCAAGACGACCTTGGAAGATCGTCCTCGCCCGGCCCTCGATGATGTCGTGAGCTATTGGCAGGCCTAGGTCGCGTAATGGTCAACAGACCTGGGCAGCCGCGCGTGCTAGCTTAGCGGCGCTTGATTCGATCACGAAGTCCGCCGATGGGTGTGCAGCCGATTTCAGTTCCGCAGAGCGTCGCGAACGCTTTGACCGCTGCGGGCGATCGCAGCGGCGTCGATTTCAGCTACCTGCTGCAGACGGCGATGCGGGAAAGCAGTCTCAACCCTGGTGCGCGCGCCAGCACGTCCTCGGCCGTCGGGCTTTTCCAGTTTCTTGAAGGCACCTGGCTGCAGGTGATGAAGCAGGACGGCCCGCGCCTCGGCTACGGCAACTATGCCGACCGCATCGAGGTGACATCGAGCGGTGATTACGTGGTTCGCGACCCTGGCGCTCGGGCCGAGATCCTGCGGCTGCGCGAAGATCCGCAGGTCGCGGCAGATCTGGCGGCAGCGTTCACGCGAGGCAATGGCGAATATCTGCGCAACAGTTTTGGCCGGATGCCGAGCCCTGGAGAGCTATACATCGCCCATTTCCTGGGTGCCCAGGGCGCGGAAAAGATGTTCCGGGCCGGGCTGCAAAATCCCGATCAGGTGGCGGTGAACCTCTTTCCCCGGCAGGCGCAGGCGAACCGCGCAATCTTTTATGATCAGTCCGGCAATGCGCGCACCATCAGGCAGGTTTATCAGGTGCTTGTCGCAAAGCATGAAGGCGTAACTTCGCCCTTTGCCGTGCAGCAAATGGCGGGTGAGGGAGCTACACCAGCCCGCCCGGTCGAAGCTCCGCTGCCATCCCGGTTTTCGGAAGAGAATATGTCTTTTACCGGATTGTTTCGGACCGAGCCCGAGGCTCTGGATGATGACCGAGGAGCGGGGGAAGCGGCTAGCCCGTTCTTCACCCAGCTCTATAGCCAGTAACCCATTCGGAGCGTCCTATGCAGAACAGGCCCATCGCCGAAATGATGCACACTGTGCCCCGCGGCTGGGTCATTCTTGGCTTCGCCGCGGCAAGCTGGCTCGCCGCGCTTTTGCTCTGGCAGTTGCTGATCATCCTCGTGCCGATGCTGCTTGGCTGACGACGGTTATGGTGAACCGTTCCTTAAACACTCCCGGATAAGCTTGCTCCCGGTGTGTGGAGTAGAGTGATGATCGGGTACCAGGCGTTTGCGGACCTATCGCAATCGAGCGACAGCAACGAGCGCGGACATGCGGCTCATCTTGCGGCTCTTGCCTATCTCGACCACCGCGGGCCTGCCGACGAGCATGCCGCCCTTTATGCGGCGCTGATCGGCTTCCTTGACGATCCTTCTGTGAAGGTGCGGGCCGCGCTGGCCTATGGGCTGCTCCATTCTCCTGACGCTCCGCGGCCGATCATCGTGGCCATGCTGGGCGACAGTCCTATCATTTCTCGAGCTGTCCTCCAGTATTCGCCTTTGCTGGTCGATGCCGACCTTCTGCCGATTGTGCGGAGCGGCGATGTTGCCACCTTGGCGGCCGTTGCGGAACGGCGCGTGCTCAGCCTTCGCCTCGTGTCCGCATTGGTGGCGCGGGGCGAGGACGAGCTAACGATTGGTTTGTTGCGCCGGCCGGAGGTCCCCTTCGGTGCAGCGCTGCTTGATAGTCTTGCAGCGGGCAAGGGTGCCGATGCGAAGATGCGTGGCGCCTTGCTGTGCCGCCCGGACCTGCCGGCCTCAGCCCGTTTGGTGCTGGTCCGCCGCGCTACCGAAAGCCTGCGCGAATGCCGGATGGTCAAGGGTGCCCTAGCTCCCGAGCGGCTCGAACGACTGCTGCGGGACGGCACTGATAACGCTCTGACGGTGATCGGCGAAACTGCCAGCGACGACACGGCATTCGTCGATGGCCTTGTGGGCAGTGACCAGCTCAACACTCGCCTGCTGCTTCAGGCCATGGTGACCGGCCATGTGATGTTCTTTTCCGCTTGCCTTGCGTCATTGGCACAGCTGTCGCGAGAGAAGGTCTTTGTGCTGCTCGAAAACGGCAGCCGCCCGGCGCTCAATGCCTTGTTCCTGCGGTGCGGTCTTGATCCGGCAATCAGCCGGCTTCTGGTTCGGCTGATCATGCTCGCGCGCACCGCCGACCTGTCGGACGATGTCGCTGCCCGCCATTATGTGGTGACGGCGCTGACCGAAGAGCTGATCGCCGAGTATGACGGTGACATCCCGCCCGAGCTCGAGGAGGCCTTCTCCTACCTTAGCGCGCAGAACGTCACTTTGGCGCGGCAGGCAGCGCGCGGGGTCATGCGCGCCTTTGCCGAAAGCAGCACCGGCGTCCTGGCGCTCCCTTTGATCGAAGACGAGCCGCAGCTGCAGCTGCCCGCAGCCTAGAAGCGGAACTGCTCGCTGAGGACCCGTTCCTCGAGGCTGGTCCCCGGATCAAACAGCAGCGTCACGCGGTGCGTACGGTCCTCGGCGACCGTAACCTCGCGCACGTTCTGGAACTCGACATTATCCGCCACGGCGCTGACGGGCCGCTTGTCCGCCTCGCGGGTGATGAACTTGACCGTTGCCCGATTGGAGAGGATGGCGCCGCGCCAGCGACGGGGCCGGAATGGGGAGATCGGCGTCAGCGCAAGGAGTTCGGCCTCGATCGGCAGGATCGGGCCATGGGCCGAAAGGTTGTAGGCGGTGGAGCCGGCCGGGGTCGCGAGCAGCGCCCCGTCGCAGATCAGCTCTTCGAGACGCACGGCATCATCGACCAGAATCTGTAGCTTGGCCGCTTGATAGCTCGAACGAAAGAGCGACACTTCGTTGATGGCGAGTGCCGACTGGGTCCGGCCGGAAGCGTCCAGCACGGTCATCGACAACGGATAGATATGGGTGCGCTGAGCCTCGGCCAGGCGCTGCTCCAGCTTGTCTTCACTGAACTCGTTCATCAGGAATCCGACAGAGCCGAAGTTCATGCCATAGGTGGGCACGTTGCGGCCCATGACACGATGGAGAGTTTGGAGCATCAGCCCATCGCCGCCCAGTGCCACAACCAGATCGGCGTCTTCGGCCTCGCAGTTGCCATAGCGGGCGCGCAGCCGGTCGGCGGCAGCATCGGCCGCTGCGGTATTGTTGGTCACAAACCAGATTTTGGGATCTGCCAAGCGCGCCGCCTCCAAAGACTGAGCCTGCCTAGCAGGGCGGCTGGCAAGCGTCCATCCTGCGGAGGTTGAACGCGGGCAATTGCCACAGCAGCCGGCACCCGATGGGCCGATCCGCATTGATGAGGTATGACAAGGCTTACCCAAACCGTCCTTCACACCCCGGATGGCCGCTATATCGTGGTCCGCGGCCGTTTGTGGCGGAGCAGCAATCCCGACCTCAGCGCGGCGGAGCGCCAGCGGCTGGTCGATGACTTGATGGATGCAAGGCGAAGAGTGCGCTCGCCGGACGCAGAAGCAAAGGCTAAAGCTCGCCGCGATGTGGATCGTGCCAAGCAGGCGCTTGGCGAACGCGGCCCGGTCTGGTGGACCGACGGCGCGCCTGATTATAATCGGCATCTGGCAAAGAACACGCCCTACGCGGCCTGGTATGCCGCTGTGGCGGAGGATGAATTCAGGTGATCAGAGAAGGATATCTCGCCGACTGGCCGATGCTGCTCGATGGTCCGGTTGTGTCTGTGCGTGGAGCCTTTCACCCCAATGCAGAAGGCGAAGGCTCGGCTCATGCCTATGTGGCACTGGCCAATGGCGCCTTGTTCAAGTTCTACTATTGGCGCCTCATCGTCGGCGGCGAAAGCGCGGTGACCAGCTTTGATCACCTCAGCCGCCTTGGTGGACCGCCCATCGATGCGATCGCCCAGCTCACCGCCGCTCTCGAGGGGCAGCATTGTTTGCGCGCCGAGCTCGATCTCACGCGCGGCGATATTGCGCTGTTGCTCGGCAATGGGACACGGCTTGAGGCGCTGCGCATTCGAACACTGTTCGAAGATTGGGAAGTGGAAGGACCCGACAGCTCGCTTTATTGGTCCAACATGATCTGGAAGAGGCCTTAGGAGGCGTGGCAGCGTGGCACTTAAGCGCTGGCTGCCACGTTGCAGATCAGCAGCGGGAGGTGAGATTGGGCGAGCTCGAACAAAGGGCAAGAGCGTTCGCGACTGCGGCGCATGGGTCCATCGACCAGCAGCGCAAGTATACGGGTGAGCCATATATCGTTCACCCTCTCGCCGTCGCCGAGATCGTTCGCACCGTAGCGCACAGCGAAGAGATGATCGCGGCGGCGCTGCTGCATGATGTGGTCGAAGATACGCCGGTGACGATCGAGGAGATCGAAGCCGAGTTTGGTCCGGAAGTCGCCGAGCTTGTGGGGTGGCTCACCGACGTTTCAAAACCTTCGGATGGCAATCGGCGCAAGCGCAAGCATCTTGACCTGTTGCATACGGCCAAGGCAACGCCGGCGGCCAAGACGATCAAGCTGGCCGACCTGATCGACAACACCAAGAGTATCGCCAAACACGATCCGAGCTTTTGGCATGTCTATCGGCGGGAGAAGGAAGCGCTGCTCGAAGTGCTGAAAGAGGGCGACCCAGTACTTTGGCGGCTCGCCGCCTCTCAGGCCCTGCGCAAATAGGCGCCGCCGGCTGACGGCGCCTCGGCGTTCGGATCAGCTATTCTTCTTTACGAGCTTTGCCCTGGGCGTGATCGACGTCGTAGGGCATGCCGGGCGTGTGCATCTGGTCTGCCGTTAGCTTTTTTCGGACGCGTTCGATCTCGGCATCGCTGACGTCGACTGGCTTGCTGCTGTCGTCGGGAAGGCCGGCACCGGTCTGGGCGATGGTCTCGTCAATTGGCCGGTCGTTGGCGCCGTTGCTAATCTTTGCGCGCATGGCTCGGCTCCTGTTTCAGGTCGAAATGCTGATGATGTGGTTTTCGAAAGCAACGAAATCGCCCTCGATGGGTGCGCCTTGTTCGACCAGCGTTCGCTCACCGCCAATGCGCAGGAAGCCCTCTTCGATTACCGACTCGATGATGTCGTCGAGTTCGCGCTCGTCGCTGAAGCCGATGCTGGTGCCGTTGCTGAGGGTGAGTTGATAGTCGGGCATGGGCTGCTCCTTTGTTGAGAAGGCTCAACGCCTGAGCGGGGAAAAGGTGCAAGGCGAGAATTTGGGCCGCCGAAGCGTGCTCGCCGCTGGCAAGTCATTGATGAGGATCAATGCATTTTCGGGCCCGAGCGGCAGTGTGCTCCCACTCAGCGGGGAGTGTGCAAATGCGCTTTTGGTCAACTTTGTTCATTCTGTCGGCGCTTGCAGGAGCGGCGCCGATGGCAGCGGAGGGCCGCCAGGCTGAGTGTGCGCCGCAGGATCGAGCCTGCGTCAAAGCTCAACTCGAACTTGCGGCAGCCGGAGGGGATCTGGCGGCGAAGATTGAGCTGGCGCGGTTGCTGCTCGACGAGCTGGAGCAAGGACTGAACTGGGCTCGCGCTGCCACGCTTCTGGAACAGGTTTCAGCCACAGGGGACGCCTGGTCGACCAGCATCCTGGCGGGTCTTTACCTCGAAGGCAAAGGCGTGCCGCAGGACGGGCGCAAGGTGATGGCGCTGTTGATCCCGCAGGCGGCAAAGGGCAATGTCGGCGCTGTTGCGGGGCTGGGCGACCTGTTCGCCAAGGGGGCCGGGATGATCGCGCCCGATCTGCCGCGCGCCGCCCGGTATTTCGCGCGGGCCGCGGAAGCTGGGGACCGCCACGGCGCGTATCAACTCGCCCTGATGCTTCTCAACGGGGAGGGCATTGCTGCCGACGTTCCCCGATCGGTTGCCATGTTCGAAGACCTCAACACGCCGGTCGATCCCTGGATATCGATCCAGCTGGGCGAGATCTATGCCGGCGGCAAGGCAAGTCCTGCGGAACGGGCGATCGAATATTTCAGCCAAGCTGCCGAGACCGGCAATGCGCCCGCCATGGTGCGTTTGGCGCAGATGTATCAGTCTGGCGTTGGTTCGGTGCAGCCTGATGCCTCCAGGGCAATGGCTCTGTTGGAACAGGCCGCTTCGCTAGGCGACATGGGTGGGCGGGTCAATCTGGCGCTGATGCTGCTTGCCGATGGAAAGGCGAGGGACATCGATCGCGCCGTGAGCATCCTCGAGGAAGCGGCTGCGGAAGATGCGGTTTGGCCGGCCACGATCCTTGCCGGGCTCTACGCCCAGGGCAAGGTTGTGCCGCTGGACGGGGTGCGGGCGAAAGCCCTTTTGCAGCCCTATGCCGACCAAGGCGTCGCGGCGGCGCTGGTGGGGCTCGGAGACATCTATGCCAAGGGCGCAGGGCAGGTGGCTGCCGATCTGCCTCTGGCGCGGCGGCTTTTCACTCAGGCTGCCGACACCGGTGACCTCTCCGCCAAGAACCGGCTGGGCTTCATGCTGCTGGCAGGAGAGGGGGGCAGGGCTGACGCAAAGCGCGGACTGGACCTGCTCGAGCCCGTCATGGAGAGTGGTGATACCTGGGCAATGCTGCAGCTGGCGGACATCTACGCCCAAGGCATTGCTGTCCCTCAGGACGCCAACAAGGCGATAGACCTTTACGGCCGGGCCGCGGAGCTGGGCAATGCTGCAGGGCTGAGCCGCATCGGCCTGATGTTTCGAAACGGCGCAGGCGGGGTGGCGGCCAACACTCCGCTTGCGCTGGACTATTTCGAACAGGCGCTGGCCGCCGATGACGCCACCGGCCGCATCCAGGTGGCTTTGATGTTGCTCGAGGAGGGGTCGTCTCAGGATATCGGGCGTGCTGTAGACCTGCTCGATGGCGCCGCCAAGGCGGGAGATGTCTGGGCGACGACCATCTTGGCCGACCTGCTTATCAGGGGCGAGAAGGTCGCGGCTGATGGGACGCGCGCATTGGCATTGCTCCAGCCGCTTGCCGAGGATGAAAATGCCGCGGCCTTGGCAAGCCTGGGCAATCTCTACGCGGTGGGCGCTGGTGAGATCGAGGCGGATATCGCCAAGGCGGCCGGCTACTACGAACAGGCCGCAGCGCTGGGGGAATATAGTGCCAAGAGCCGGCTTGGCATGATGTTGGTCAAGGGCGAGGGCATCCAGGCCGATCCGGTTCGGGGGCTTTCGCTGCTGCGGGACGTGGCGGCTATTGGCGACGGCTGGGCCAAGATACAGCTGGGCGACGTGCTGGCATCGGGCGAAAATGTGCCCCTCGATGCAGAGGGTGCGATCGCTGCCTATCAGGCCGCGAGAGAAGCCGGGCTGCCTGCTGCAGCAATCAAACTGGGTTACCTGTACCTTTCCGGCAAGGGATCGGTCAGTGCCGATCCGGTGCGCGCGGCCAGCTATTTTTCAGACGCTGCTGACGCTGGCGAAGACGTCGGCAAGATCAGCCTGGCTTTGCTGATGCTTGAGGGTAAAGGGGTCGAAAAGGACACGGAGCAGGCCATCACGTTGTTGCAGGAGGTTGCCGCAAGGGGCAGCGGCTGGGCCAACGGTACCTTGGGTGGGCTGTTCGCTGACGGGCGAAACTTGACGCCAGACTTCGAGCAGGCCCGCGCCTATTCGGAGGCAGCGCTCCAAGGAGGGGATAAAGGCGCCATGCTCCGTTTTGGCATGATGCTGGCAACGGGCCCCCTCGCGCCAAAACACCGGTCAGAGGGCATCGAGCTTGTACAGGAGGCTGCATCTGCCCAGTTGCCTGGTGCCATGGTGGAGCGTGCTCGTTTGCAGTCGATGGGATTGATGGGCAGCGACGGGGCCAAGGTGGCCGAGGCCAGTCTGCTCGGGGAGATCGACGCGGGGGACCCGGCGGCCCTGAGGCTCCTGCTGCAGGTCTATCGTTCGGGCGGCCCTGGGCTCAAGGCCAGCGTACGGCGGGCACAAAGCCTGCTGGACGCCCATGCTGACTTGCTCACGACAGAAGCGGTGGCGTTCGAGACGCTGGCCTTGCGTGCCGCAACCCCGGCTACCCAGGAGTCCTTGGGCCAGATTGGATCGGCGCTTAGGGGCGTAGCTCCGACGGATCTCTCGCGGGCCGTGCAGATGCTGTTCTGGGGTGACAAGAATGCCTATGTCTACGCGCTTCAGTACGGGCTTCGCGACGCCGGTCTTTACGATGGCCCGCTGAGCGGTTACCTCACGCGGCAAACCATTTCCGCCATCAATCAGGTATGCGCCCAGCAGCATATCGAGCAGATTTGCCGGAAAGGTCCTCTGACGCCGGAAGTGGCGGTTGAATTGAGCAAGTATCTGGCCCAACGGCCAGTGTCTCAGGCTGCGCGATCCTGAGCGCCCAGCTTACACGTCCTTGTCTTCGACAAGCCCGCGCGCCAGGACGGCGGCCTCGACACGATTGCGCACGCCGAGTTTAACGAAAATATGCGCCAGGTGGTATTTCACGGTCGCCGCACTGATGCCGAGCAGGGAGGCAGCCTCCTTGTTGTTTCTGCCCTCCGTAATGGCAGAAAGCACCGCCAATTCCTGCGATGTCAGGTTTATGCCGGACGCTGCACTGTTTTCCTGACGCGGCGTTGCCTTCAGCCCAGCCAGCCAGCCGGCGAGTGCCTGAGGCGACAGGTAAGTCTCGCCCTCGTGGACACGGCGAATGATGGAAACGAGCTCATCAGGCGTGGCGTGCTTCGAAGCGAAGCCGGATGCACCCGCGCTCATGGCTGACACCATATCCTTGTTGCTTTCGGAGGCGGCGAGGGCGACGACCTTGGTTTTCGGGCTCGCCGAAAAAACCTCTTCGAAGTGCTCGGAACTATCGTGGCCCTGCATCCACAATTCGATCAGCAGCATGTCGGGCTGATGCTGAGCGGCAAAGCGCATTGCCTCCATGGCATCGTGCGCCTCTGCCACGACGCTTATCTCGTCTGACCTGGCAAAGACCTCCCGCAGACCGAGCAGAAAGATCTGCTGACTATCGGCTAGAACGATAGTGACGGATTGAGACACCGCGCCGTCCGATCAGTAAAAATCCCGAAGGGTCGCCAGGGCGAACATTCATCCGGAATATTGCACGGCTGCTGTCCAAGTATAAAGACAGAAATATTGACGCAAGAGCCTCTGCATCTGGTCGAATCTGACCAGCGCTCATCATTTCAGAGACCAAGGTCCTAGCCACCTGGTTAGTTCTGGCTAGCCGACGCGTTAGCGGCTGGTGAGACTATGAGGGAAAAAGTCGGGGGACCTCCCGACGTTATCCGCCGCCTTCCGACCCGCCATAGTGCCTCCATGGACGTCACGCGACCAGATGGGCTTGTCGCGATCACGTGGGGAGACGATTATGGTAACCTACATCAGAAGCGACCTCGATTTTATTCTCGAGCAGATCAAGATCGCGGAAAAGCACGCTGCTTATGTTGCTAATCCGAACGATCCCAACGCCGCTCCGCTTTACGGCGTCGGTCAGGCAGGCCAGGTCGGCTCCGTACCAGCCTATACGTTGAGCCTGGGGCTCCGTACCGTTGACGGCTCCTACAACAACCTGCTGCCGGGCCAGGAAAAATGGGGTGCGGCCGACCTGCCATTCCCGGAATTGCTGAACCCGCAATACCGCACCGCAGATGGCACGTTCTTTGACCCTGATGGTCCTGGACCGGCGCCCGCAATGCCGACGTCGCCAAACTACAACCCATCCAATAACCCCAACTCGCTGGTATTCGACTCCAGTCTGCGCACGATCTCCAACCTGATTGTCGACCAGACGCTGTCTAATCCGGCCGCGATCATCAAGGGTTTGCAGCTCGGCGGCGTGATGGAAGCAAGCCTTGTCAATGTCGCCTTGGTCCAGGCAATCTACCAGGCCTATAAGCCTGCTGCGGATGCCGAATACCAGGCGCGCGTCGTCATGGATGCCGCCAAGACAGCTGCCAATGCGCTCAACGATGGCAACCCGGACACTCCCCCGAGTCAGGCAGAACAGACGGCACTTGATGCGCTAGCCACTGCAACCGCGGCTCACGATCTCACTGTGGTCAACCTGGAAGCGGCGAGCGCAACACGTGACGCAGCGCTTGTACCGTTCGGCATCGTCATGGATGGCGACAATGTCCAGATCTCAAACGTTTCACCAGACGTCGGACTTTCAGCTCCGTTCAATTCCTGGTTCACCCTTTTTGGCCAGTTCTTCGACCACGGCCTCGACCTCGTGAACAAGGGTGGCAGCGGCACGGTCTTCATCCCGCTGCAGCCCGATGACCCACTCTATGTGGAAGGCAGCCACACCAACTTCATGGTGCTTACCCGCGCGACGGTCTCGCCTGGTGCCGATGGTGTCATGGGTACTGCCGACGACGTGCGCCCCGTCAACACCACGACGCCGTTTGTCGACCAGAACCAGACCTATTCCTCCCACGCATCGCACCAGGTCTTCCTGCGCCAATATGCGATGGGAGCGGATGGAAAGCCGCACGCAACGGGCAATCTGATCGAGGGTCGTGACGCAAACAACGGCACGACCGGTGTAGGCGCAGGGGGCATGGCCACCTGGGGTGAGGTCAAGGAGCAGGCCAAGATGCTTGGCATCCTGCTGACCGATCAGGATGTCGGCGCCGTGCCGCTATTGCGCACCGATGCCTATGGCAACTTCATCCCTAATGCCCAAGGGTTTGCGCAGGTTATTACCGGTGTAGGCGCCGACGGCATTCCCAACACTGCTGATGATATCGTGATTTCCGGCACACCGAGTGCACCGGTCAGTCTTGCCACCGCGATCCGCATCAATGCAGCATTCCTTGCGGACATTGCTCATGACGCGGTTCCCAATGGCCTTGCGGATGGCGACATCGAAATTGGCTTGCAAAACCCGGGCAACAATCCCGCTGTTTATGACAACGAGCTACTGGACGCCCATTTCATCGCCGGCGATGGCCGCGTGAACGAGAATATCGGCCTCACCGCGGTCCACCATATCTTCCATTCCGAGCATAATCGGCTGGTCGAACACACCAAGGAAATGGTGCTCGCCAGCAAGGACATGGCCTTCATCAATGAGTGGCTGCGGCTCGACCTGACGCAGGACCAGGTTAATGCCCTTCCCACTGATGCCGCTGCGATCGCGGCCTATGCGGCGACATTGACCTGGGATGGCGAGCGCTTGTTCCAGGCTGCCAAGTTCGGCACCGAAATGCAGTACCAGCACACGGTGTTCGAGGATTTTGCCCGCAAAATTCAGCCGAACATCGACTTCTTCGTGGTTCCCGACGGTTATCACGCAGACATCAACCCGACCATAGTCGCCGAGTTCGCTCATGTCGTGTACCGGTTTGGGCACTCGATGCTGAACGAGCAGATCGATCGGCTAGACTCTTCCTTCACCAACGACCAGATCAGCCTCATCAAGGGCTTTCTCAACCCGATCGAGTTCGACTCGGGCCACACCGTGGCGGACAACATTGCGGCCGGCGACATCATTCGCGGCATGACGCGCCAGGTCGGCAACGAAATCGACGAGTTCGTTACCAGCGCGCTACGCAACAACCTGCTCGGCCTGCCGCTCGACCTCTCCACGATCAACCTTGCCCGTGGCCGCGATGTCGGCGTGCCGTCGCTTAATGCGGCTCGCCGCGACTTCTTCGAAGCCAGCCAGCACGCGCCTGAACTCAAGCCCTATGACAGCTGGGTCGAGTTCGCCGGCAATCTCAAGAATGAAGCGTCGGTTATCAACTTCATGGCCGCTTATGGCACGCACAGCTCGATCACCAGCGAATCGACGGTGGAAGGCAAGCGCGCTGCTGCGATGGCGATCATCTTCGGCGTGCAGCAAACCATAATCGACAATCCTAATACCGCCGCCAATGAAGCGCGCACGATCGGCGTTCCGGCGGATGCCGAGGCTTTCCTAAACAGCACCGGGGCTTGGGCCAGCAATCCGGTCACTGGCGTGACCATCACCGGTCTTGATCTCATCGACCTCTGGATCGGCGGCCTGGCCGAAAAGATCCTGCCTTTTGGCGGCATGCTTGGCTCGACCTTCAACTTCGTCTTCGAAGTTCAGCTCGAGCAGCTCCAGGACGGCGATCGGTTCTACTACCTCCAGCGCCTTGACGGCCTCCATTTGCTGTCGGAAATGGAGAACAACACCTTCGCCAAGATCATCAGCCTCAATGCTGACGCAGGGCACCTGCCTTCGGACGTGTTCTCGACGCCTGGCCTCATTCTTGAAGTCGACCAGACCAGGCAATGGAATCCGGGGCTTGGCAATGCAGATCCGGCCGGCGGCAGCATCCTCACGCCTCTGGTGATCCGCAACAATCCGGCTACCCCCGGAACCGACACGAACTACCTCAAGTACACAGGCACCGACCACGTTCTGCTCGGTGGTACGGACGGCAATGATATTCTGATCGGCAGCGAAGGCGACGACACCCTTTATGCCGATGGCGGCAATGACCGGCTTGAAGGCGGTTCCGGCAACGACTCCTATTTTGGCGGTGCAGGCGACGACATCATTTCCGACCTCTTCGGCGACGACATCATTCGCGCCGGGACCGGACATGACGCCATCAATGCCGGCGCTGGCGTCGATCTGATCGTCGGCGACGAAGGCCAGGACTTCATCATTCTCGGTGCCGACACGCTCGACGAAGCGTTCGGCGGGGTCGGCAACGACTTCGTCCTCGGCAGCAAGACCACCGAGCAAACCCTTGGCGGCGAAGGCGATGACTGGATCGAAATCGGTGCCTGGACCGGCGCGGTCGGCGATGACTTCGACGACCAGTTCCAGGCCGACTCGGTCAAGGGTCACGACGTGTTCCACGGCGACGGCGGCTTTGACGAGTTCATCGGCGAAGGCGGCGACGACATTTATTTCGGCAGCCTCGGCCGCGGCAAGTTCGATGGCATGTCCGGCTATGACTGGGCGACCTATTCCGACATGAACTTCGTCGTCGACGTCGACCTAGCCCGTCAAATCCTGCCCGGCCTGCCTGTTCTGCCTGCCAATGTTGCCCTCGACACCTTTACCCAGGTGGAAGGCGCTTCTGGCTCCCGCCTTGCCGACGTGATCCGCGGCACCGACGTGACCGCGGCCGATGTGCCGACCGAAGGCTTCCGCGGCAGTGCGCTGGACGCCGAAGGCATCGCGCTGATCACCGGCCTGCAGCAATTGTTGAACGGCGCGGGTCCCGCATCGTTCGACGCACAGGGCAGGTTTGTGGGCGGCAATATCCTGCTCGGCGGCGATGGCAGCGACCTTATCGAGGGTCGCGGCGGCGACGACATCATCGATGGCGACAAGTGGCTGCGGGTCCGCATCGCCGTCATGTCGAGTTTCGACGAGAATGGACCGACCGGCACGAATGTGTTGAGCTACCATACGTCGATGAAGACGCTGGTCTCGGACGTCATGTCCGGCAAGATCAATCCCGGCCAGCTCAAGATCGTTCGCGACATCACCTCTGAAGGTGCGGACAACGTAGCCGATATCGACACGGCGCTCTATTCGGACGTGCGGGCGAACTACTCGTTCTCCGCCAATGCCGACGGCACGCTTGTCGTGACCCATGCCGGTGGTCTTGCTACCGACGGCACTGACATGCTGCGCAACATCGAGCGGCTGCAGTTCAGCGATGGCACCTCGATCAACATTATCGTGGGAACGCCGTTCAGCGACAACGGACTGGCGCCGCAGGGCTCGGCTCCGCTCAACCAGCCTGTTCTGAACGGAACGGCAGGGGATGACCTGATCCTCGGTCTGGCCGGGTCGGACGTACTGAATGGCGGCGCCGGAAACGACATTCTCGTTGGCGGCGCAGATGGCACAGCGGCGTCGTCGTCCACGACGACGACCACATTTACGGACAATTTCAACACCAGCAGCTTTGGCAACGGGGGGCCGAACTGGGACCCCGATTGGGTCGAGACCGGCGACAACAATAATGCCGGAAGCGGTCAGATCCGTATCGACGACGGGAACAATACCCTGCGAATCGTAGGTGGCACCCAGAACATTGGGGGCAACCAGACAGGTCCCGCAAACGGTGCAACAATTACTCGTGCCGTCAATCTCGTCGGCGCTGACACGGTGACGATCACCTTCTCGGCGAACCCAGACAGCCTTGAAGCGGGCGAGTCCGTTGTCGCTGAATTCACTGCTAACGGAACCACTTGGGTGCCGATGGCCACTATCACGGGCAACGGTGCGAACCAGAACTACAGCTACACCGCAACCGGTCCATTCCCGAATGCATCTGTTCGCTTTGTTGCAAGCGCGATGAATGAGACCAACGACGTCGTCAACATCGACGACCTCGTCATAACCCGCAGCACTGTAACCATCACCCAGGTAGCCGGTGGCGACACTCTTAACGGTGGCCTCGGAGACGATACCTACTCGTTCGGCTTCGGCGACGGCAATGACGTGATCAACGAGCTTGCCAACCAGGGTACTGCCGACCGCATCTCTATCCTGGCGCCGAGCACCGGGATCGATCCGCTGACCGACCTGGCGATCCGCACCATTACGAGCCTCGATGCCAGCGACAGCAATACCGGTACAGCCAATGGCGATCTGGTCATCAACTATGGGCTGACCAATGGCACCACGACCTCCAACCAGTCCATCAGGGTGGCGGGCCACTATTCCGGCAATGTCGCTGGGACCGGCGTGGAACGCATCAACTTTAACGGTGCCACTTACGCCGGATACGCGCTTGGCACCGACGACTACCTGATCAGCCGCGCCGACCCGAATGCCCGCGACAGCGTTGCCAACGGCGTCAATCTCTCAGCCTCGACTGTCAGCAACTTCATTGCCGGTGAGAACGGCGTGAACGACGCCATTACGGGCGGCACTGTCAACGACCTGATCTTTGGCGGCACCGGCAACAACGACCTGGTCGGCGGTCTCGGAGATGACCTGTTGGTCGGCGGCTCCGGCAGCGACCGGCTCGACGCTCGACCGAATGGCGACCCGGCAAATCCGGATTTTGCCGGTGCCCTGGGCGCAGATACGATGATTGGCGGAGCGGGCAATGACGTCTATGGCGTCGACGACCTGCTCGATGTCGTGGTCGAACTCGCCGGTGGCGGCAACGATCGCGTCGAGACCTTCCTCACCAGCCTCTCGCTCGAACTCATGGCCAATGTGGAGGACCTCACCTATCAAGGCGCTGATGCCGGCCAATTCGTCGGTACCGGCAACGCGCTGAACAACATCATCAGTGGCGGCGACCTTGCCGACACTTTGAGCGGCCTGGCGGGCAACGACACGCTGGTTGGCGGTCTGGGCGCCGATACCATGATCGGCGGTGACGGCAGCGACGTCTACTTCGTCGACGATGCCGGGGACGTCGTTACGGAAACCAACACCAGCACAGCGGCCACGGAAGTCGACCGGGTGGAATCCGACATCTCCTACACGCTCGGTGCGAACGTCGAAAACCTCGATCTCAACGGCGCCAATGCCGCGATCAATGGTACCGGCAACGCGCTCAACAACGTCATCAATGGCAATGACGGCGTGAACCAGCTTTTCGGCGGTGCGGGCAACGACACCCTCGTCGGCAATGACGGCAACGATCTGCTCGACGGCGGCACTGGCGACGACACGCTGAACGGTGGTGATGACAATGACACCATCATCGGGGGCGCTGGAAACGACACGATCGACGTCGGCAACGGGTTCAACACCATCATCTACAACGCTACGGGCTTTGGTAACGACATCATCAACAGCTTCGACTCTGCGGGTGGTACGCCGGCCAACCAGGATCGCATCGATCTTAGCGGCCTCGGGGTCACGGCAGCCAACTTCGCCTCCCGTGTCTTCGAGACGGCGGCGGGCAATGACACGATCATCACCATTCGCGAGAACGGTGCAAATTCCGCAATCCAGGGCACGATTCGCATCAATGGTTCAAATACGGCGGCGATCGACCAGACAGATTTCACGCTTGCAACGACGGCCCCCGTGCTTGCCGGTGCGACAGCCGGAAATGACGTGCTCAACGGGACGGCCGCGGCCAATACCATCAACGGGCTTGCCGGGGCAGACGTCATCAATGGTGGCGACGGCAATGATGTCATCATTGGTGGTGCCGGCATCGCGGCTGGCACATATGCCGACGCCTTTGCCGCCGCAGCGTTTAACAACAATACCGGCACGCTGAACTTTGCCGGTAACTGGACCGAAACGGGCGACAACAACAATGCCGCCAGCGGCGACATCCTGATCACCGGCGGCGTGCTTCGCTTCGCTTCCACGATCGACGCCAATGACAGTATCGCCCGGGCTATCAATCTCACCGGGGCTACCGCACCAACCCTGAGCTTCACCTACCAGGGCGCGGCAGCCGGCGAAACGATCGTTGTCGAAGCGCTCAATGGTGGGACCTGGCAGTCCCTCGGCACTATTGCCGGTAATACGTCCGGCAACTTCTCGGCCAATCTCGATCCGGCGCATTCTGCGATCCGTCTCCGCACGACGAGCGGCTTCGATCAAAACGAAACGTTCTCGATCGACAATGTCTCCGTCGCACTCGGACCGAACAGCGGCATCGACATCATCAATGGCGACGGCGGCGACGACACCATCATCTGGAACGCCAATGCTGCCGCTCCCACCGACGGGCGTGACCTGGTCAATGGCGGCACGGAAGGGGCAGCCGGCGATACGTTCTCGATCGTTGGCAATGCCTCGGCTGAAGACTACCGCATCTATACACGGGCCGCCTGGCTGGCGATTGCCGGAAATCTGGCGACGTCCCTCGCCGCCGGGTCTGAAATCGTGGTCACTCGTAACGGGACCAACGCATCCTCCATTATCGCCGAACTCAGCGAGATCGAGGAAATTCGGATCAATGGGGCCGATCCAACCGGATCAGGGACGGCAGGCGGCGATACCTTTGCGGTGTTCGGCGACTTCTCGGCCACAAGCCTGCGTCTCAACACCATCACCATCGATGGCGATGCCGGCGATGACACGATCGATATCTCGGCCCTGTCTTCTGCGCATCGCATCGTGTTCCGCTCCAATGGCGGTCACGACACCATTGTGGGAACCTTGCGTCCCGAGGACGTGATCGATCTTGGTGCTGATCCTTCGGGCTACACATCTTCGGTCGTCGATGGCGTGACGACGCTGAGCAATGGCGAGCATAGCGTCAGCTATCGCGCCAGCGGCAGCGGGCCTCAAGTTGGCCATGACAACGATGATGAGGACGAGGAGGACGAGGACGATCAGGACATCGACGAAGATGACGATGACCAGGACGAGGACTCCGGCGGCGATGATGGCGATGACGATGGTTCTGCTTCCATCAACCCGACGCACGTCGTTGGTACGCCCCAGGACGACATGCTGCTCGGCACATCGAGCGGGGACCTGGTATTCGGCTTTGCTGGAACGGACTACATCATCGCTGGTGCCGGAGCGGACGTGATCCGTGCCGGAACGGGCAATGACTTTGCCGATGGTCAAGCAGGTCGCGACATCCTCTTCGGCGAAGACGGCAATGACGATCTGTTCGGCGGCGCCGATGACGACCTCATCTACGGCGATGCGGGCAACGACCGGCTCTTCGGTCAGGACGGCAACGATCTGATCGACGGCGGCGACGGCAACGACACCGTCTTTGGCGGAGCCGGCAACGACATGTTCGTTGCCTCCATGGACGACGGTAACGACACCTATTACGGCGGCGATATCTCCGGCGATGCAGGTATCGATACCCTGGACATGGGCTTCCTGACCGCCAATGCGATCGTCGATCTTGGAACCGGCGTCAATGGACGGGGCAGCGTCGTCAGCAGTCAGAGCGGCACGGACACGCTTTATGGCGTTGAGAATGTCGTCACCGGTTCGGGCAATGACCGGATCGTCATGAGCAATGCCGTCAACGTTGTCGACGGCGGACAAGGGCAGGACATCTTCGTGTTCGGCTCGGCGACCGCCGCTCACGGCGATACGATCCGCGGCTTTGAAGCAGGGGACAAGATCGATCTTTCCGGCATCGACGCCAACTCTGCCGCTGCCGGCAACGACACCTTCACCCTGCAAGGGGGACAGGCAGCGACGGCACCTGGTCAGCTCGTGATCACCTACGAAACACGGGAGGATGGGGAATATACGGTGGTGTCGGGCAACACCGCCGGGGACGCTGCTCCCGAGTTCCGCATCAATATCGCGGGCCACCATGTGCTGACGGGCTCGGACTTCAACCTTTAGCCTCCAACTAACCGGCCGGTGCTACACCGGCCGGTTTTTTCAACTTCACTTCTTCCTGGGGCGCATCATGGCATCGACAAGCAAGGCAATGGCCGAGCAGCGCGGCAACGACATGCTTCGCAAGCAGTTCAAGAGCATCGCGGTTTTTCTGTTCTGGATTTCGGGCATCATCAACGTCCTGGCGCTGACGGGCTCGTTCTACATGCTCCAGATCTACGACCGGGCGCTGACCAGCGGCAGTATCCCGACCCTGGCCGCACTTTCGGTGCTCGCGGTGGGGCTTTACCTCTTCCAGGGCCTGTTCGACGTCATCCGCAGCCAACTGCTGGTGCGCATCGGCGCCCGGTTCGATCGGATGCTGTCGCCGATCGCGCATCGGGTGAGCGTGGACATGCCGCGCTTCGGCTTCTCAACCAGTGAGGCGCTGGAACGCGGACGGGACGTCGATACGATCCGAGGCTTTTTGGGAGGGCAGGGGCCGGTGGCGCTCTATGACCTGCCCTGGGTTCCGCTCTACGTCTTGTTTGTCTACTTCCTTCATCCGCTTCTGGGTGCAGTCACCCTTGGCGGTGCGATCGTCCTGACACTTCTGACGGTGCTGACGGAGTTCAAGTCGCGCAAGCTCGCCACCGCGGCACAGCAGGCCGGGTTGCTGCGCAACGCCATTGCGGACTCCAACACGCGCAATGCCGACATCCTCAAGGCCATGGGCTTTGCTGGACGCGCCGTGGCGCGCTTCAACGAAGCGAACCGCGAGCATCTGCTGCTGCAGACCCAAGCCAGCGACGTGATCGGCACGTTCGGCGCCTTCTCACGCGTGCTGCGCATGATCCTCCAATCGGCTCTGCTTGGCCTTGGTGCCTACCTCACCATCCAGGGCCAGATGTCCGCCGGCGCGATCATCGCGGTGTCCGTTGCATCGTCGCGTGCCCTGGCCCCCATCGACATGGCCATTGCCAACTGGAAGGGCGTCGTTGCGGCACGGCAGTCGTTCAAGCGTCTTCGCGACACCATGGTTGCGCTGGCCGGTCTTACAAAGCCGCTGGACCTTCCGGCTCCGGTCAAGTCGCTCAAGGTCGACAAGGTTACCGTGGCGGCGCCGACATCGGGCCGGGTGTTGCTGACGGAAGTCAGCTTCGAGCTCAAGGCAGGGCAGGCGCTTGGCGTTATCGGTCCGAGCGGCGGCGGCAAGACGACGCTGGTGCGCGCACTCACCGGGATTTGGCCTGCCTTGCGCGGCACTATCCGCCTGGACGACGCGGACCTCAACCAGTGGGACGAGGACAAGATCGGCCAATATGTGGGCTATCTGCCGCAGGACGTGGCGCTGCTTGACGGGACGATCGTCGAAAACATTACCCGCCTTTCGCCGCAGCGCGACGCCCGCGCCATCGTGGCCGCGACCAAAGCTGCCGGCGTTCACGAGATGATCGTGCGTCTGCCCGAGGGCTACGACACCCAGCTTGGGCCCATGGGGACTGCGCTCTCGGCTGGTCAACGCCAGCGGCTCGGCCTTGCCCGTGCCCTTTACGGCAATCCCTTCGTGGTTCTGATGGACGAACCCAATTCCTTTCTCGACGCCGAAGGCGAGCAGGCACTCAATGACGCCATTCGCCAGATCCGCGCCCGCGGCGGCATTGCCGTGGTCATCGCCCACCGGCCATCGATCCTTGCCGAGGTGGACATGGTGGCCGTCATCCAGAACGGCCGGATGACAGCCTTCGGCCCCAAGGAAGAAATCGTTGCGGGTCAGCGCCAGGCCAATGCCAACACGCTCAAGGTCGTTGAGCCGCGTATGGAAACCGGGGTGCCAGCATGATCATCCAAGCCAAAGCCAGCCGGTCCACAGAGCCCGAAGACCCGCGCAAACGCTATGAGTCCAGCGCGGAAAAACTGTCCCGGCTCCCGGGCTATTTCGCGATGCTGATCCTGGGTGTCGCCGCCTACCTCAAGAGCGCGCTGCCGGTGATGTCGCAGCCAAATGACGAGGGCGCTGGTGATCACGGCACCGAGCCCCGATCGCATGCACCCCGGATCGGCAGGCTGGAACGTCTCGAGCTTGCCACTGACGCGCCGGATGTCGACCCGGTGGAAACCGGCAGCATCGGTGAGGACTCGATGCAGAACAGCATCAGCGGGCCGTCGGGCGGCGCCTGGGTGGAGCTCTTTCACGCGCCTGGGGCAATGGACTTGCGCTACCTGGCGGGATCGTTCGAGCATCTTGGGGCCGATGTGGCACCATTTTTCCCAGCGGCGTTCACTTACCAACCACAGAACGATAATCGCGCGCCCCGGCAGGTCCAGGCTCTGCCGATGCCATTGGGCGAAGCGGGCGTTCCAAGGATCGTCCAACCGCAGGGACCAAAGCCCGGCACGCCATTGGCGGACAACAAGGGTGATGACGACGAAGACGACGAGGATACGGACGACGAGGAGGAGGAAAACGAGATTCCTTCTTCCAATCGTGCCCCGGTGGTCATGGGACCGGTCCGGCTCCACGATGTCTTCGCCGGTCAGACGGTTCTGATCGGGCTATCCCACCTGCTGTTCGGGGCGTCCGATCCGGATGGCGACAGCCTGAGTGTGGAGAATGTCGTCTTTTCGGGCGACTTGGTGACGCCCACTGCCAATGGCTGGAGCTTCGCGACACTGCCCGGAATGTTGGGGGCATTCACCTTTTTCTACACGATCACCGATGGCTTGCTGAGCGTGATGCAGACCGCAACCATCGAGGTTGTGCGCAATACGGTGCACCTGACCAATCACGACGATGTCTTTGTCGGTACCCCTTTTGACGATGACATCGACGGCCGCGACGGCGACGACATCATCGACGCGCGGGCGGGCAATGATGTGGTCGATGGCGGCAAGGGCCACGACCATATCCAGGGTGGGGAGGGGGACGATGAGCTCTTTGGCGGCCTGGGCAACGATGTCATCTTCGGTGGTAACGGCAACGACCACATCTCTGGTGGCGCAGGCGACGACAGGCTCTTCGGCGACGCCGGCAACGACATCCTGGAAGGCGAGGCGGGCGACGATCTGCTGATGGGTGGCGAGGGCGACGACATTCTTGATGGTGGCGACGGTGACGACGTCCTTCAGGGTGAAAGCGGCGACGACGTCATTCACGGAGGAGCAGGCGACGATGTTGCCGATGGGGGCGCGGGCGAGGACGTCCTTTATGGCGACGCTGGAAACGACACGCTTTCAGGCGGCGCGGAAAACGACCTCATCTTGGGCGGCGACGGCGACGACACGCTCAATGGCGATGCCGGAAACGATGTCCTGCATGGCGAGGCCGGCAATGACGTGGTTGCCGGCGGGGAAGGCGATGACCGCATTATCGGCGATGCCGGCGACGACATGATCGACGGCGGCGAGGGCAATGACACGCTCGACTATTCCGATGCCGAAGACGATCTGTTTGTGAACTTCGTCGCCGGCACCGCTGTGGGCGAAAGTATCGGATCCGACACTTTCAGCAGCATCGAAACGGTCCTGGGCGGTGGCGGCGACGACACGTTCGTGATTGGCGCAACGGCAACGGTCATCAGCGGCGGGAGGGGGGATGATCTCTTTATCTTCACCGTTACCGATGCCGACCCGGTGCTGAGCAGCGAGCTCGTGCACCAGATCCTCGATTTTGTGATCGGCGATCGTATTCACGTGGCGGACTACAGCATTTCCCGGCGCGCGGAGCGGACCGAGGAGGAACGCTTCGACGACCTCTATGACGATCTGGACGATGCCCAGGAAACCGGGATCTTTCCCATCAAAGTCAGCTACGGCCGCTACGACAATATCGACACCTCCATTATCGAGGCCGATGCCAATGGCGATGGCAACTACGACATCACGATCCATGTCGACGGCCTCCACATTCCCTTCCATTTCGAACACATCATCACCTGAGTGATCAGCCGGAGTAATGCGCCGTGACCACAATCGATAATTTGTCCTCCTTCGAAGAAGCGCTGTCGGCGGGACGCGGGAAGGCACGTGCTCCGGACGGGTTCGGCCTTAAAGGTCGCGTTATCGCCGGAAGCGTCGCAGCGATCCTGCTCCTGGCTGGGATCGGTGGCTGGGCGGCAACGGCCCGCCTTTCAGGCGCGGTCATTTCAGCCGGTACAGTGCTGGTCGAAGAAAACCTCAAAGTCGTCCAGCATGTGGATGGGGGTGTGGTTCGCGCCATCATGGTCAAGCAGGGTGATGTCGTGGCCAAGGACGACCTTCTGCTGCGTCTCGATGACGTCCAGATAAGGGTGGAAAAGTCCATTCTGATCGGGCAGCTGGCTGAGCTGGTCGCTCGACAATCGCGGCTTCGGGCTGAACAGAGTTCGTCGGGCGCCATCGCCTTTCCACAGGACTATCTCGAGCAATTTCCAAACGCAAACCCGATCCTTTCCGGGGAACAGCAGCTGTTCGACAGCGCCCGGCGGGACCAGGACTCCAAGCGTGCCCAGTTGCAGTTGCAGGTGGAGCAATTGCGGGAAGAGATTACCGGCCTTACCGTCCAGGCCGAAGCGCTCGACGACGAGCTTGTCCTGATCCGCGAAGAGCGGGAGCGCATGGGTCTTTTGGCAGACAAGGGGCTGATCGAAACGACGCGCCTTAATGCTACGGATCGGGAACTGGCGCGCATGGTGGGCAGCCAAGGAGAGATTTCGGCCAGCATCGCCCGGTCTCATGCCCGCATCAGCGAACTCGAGCTGCAGATCTTGTCCATCGATGAGCTGGGCGGCACCGAGGCGTTGCGCGAGCTGCGCCAGGTGGATGCGCGTGTTGCCGAGCTTCAGGATCGCTTGACGGAAGTGGAAGCGCGGCTCACCCGAACAGAGATCCGCGCGCCGGTGAGCGGCACGATTAACGAGCTGTCGGTGACGACGCTTGGCGGCGTCATTACGCCGGCCGAGAAATTGATGACCATCGTGCCTACGGATGCAGATCTCAAAATCGAGTTTCGCATCGCTACCCACGACATCGACCAGATGCATATCGGCCAGCCCACAAAGCTGCGATTTTCGGCCTTCAACCAGCGCACCACACCCGAAATCGATGGCGTCGTTACCCGTATCTCTGCGGCAGCGACCAGCGATCCGCGAAGCGGTCAGACCTTTTACCTGGCTGAGGCTGAAGCCACAGGCGATCTTTCGCAGCTTGGCAGTACGGGACTTGTCCCGGGCATGCCAGTCGAAGTGTTCGTCGCGACTGCCGAACAGGTGGCCATCGCCTACTTCGCCAAGCCCTTCACCGACCAGGTTGCCCGCGCGTTCCGAGAGGAATAAATGTCCACTTCGCTGCGTTCCCGCACCGTTACAATCTCCGACGACCATCCCATCTTTCTTCAGGGCGTCGAGGAAGTGCTGCGCCGCCATCCCGATTTTTCCGTGATCGGGCAGGCGACTTCGGCGCCAGCCACAATCGAGCTGGTGGCCGAGCGCCGACCTGACGTCGCCATCCTCGACCTCTCCATGCCAGGGGACGTGTTCCAGGCCATTGCTGACATAGCGGCTTCGGGGACGACGCGAACCATGGTTTATACGGCCTATTGCAGCGTCGACTCCGCCGTGCGTGCCCTTGATGCCGGCGCAACAGGCTTTGTGCTCAAGAGCGATCCGGTTGAGGAACTTCTTTATGCGGTGCGCGGAAGTGCCCGCGGCGAGCTGGTGATCTCCAAACGCTTTTCGGCCGAGGTGCTGAAGGCCATGCGCGCACGGCTCAAAAGCGCTCCGGAGGATCACTTCGCAACCTTGAGTGCCCGTGAGACGCAAATCGTTGGCCAACTCATTTTGGGGCAGACGAACAAGGAAATCGCCAAGACCCTTGGGCTGACGGAGCAGACGGTCAAGCATTACATGACCGGGCTGATGCAGAAGCTCGACGCGCGCAATCGGGTGGACATCGTCATCGCGGCCAAGCGCCTGCAGGCTGCCAAGGCGGACTGGGGCCGTCAAATGGCCATGTGAAATGGCCGGTGCGAGCCGGCCATCCATGCTTTCGTTATCTCTTGCCTCTATTCGACAGTGACCGACTTCGCCAGATTGCGTGGCTGATCCACGTCGGCACCCATCATTGCAGCCGTATGGTAGGCCAGAAGCTGGATCGCAACCGAGGCGACGATCGGGGCGATGAACGAATGTACCTGGGGCAATATGACGGTCTGTGCCGCAGTGCTTCCGTGGATCGCCGCGCCTTTAGGATCGGTTATCAGGATTATCTGCCCGCCACGGGCGCGCACTTCCTGCATGTTGGAGACGGTCTTGTCGGTCAGCTCATCTGAGGGCGCGATGACAATAACCGGCAGCGTATCGTCGACCAGGGCAATGGGGCCGTGCTTGAGCTCGCCGGCGGCATAGCCTTCGGCATGGATGTAGGAGATTTCCTTGAGCTTGAGAGCGCCTTCGAGCGCGATTGGGTAGAGGGCGCCACGACCGAGAAACAGCACGTCCTTGGCCTTGCTGATGCCGCGGGCGATTTCAGCGATGTCATCGCTTGCCAAGAGGGCCTGAGAGAGTGCAGCGGGCAGCGCGGTCAACGCGTCGATGAGCTTCTCGAAAGCGCCGTCCGGCAATGTTCCGCGCTCCTTGGCTGCGACAAGGCTGAGGCAGGCCAGCGTGGTCAGCTGTGCGGTAAAGGCTTTGGTCGAGGCGACACCGATTTCAGGGCCGCACAGCAGCGGGAAGACTGATCCGGACTCCCGGGCAATGGTCGATTCTGCGACGTTGACGACGCTTGCGATGTGCTGATCGTTGCTGGCGCAATAGCGCAGAGCGGCCAAGGTGTCGGCGGTTTCCCCCGACTGGGAGATGAACATGGCAAGACCGCCGGGCTGCAGCGGTGGCTGGCGGTAGCGGAACTCCGAAGCAACGTCGATGTCGAGGGGCAAGCGCGCGAGGCTCTCGAACCAGTATTTGCCGACGAGACCAGCCAAGTAGGCGGTGCCGCAGGCGGAAACGGTCATGCGGGGCAGGGTGGCGAAGTCGAACGACAGGGGGGGCGATTGTGCCAAGGTCCGTTCTGCTCGATCGATGTAGCGCCCCACGACGCGCGACACGGCATCCGGCTGCTCATGAATTTCCTTGAGCATGAAGTGGCGATAGGGCCCCTTTTCGATAACGTTGGAGGACGTGTTGCTGAGTTGAACCAAGCGGTCCACAGCATGACCGTCGCGGCTTCGGATCGAAGCCGATTGCAGGGTCACGACGGTCCAGTCCCCTTCCTCCAGATATGTCACGCGGTCGGTGAACAGCGACAGCGCCAGGGCGTCGGACCCGATAAACATTTCACCATCGCCGTAGCCGATGGCGAGGGGAGAGCCTTGCCGGGCTGCGACAAGCAAATCTTCCTCTCCTTGGAACATGAACACCAAGGCGAATGCGCCCTGCAGGCGGCTGACGGTCGCCTGTACCGCAGCGACTGGTGACAGCCCCAGATCCATCCAGCGGGTCACCATCAGGGCCACTACTTCACTGTCTGTCTGTGACGAGGGCAGGTAGCCATCGGCCGCAAGTTCGACCAGGAGCGAGCGATAGTTTTCAATAATGCCGTTGTGAACCACGGCGACCCGGGACGTGGCATGAGGGTGGGCATTGATCTCGGTTGGCGCGCCATGGGTGGCCCAGCGCGTGTGGCCGATGCCAACGAGGCCGCCGATCGGGTCGAGCCTTAGCTTGTCCGCCAAGTTCACCAATTTTCCGGAAACCCGGCGGCGCTGCAACTCGCCCTCGTGAAGGGTTGCAATGCCCGCGCTGTCGTAGCCCCGGTATTCGAGCCGCGCCAAAGCACTGACCAGACGATCAGCCACGGGGCGCTGTCCGACGATACCCACGATCCCGCACATTTATTGTCTCCAGCGTCAGATTCGATCTCTGAACACGATGGAGGAGGGGCGGGCGCGCGGCATTGATGGCAGTCAATTCTGTGTTCGGTGACGCGAATGCCCGGCGAAAGGCCAGGCATTCCAAAATGGCTGCAGCGGGCTAGAGAATGAAGTCGCTGGCGGTGAGCGTCACCAGGCCGGTCAGCTCCACATGGAAGTCAGCCACGCGATCGCCGTTCAGGTCGCCCATGACGATGACCCTGTCGTTTGCTGTTCCAGCCGGGTCTTCCTGCACCCACCGGATCTGGCCGCGAACCCCGGTAAAGGCGGCGCCTTGCGTCTCGAGGAAGGAGAACGCCTGGTTGCCGCTGAGGCTGGTATTGGCGTCGATGGCAGAAAAGTCGAACCGGTCCTCACCATGGACGAAATCGGTGATGACATCGCGTGTCGATACGGTGCTGCCGATCTCGGACACTGCATTGAAGATGAAGAGGTCATTGCCGATCCCGCCGGTCATGACGTCGCGACCCGCACCACCCGTGATCCTGTCGTCACCGGCACCGCCGATCAACGTATCGGCTCCACCCATGCCGAGAAGGATGTCGTTCCCATCACCGCCGTTGAGCAGATTGGCTGCCGATGACCCGGTGATGGTATCCGCGCCACTGCCACCCCGGATGTTTTCTATCGTGGCGAGCACATCGGTGCCCGTCTGAGCGCTAGTGGCGGTTCCGTTGGTGAGGTTCACGACCGCCGCAGCACTCGTAGCGGAGAGGTCATAGAGGTCGGTGCCGGCATTTCCGGTGTAACGATCGTTCCCGTCGCCGATGGTCGCGAAGAAGGTGTCGTTGCCACCGCCTCCACTCGCGACGTCATCGCCTTCGTCACCATAGATGAGGTCATCACCGTTCCCTGCGGCAATCGTATCGTTTCCAGCCAGGGCCCGATAAGTGTCGGCCGTTGCTCTGGCTGCAAGATTGTCGGCTCCCGCGGTGCCTTGCACGATGTTGGATGCGACCAAGTCCATCTGCGCGGTGCCTTGGGCGAGCTTGGTTCCTGCGGTGGCGGTATAGGTGAAGGTCACCGCGCTAGAGTCATTGAGAGGTGGAGTGTAGGTCCAAAGATCGGCTCCAGCTGAAACGATGGTTCCGATCGATGCCTTGACCGAAGTGATTGCAACGGATCCACTTAGGGCAGAGCCGACGATTTCTGCTGTTGTGAGGGTTCGCGTCGTATTGGCGACCAGGGGCGTCAGCGTTGTAGAGGCGACCACGTCGACCACCTGGCTGGTGGGGGCGGAATAGACGGTTTCAGTGGTTCCCCGACCGTCTCGATAGCTCACGGCCACGCGGACGACCTGGTCGGCATCGGCCTGTACCAGGCGGTATGTTGCCGATCGGGCATTGGCAATGTTGGTGAAGGTGGTGCCGTTGCCGCGCTGCCACTGATAGCTGAATGTGCCCAGGCCATCGGCGTCCTGGATCGATGATGTGTTGACCGAAAGCGTGACGTTTTCGGTTGCTATGCCAGTGATTGCCGGTGCTCCGGTGGGCAGGTCGTTGGCGTTCAGCACCGTTACGGTCAGCGATTTGGTGAACGCAAGCGGTCCATCAGCTGCGGTAATGGCCAGCGTGACAGTTGGCGTTGCTTCGAAGTTGAGGGCGTTCCCCGCCTTGAGGTACAGGGCGCCTGTCCCGGCGTCTATTTCGAAGCGGTCGTCGGAGACTGTGACCGTATTGGCACGGAACCCCGGAGCCAGATCCGGATCGATGACGGCCAGGTCTGCGATCTTGGTCCGAACAATAGAGTTCTCGGTCACGCTTACCTGATTGGAAATGGTGATGTTGGTTGGCGCTTCGTTGACGTCGGCAACTGAGAGGGTGACGGACTTGGAAAAGCGAACCAGCCCGTCGGCGCTGTTCAGCGTCACATCGATCTGCGGGGTCGCTTCGAAGTCGATGGATTGCCCTGCCTTAAGATAGAGGGCGCCGGTATCGGCATCTATCTCGAAGCGCGGGTCGGAAACGGTCACCACGTTGTTGCGCATCAGCGGGTTAGTGTCGGGGTCGACCACGAAAAGGTCAGCTACCTTGAAGCGGGCGGTGGAGTTTTCCGGTATCGCGGCAACATTGCTGAGCACGATATCTGTTGGAGCCAGGTTTATAGGTACCTGCTTGACGGACACGGTATGGCTGCCGATCGCTCCGAGGTCGATGGTCAGAAGGTCGTTCACCTGACTGACCACCGTCGCACCGGTGACCTGATAGACCATGCCTGGCATTTGTTTGACGTCGATCACCACCTTGCCTTCACCGGCAATGGTGAAGTCGAGATTGGTCCCATCGCCGATCAAGGTCACGAGCTGCGCACGCGAGCCGATCGAGGTGATGTGGGTGACGTCGGTTGCAGTTGCGGCAAGTTGGACTTCGAACGTGCCGCCGTCTGCGTCGAGGAAGACGCTCTCACCATCATAGGCATACCAGTTGGTCACCGAGCCAATGGTCTTGCCGCCAAGATCGTCGAGATTGAGGGCGAAGGTGCCCAGCGTGCCGCTTTGCGGCGTGGCGGTTATCGTAATGACATCGCCCGCAACGCTGAAGCCGAAAGCTGTTTTTTCGAATGCCTTGATCCGTGCGGCCAGGTCCATGAGGGTCACGAATTCGGTGCCCGCAGCATGAGCCGCTGCGATGAAGTTGGTGAACATCGCCTGGGTGTAGGGAGAGGGCTGGCCTGGATCGAGGCTCCAGGCCGTGACTCCATAGTCGTGCCAGGGCCAGATGACGATCGGCATGTCGGAATTGGCGTTCAGCTCCGCCCATTCAGCTGCCCACTTGGCTTCGGCCTGCTGCGGGTTAAGGCCGAGCCAGCCCATCAGCGTGAAGTCAAAGGACATGTTGGGGGCGAGATAGACCTGGTTCTGAGCGTCTGGCGTCAGATAACCCAAGGCGCCCGGGTAACCGGCTCCGAGCATGGAAGCGCCGCCCGAAAGGTAGTCGTAGTACTGCATGATCTGCTGGGCGGTGTAGAGACCCTCGGGCATGCCGGGCACCGCCGCGCCGCCTACCGGGTAGCCGAGATTGGCTTCCAGCACGGCCCGGGAGGAAGCAAACTGGAAGGCATAAGTTGCGTCGAGGAACGCCTTGGACAAGGCGTCTAGCGCCGCCGGATCGGGTGCGGCCAAGACCTGCGCCAGCTTGGCGTTGACCTGCGCCAATGTCATCGTCGCCAGGGCGTTCCCGACCAGGCCGGGTCCCTCGGCGGAAGCTGCATATTGAGCGATGCGCTGGGTCAGCAGTTCCTGTGTCATGACGCCGGGCAGCAGCAGATTGGTGTCGTGCGGATGCGAATAGGAATGCGATCCGATCTCGTTGCCCATGGTCGCGAGCGCATCATAATAGGCGCCGGAAATCAGCCAGTTGGTTTCCTGATCCGGCGGATTGAAGCCGATATTGATATAGTAGGAACCAACGAAATCGTAGTCGGTCTTCCACTGCTGCAGCACGGGGATCATGGCATCATAGATACCCAGGTCCACGTCGTAGGTTTCCTGGGACTGATCCATGTCATTGCGTGATGCAAAGAGCGACGCGTTGCGCGTCATGTGCAGCGAAACCGTCGGTCCACCGGCCTCTTCGTTGACCCAGTCGATGGCCTGGCCAAGCAAGTTGACGTCGCCCAACAGCGCTTCGGTAGAAAAATGCACATTGCGGCTGCCCGTTACCGAACCGAGCACGGCGGCATGGCTGACGCCATTGACCACCTGCTCGGCAATGGTGGTGACGGAGCCGGCGTCCGGATTGGAGGCGACGAAATAGGACGTCGACGAGGCCGGGCCCGAATAGGTGTGGATCGCGCCGCCTGCGCCATAGCCTTCGGTGATGGCGTGTCCGCCGGCCGTTGCCTTTACCTCGACGGTAACCCTGGCATCGCCGCCAGTCCGGTTGATCCCGAACAGCGACTGCATGATCGCATAGGCATTGCCGGGAAGGCTGTTGCCCGCGGCATCATTGGTCATGAAGTCGCCGGCGGCGATCAGTGACACGTCGTATTGGTAGACGAGCTTGGTCAGCGCGTCCTGGATGGCAGCAACGTTTTCCGGCACGTTGCGGAAGGATGGGAAGATGATGGTGTCGTAGTTCACCATCTTGGAGAGGTCCGCGAGATCGGCCTCCGAGACGAGATCGAACGGAATACCGGCTGCCATGGCCTGGCTTTGCGCTGCCATTACCAGCTGGGAATAGGCCATCTGGCTGAAGAAGTTGTTGGCCGTGGTCTGCGAGAAAACAATGGCCACCTTGGTGCCCGTCTCGGTGGCGGCGGGCAGGGAGGCTGGGTCATAGACCGTGTAGGCCGGGGACAGATAATTGCCCGGCAGGTAGACGCTGTCGTTGACGTCGGCAAGCATGCTGACGGCATTGACGCCAACGCCGAGCATCGACTTGGGTACGGCAAATTCTATGCTCTTGCCATCGGGAGCCAGCTTGAAGTCGATCGTGCCGACGAGCGTCTGGCCGGCGCCGCCACTATAGAGCCGCGCGATGCCGTCGGCGCCAATGTTGACGTTGAACTCGGCGCCGCCAGCATAGCCGAAAACCTGGTATCCGGTGGCGGTGTTGCCGTCTGTGTTGAGCCAGAAGGTCGTGTTCGGGCCGATCGCCACCGCGCTCTTGAGGCCGAACGTGTAGCTGTCGTCGCTGAACTTGCCGTAGATTTCGTAGCCGTCCACCGTCGTCATCGGTGTTTCGAGCCTTTGGCTCGTGGTCCATTCCGAGATGATGCCGTCGAACTGGCTTGGCGGGATGGAGGCGGGATCCACCAGGCTGTAGCCGCCACCGGCGTAGTTGGCTGGCAGGTAAACTGCATTGTTGATGTCGGCATAAAGGCTGACGGCCGTGACCGTCGCTCCGATCAAGGCGCGCGGGACGGCAAATTCCATGCTGAGACCATCCGCAGCAATTCTGTAGTCGATCTGCCCGACCAACGTTTGCCCCTCGGCGCCGCTATAGAGCCGAGCCACACCGTCGAGGCCGATATTGACGTTGAACTCGGCGCCGCCCGCGAAGCCGAAGATCTGGTGTCCGGTGGCCGCATCCTTGTCGGTGTTGAGCCAGAAGGTGGTGTCTGCTCCGATCGGCACAGCGCTTTTCACGCCGAAGACGAAGCTGTCGTTCTGAACTGCTCCGTAAAGTTCATAGCCTGGTACGACCGCTGCGCTGTCGAGACGCTGGGCGGCGGTCCATTCGGTGAGCAGGCCATCATAGGGGCTTGGCGGCACGATCACCGGGGCACTCAGGACATAGCCGCCTGCTGCGTAGCTCGGCGGCAGGAAAACCGTGTTGTTGATGTCCGCGAGCAGTACAACCGAGGTAACGGCCGTGCCCAATAGCGCCTGTGGCACAGCAAATTCGATGCTGAGGCCGCCAGCGGCGATCTTGTAGTCGATGGTTGAAACCAGGGTCTGCCCATCGGCTCCGCTATAAAGCCGCGCCACGCCATCCGGGCCGATATTGACGTTGAACTCGGCGCCGCCAGCGAAGCCGAAGATTTGGTGGCCGGTCGCAACATTGTTGTCGGTGTTGAGCCAGAAGGTGGAATTGGGTCCGATCGGGACAGCGCTGCTGACGCCGAAAACAAAATTTCCATCGGCCACTTTGCCGTAAAGCGCGTATCCGGCCACCTCGTTAGCCGGCGTGTCCAGACGCTGTTCGGCCGTCCATTCGGTCAGGAGGCCGTCATAGGGCCCGGCGGGCGGCGGCGTCGTGATCGTATAAGCCGGATAGGTATAGTCGACCGGCAGGAACACCGAGTTGTTGACGTCGGCCATAATGCCGACGCTCGCGACGCTGGTGCCGAGCAGTGTCTTGGGCAAGGCGATTTCGAGGATCTTGCGATCGGCACTCATTGCGTAGTCGAGATTGCCAACCAGCGTTTGCCCGTCAGCGCCGCTGTAGAGCCTTGGGACGCCATCGGCACCAAAATTAACGTTGAATTCTGCGCCCGAGGCGAAGCCCCATACCTTGTAGCCGGTATTGGTATTGGCATCCGTGTTGAGCCAAAGAGTGGATGTGGCGTTGATGGCGACGGCCGAACTAAGTGCGAAGTAGAACACGTCCGCTTCGGCGCGACCGTAGAGCGCGTAGCCGGCCACGGTCGTCAAAGCCGACTCGAGACGGTCATCGGCAGTCCAGTCCGCCAAGGTGCCATTCAAAGCGATGGTCATGATCTTGTCCTACTCGAGCGAGGTTTCAAAAAGGGGGGGTGAGGTTCGAAAAGGCTAAGGATCGAACCGGAGCAGCTTCGAGAAGTTGGGAGAAAGCGCCTGATGGCGCTACCCAAAGCGCCATGTTGTCGCCACCCAGCTCTGTCCTCAAAAAATGCAGGCGCTGTTCATAGGCGGGGTTCGATCCCCCTTTAGCGATCGCGGCTTCCAGGAGGGAGGCTTCGCCGTCCTTGTCACTGAGAAGCCGGTACAGCACCCGCAAGCGCGCGAGATCTTGCTCATCGCCGTTGCGGTCATATTCTGCTCGAAGGACCTGTGCTTCCCCCGAATAGTCGCGGGCATCGCGGAACAGGGCCAGGACTTGGCGGATAACTTCAGGACTAGCGCTCTGCAGTGTCGGCTCGTTGACGAGGAGCCAGGCGGCGCTGAGCCTCTTCTTGGTCAGGACGTAAGTCTTGAGCAACATCTGGCTCTCGTAGCTCGATAGCATACCGTGTGCCTGCGTCTCTTCGAGCACGGCCATTGCTTCTGGATAGCGCGCATCATCAAGCAGACCGGCCGCTTTTTCTTCGGCGTTCGGAAGCAGGGACCATATCCCCGCCAGTGCAATAGCTGCCAGGAGCAAGATCGCAGGCATTGTCCGGTCTTTAGGCTTGGTGCTAGCGGGATCGAACATCGTCGAGCTCCCTGTTTGCAATAAAGAGCGGTGCACCAAGGGCGGTGGCCTGGGCTCGGGCCAGAGTCTTGCTCTCGGCGGTATTCAGATATTCAACAACAAAGACGGGCTTGCCTGTGCGCTGAAAGTCTTGCAGCAGCGTGAGGCTCGCGCGCAGCTCCGCATTGCTGTTGCGAGCGCCGTCGCCTTCAAGGCCGAAGAACAGGTCTTCCTTGCCCACTGCATCAAGCGTTTGCGCATAGCTATCATCCGCGAGCAGTTCTTCGGCGTTCTGTCCGATGACGACAAAGCCGGGCCGCTTGTTTCTGGCATAGGATGCAAGGCTTTCGACGAAGGCGCTCATTGCGGCCATCCGTTCGGCACGGCCGTAGCCGGGCTCGGCGACATCGAAGGCATCGATGCGATCGAGATAAACGCCGTCAAAACCAGCGTCGATGATGGCATCAAGGTAAGAGTTGGCACCACCAAAGATGATGTTCTGCCAGTCGGGGAGCCAGTACCGGATGGCGTAATTGCCTTGCCAGTCCGGGTTCTCCGCGCCCAGCCAGGAGGGAGACTCAGCATTCCACTGGCGTTGCCAGTAGAAGCGATAGTCCTCGGCCTCCCCAATGCTGAGGTATGCGATTACGAAGCGCCTATGGCCGTCTGGTTGGCGTTTCATGGCTGCAACGTCGGCCGCGGTGAAGGAACGCTCTTCGCTGCCATCGCGGGAATAATCGACAACCATCAGATCGTAAGGGGAGGCGGCCACTTCCTGTGGATTCACCTGCTGCAGCTGGTAACCCCAGCTCCTCACCGCAGATAAGTCGGTGCGCAAGGGGGCAGACAACGCGGGCGTCGCAGCAATGGCGAGGGCGATCTGCAGAACCAGTGCGGAACTGAGCAGCGGCAGGCAGAACCGCTCGCCATGGTAGGTCTTGGTATTTCCGCCCTCAAGCATGATGCCCGCCGAAGTGTCTGCGCAAGGACCATCCTTGGCCTCCATTCGATAGCCGAGTGGCAGCGGAGATCGCATTGACACCCATCAATGCTGGGCGGGCCGGCGCGCCGTTAGAAAGGCCTCATCAGGCGTGCTGCCAGCATGCCGTTGCACCGAGCAGGTGATGTCATGAACGAGCACATAAATCCCCAAACAATGGCCGTGGAGCCTGTTAGGCAGGCGCGCGCCGTTAGCGCCGTTACAAAGACCGTGCAGGTCGCGGTGGTCGTTGCCGAGGTTCTCTTGGTCGCTCTTTTGCTCACCGGGTATGATTGGCAGATCGTGCTTGCCGGCCATATTGGCATCATCGGCGTCTTGATCGCGCTGGTGCTCGGGTTTGAGTATGCCAAGGTACCCACCGGGACGCTTCAGGCGTTTACGCTTCTCACCTTTGCCGGCGGACCAGTCGGTGCGGCGGCCGCCCTCAGTGGCGAGCAGCAGATCTGGCAGACGCGCGGCGATGCCCTTGATCGCTGGTACGAAACCATCGCGCCAAGCCAGGCAGAGGCCGTGACGCTGGTCGATCTCATCATCGATGGCCGGTTGGTGCGCAAGCAGTCGCAGCTGCCACGACCCTTCGACACGCTGCTTGAAACCGGCACCGTCCAGGAAAAGCAGGCGCTCCTGGCCTATCTTGCCATCGAGGACGACGAAAAGTTCGTCGAGATCGCCCTGGCTCTTGCCCTGCGTAGTCCCGATCAGCGGGTGCGGGTTCAGGCTGCCGCGGTGGCCGCGCATATCAAGGCGCGCAACAGAGTTCGTGGCCTGCCGGCTAGCACTCTCCTCGACGGCACAGCGCGCGCCTAACTCCACAAACCTCAGACACAAAGGACAAGACCATGTGGCGCGATGACAGAAGTGACTTTCTCGGCTCGTCATCCGGTGTTGCCGATGTGTGCCTCATCGCCGAAGGGTGTTATCCCTATGTCGCCGGTGGCGTATCGAGCTGGATCGATTGGCTCATTCGCGCGCATCCGGAGCTGACCTTCAGGGTGCTGGCCGTCCTGCCCAGTGCTCCGACCACGCCGCCGCGCTACGCTCGGCCCGACAACTTGTTGTCGATAGAGCATGTGCGGCTGGACGACACCAGGATGGGCTCGGCGCGCCCCTGGCCCAAGGTGACCCCGGAGCACTTGGCGGAACTGCTTGGCCAACTCTTGAGCGAGGGTGACGCAAGCCAGCTTTCAGGGCTTTTGTCTTTGCTCGGCACACCCCGTCATCGGACGGCCCTCGACACGCTGCTCAACTCGCCTGAGGCCTGGCAGACCATGTGTGCCTATTACGGGTCGATGTCGCACGCTTCGTTCCTGGGCTACTTCTGGGCCTGGCGTACATTGGTGGGCGGGCTGTTCCGCATGCTGACCTGCCCCTTGCCGGAAGCGCGCATCTACCATGCCGTGTCGACTGGCTATGCCGGGCTGATCGGGGCGCGCGCCGCCATCGAGACCGGCCGCAATCTCATCATCAGCGAGCACGGGATTTATTCCAACGAACGCCGCATCGAGATTCTAATGGCGGACTGGATCTCCAACAGCATCGATACCGGGCTCGATCTTTCCGACGATCGCAAGGACATCCGCGAGCTTTGGGCGCGCAGCTTCGAAAGCTTTGCGCGCATCGCCTATGACGCAGCGACCGAAATCACCGCCCTCTACGAAGCGAACCAGGTGTTCCAGTACGCCCTGGGTGCCGAGCCCAAAAAGCTCAGTGTCATCCCCAATGGCGTGGATGTGGAGCGCTATGGCGCCGTCCAGCGGATCCGTCCCGAACGGCCAACCATCGCCTTTATCGGCCGCGTTACACCGATCAAGGACGTGCAAACCTTTATCGATGTTGCCGAAAGGCTACGGGCCGACTTTCCTGATCTGCGGGCGCTGATCATCGGGCCGATGGATGAGGATCCCGACTATGCACAAGGCTGCATCGAAGAAGTCAACCGGCGCTTTCTTGCCGACACCATCACCTTTACCGGTGCGGTCAAGGTCGCAGACTATCTGGGGCAGATCGACGTTTTGGTTCTGACCAGCATCAGTGAAGCCTTGCCGCTCGTCATCCTTGAAGCCGGTGCTGCAGGTGTTCCCTGCGTCGCAACAGATGTCGGCGCCTGCCGCGAAATTCTTGAAGGCCGCATCGGCGAAGCCGGAGCGATCGGTCCCGGTGGCGCCGTGGCGCCGGTCGGCGCCAACGAGGAGATCGCGGCATCCATTGGCTTCCTGCTGGCGGACCCCGATCGCCTCTCAAGCTTTGGCGAAAATCTCAAGCGCCGCGTGCAGCAGCACTATCGCGCCGAAGACGTCGCGAAGTCCTACCGTGCCCTTTACCGGCAGAACTTTCATCCCAAGAACCAGGTGGTGGCATAATGGCCGGCATAGGATTTGCGCTCAAGAAGCTCAGCAACCAGGACAATCTGGCGTCCCGGTCTCTGGCGGGTGGCCACGCCATCCTGATCTCTTCCGGTCCCTGGATCGTCATCATGGGTGGCCTGGCGCTGCTGCATGTCCTAGGGCAACCGATCCTTGATCCTGAGGAACTCAAGATCTTCAGCATCCTCGTGATCTACAGTTTTGCGCTGTCTCTTGTGGTGACGGCCCCGGTGTCCCTCGAGGCAACCTTGCGCGTCTCGCGCATCCTTTTTCAACGGCGCTTCGAAAAGGTGCAAGGCGTTTACCTGGCCGCGCTTTTCGCCACCACTGTCTTGTCTCTTGCCGGCGGCATTATCGTTTTCTTTGGGCTGATCCGCCTGCCCACGGTCCTGGGCGTGGCGGCCCTGATCTGCGTGCTACAAGTGTCCCAGCTGTGGCTCGCCATGGCGTTTGTCGCAGCAATCAAGCAGTACGCAGCGGTGACGTCGGCCTTTGCCCTGGGCCTGAGCTGTTCGATAGTCTTCGGCACCTCCGCGGCTGCCCTGGGACACGGCCCGGCCGGCATGCTGCTCGGCTTCAGCGTCGGCCTTTGCGTTGCCTTCTGCATCCTCAACTACCTGATCATCAGAACATTCCCAGGCAAGCTCGCTCCACTTCGGGAAGTGCTGGGCATGCTCGGCACAATGCGGCCGACATCCGCCACCTTTGTCCTCGCCGGCCTTTGCAGCGCACTGGCGGTCTGGATCGACAAGATCATCGTCTGGCATTCCGTGGAGGCGACCAGCGTCACCGAAGGTCTTTTCTACGCGGTGCGTTACGACAGCCCCATGTTCGTGGCCTATCTCGCCATTGTTCCAGTCATGTCCATTCTGGTCATGTGGCTTGAGACGACCTTCTTCGACAATTATCGGCACTATCGCGACATCGTTCATTCCGGCGGCACTTTGCGGCAGATCGACGAGCAGCGGAGCCAACTGGCGCAGGACACGATCGACACCGTCTTCACCGCCTTTCTGGTGCAGCTGACGATCAGCGCAGCCCTCGCCGTGATGGCGCCCTTCGTCGCGGAACTCCTCGGCCTGCCATTCGACGCGATCTCCGTCCTGCGGCTGGCGCTTATCGGTTCGGCCTTTCACTTCCTGTTCCAGGCCAGCTGCGGCGTGATCCTCTTCGTACAGTACGGCAAAGCCTATCTCTGGCTGCAGCTCGGCTTTCTTCTGCTCAACGGTGGCTGCACGGCCGTCATGCTGCGCAACCCCGACTATTTGGGCCTGGGCTACGTCCTGGCCTGCATGGTCAGCGGGACACTTGCCTATGCCGCCATGCGCCGCACGCTGAACTCACTCAATCGCCTGACCTTCGTGGTCAACAATCCCGCTGTGCGTGCCTGACCAAACATCGCAATCTCGAGGACATCATGAGCAACGACAACACTGCGGCATCGCTTCAATCCGTCGACCACAGCAGAGGCGTGCTTCCCCGATCCGACGGGCTGGCGATTGCCGAAGGCGTCATTCTTCTTTGTGGACTGGCCCTGCTGAACCATACCGGCCTGATGCCCTTCGATGTCTTTCCGGTGCATCCATACCTCTTCGCCGTTATCCTGCTCAGCGCTCAATATGGCCTTTATGGTGGACTGCTCAGCGCCTTCGGTGCGATCGCGCTGGTTCACGGCGGCGGCATGCCCGTCAGGGCCATCGACATGAGCTATGCTCAATACTTTCAACTGGCCTGGGCGGACTCGCTTTCGTGGGTACTGGCTGCGCTTATGGTCGGTTTGGTGACGACGCGGCGGAGCAGGGCACTCAAGGCGCAGGCGAGCAAGCTGCAGAGCGCGACGGTGGCGCAATCGATCATTGCAGCTCAGTATCAAGTGCTGGCGCAGCGTACCCATGAGCTGGAACGGAGTCTTGCCGGCCGGCGGGAGCCGGTGGAGGCTATGGCGCCGGTACAATCAAACAGCGCACAGGGACCACGATCCGCGCGGCTAGTGCAGACGGCCGGCTAGGTTATGCGGATAGCTCCTCGCGGTCGCCTGTTAGGTCAACGACTTGCCCGCCGGTTTTAGTGGGAGCCACATGTCCAGTCGGGACAATCCGTCACTCCGAACAAAGGAGAAGGTACCATCCAGGCTCTGGACGCGGGTCCGCAAGCTGTAAAGACCGATGCCGACGTGATCCGAGGCGATTTGTGATTCGCCCTCTTGGTAGAGGTTGGAGATGGATAACTTCAGCAGCCCATCCTCGGTTTTTGCACTCAGCATATGACTGGCCGGAATGCCATGCTTGAAGGCATTGTTGAGCCCCTCCTGAACGAAGCGATAGACACAGACCGATAAATCGCCGGCGAGATGAAGCGGTTCAGCCTCGTTCTCGAAGGCCAGGTTGGCGCCTGTGCGGCGCAGGTGATGTCCCACGGCGTTGTCGATCACCTGGGCAATGTTGAGATTTTCAATTTCGGGAAGAACCAGAGACATCGCAATGGCCCGAACTTCGGCCATTGCGTCTCCTAACACCGCCTCTACTTCGCTGATCGCTGCACTGCGCTCCGCCGCGCGAGACTTGGATCGAACGCCGTCCAGCTTCAGGACGGCGTAGCCAATCGATTGCGCCGGTCCGTCATGGAGATCCCGGCCGATGTTGCGAAGATACCGTTCGGTTATTCGCGTGACGGTCCGAGTTGCTTCCTCGGCTGCATCCTTGGAGTCGCGAAAGCGGTTGGTGCGCGCTCGAAATACCTGCACCTGCCTGGCCAGGAGCGAGCGTTGGCGCTCCAATGTGCGGTTTCCCTCAAGCACGATCAGAAAGAGGCCCAGCATCACGACCAGGGCAATGGTCGCTACGGCGAACCAGCTGGCAGCGATAACATTGTCGAGGTCCCGCTGCAGGGTGGATCGCACTTCGCGCAGGTGAACGGCCGCGGCGATGTCTCCTGTCTCCGGGTCATGCCAGGGGAAGAAAATGTCGGTGTAGTTGGAAGCGCTGGCTTCATCGTCAAGCTTGACTGAGGTGAAACCCTCGAAGGCCTGCAGGATCTCGGCCGGCGGATCAGCGTCCGGGGTAATTGGGGAAATGTTGGAGTAGATGATGTCCAGCTCGGTGGACCAGATATCGAGATAGGGAAATTCGGCCGCAAATGTTTGATCCGACATCAATGCGTCTAATGCTAAGCGATCCTTTTCAGGCAGGTCTTTCCCAGGCGCGTAATCGTTTAGGGTTCGCGAAAGTATACGCTGCCCCATTGCAGCGATGTCTCCACCGCGCCGTTTCACCAAGGTGTCTGACAAGAAGATCGTGGTGCAAACCGCGCAGATAACCATGGCGGCCAGGGTGTAGATGATGCCAGTGGCAATAAATCGCCAGGCATAAGGAAATCGCATCCAACGTTTGCGCAGGCTTAGCCGACGATCGAAGTCATCGATCATCTTGTCCTCCAACAGCGTGCCGCGACCGCAATGTAAACTGAAGAAGTTGGAGTGGCTACGGGCAGGTTAGCGCAAGTGAAAACTTTCTGGACAGGCAAGAATGCTTACAAGATTGTCATATCGAGACCCATTCGCCCCATCTAATGACCGAAGGTAAGTACTTGCGGTTACGCATTTCCGACTAACCCTCCTTTGGGGAGTCGAAGGCATTCGAACGCTTGTTAATCACGAATCCAGGTCCGTGCGGGAAATTGTTTACGGATCGTTAATCTTCCAGTAAATTGCAGTAATCGCTGGTGTTAACAGGGTGCAGCTTTTGCTGAAATGGCATGCACAACTTGATCAAAGTAGCGGTTGCTGACGACCATCCTGTCTTGCTTGCGGGCATAAACGTCCTTTTTGCGAATAGCGGGCGGCATGAAGTGGTTGGGCAAGCCATCACCGCCGATGGCTGCCTGGAGCTTGTGCGGACCTCGGCGCCAGATGTCATCGTCATGGACCTGAGTATGCCAGGTGACGTGTTCCGCACTATTTCTCAGATCTCCACCACGGCTCCGAAGACCAAGATCGTGGTTTTTACCGCATTCTGCAGCCTCGAGTCCGCTATCAAGGCTCTGGACGCAGGCGCTACCGGTTTTGTTCTCAAGGGAAGCGCCTCGAGCGAATTGCTCCTGGCCGTGGACATGGTTTTCGCCGACCAGATGTTTATCACCCAGCAATATGCAAGCCAGGTGATGAACGGCTTGCGCGATCGGGCCAGACGTCAGGTGGTGGACGAAAGCAACAAGCTGAACATCCGTGAGAAGCAGATCATAGGGCACCTGTTGCAGGCACGAACCAATCGCGAAATCGCCGGTGAGCTGCGGATCAGCGAAAAGACGGTCAAGCACTACATGACGGGGCTGATGCAAAAGCTCAAAGCGCGCAATCGCGTGGAAGTTGTGATCGCTGCCCGACGCAGCCAGGAAGCCGAGCTGGAACGCGGCCAGCTCTAGGCGTTCCGCACCAGTGACAACGGTTCGCCGTCTTCGCTATTCGGCCGCGACTCGAAAGTCACTTGGCTCTTCATCCAGCAAAGACGCATTCAGCAGCATCGCCTTCTGGCGCAGGGCAGGGGCCCGGCTACGGGCCATCTCCGTAAGGTCCGTCTCGTCTTGTCCGGCCAGGCTAAAGAGATCGGCGCGGCGCAGCAGGCGGACACTGGCACTGTCGATGACCGCGAGTGTTCCCCGACGGACCAGCGCCTGCATGTTGCGGCTGACGGTCTCGACGGTTGTTCCAAGATACGCAGCAAAATCGCGCCGGTTCATCGGTATGTGGATCAGTGAAGTTTTGGTCTTCTGCTCGTCCGAGCGCATCTCGTCGGCAATCAGGCGCAGGGCAAGGTAGGTGGTGAAGCGCTCCATCGTGCTCTGACAGGCAAGCACGGTGATCCGGTCATAGGCTTCTTCAAGCTGGTAGAGGTTTTCGAGATGAATGCGGTGCTCCAGCTCGCGGCTTTGCGACAGGAGCTTGTGAAAGACGGCCCGCTTGAAGCACGTAACGGTCACATCGGTGGCCGCCTCGATGGTGAATTCACCACCAGTTTCGAAGACGCGGCCGAAAAATCCGGGGGCCTCGATGACTCCAACGATGTTGGTTCTTCCATCCGGCAGGAAGGTGACCAGCTTGACGAGCCCCTTGGTGACATAGCCCACGATATCCGGTGCGCCGGGCTCCCAGATGGTCTGACCGCGCGCATAGGACTTCGTCCAGGACTGAGTAGAGTCTCGCTGTGGCGCGCCTGCGCCAAGACCTGGCAGCGTAGTGCCATCGGCAGTTGAACTGTGAAACATGGCTGCGCTCCCAAGACCATCGAATCCTGCAGCCGATTAGAAAGTTTTGCAGCAAAGTGAGCTATTTACGATGGTCGAAAGCCGGAATGGACCAATGCGGGAGCAAACGAAATACGATGGTCCACATTTTGATCAGACCTTAGTTCGCTGACAGACCGAATAGGCCAGACGAAGTCGAGAAGCGGCGCCAAATCCAGGTTCGCGATACTCTTCCCAACATGGCCCAGCTGCTGGTTTATCAGCATTAATGGCATCAAGCTCGGTGTTCGGGAGAGGAGACTGGTGCCGGCAGCAGGGTTCGAACCCGCGACCCCCTGATTACAAATCAGGTGCTCTACCAACTGAGCTATACCGGCGCCGGGTGCGCTTTAGCATTGTCAGGGCTCGGGCGGCAACCGTTCGGGGGAGGTCGTGGAAACTTTTATTCTGCCGAAAGTGGACGATGCGCACTGCGAACAGCCTTCCTCGCGATGGTCTTGGTGAGGTTTAGCACAGGCCGCTACTTAGCCGCACAAATTTGCTTTGAGCCTCGCTAACGCCAGCGTTTCCGGCACTTTCGGGATTGCTGGAGCATCGCCGACGGCGCTACCTACGGCCAGTTCTTGAGAGGCTCGACACGTGCACGCCAATCGTCTCACCCACCTTCAGGCTCTTGAAGCCGAAAGCATTGAAATCTTGCGCGAAGTGGCCGCGAGCTTCGAGCGGCCGGTGATGATGTATTCGATCGGCAAGGATTCGAGCGTGCTGCTGCATCTGGCGCGCAAGGCGTTTTTTCCGAGCAAGATCCCGTTCCCGCTGCTGCATGTCGACACGACCTTCAAGTTCAAGGAAATGATCGCGTTTCGCGACCAGACGGCCAAGGATTATGGCTTCGAGCTCATCGTCCATACGAACCAGGACGGCGTGCGCGATCGCATCAATCCGTTCGATCATGGCTCGTCGCGCTATACCGACATCATGAAAACGCAGGCGCTGCGGCAGGCGCTCAATGCCGGCAAGTATGATGCGGCGATCGGCGGTGCGCGGCGCGACGAAGAGAAATCGCGGGCCAAGGAGCGCATCTTTTCGCACCGCAACGCCAACCATGCGTGGGACCCCAAGAACCAGCGGCCAGAGCTTTGGCGCACGTTCAACACGCGGCTCAATCCGGGCGAAAGCATGCGGGTGTTCCCGATCTCCAATTGGACCGAGCTCGATGTCTGGACCTATATTTATTCCGAGCAGATCCCCATCACCCCACTTTACTTCGCCCGGCCGAGGCCGGTGGTGGAGCGCTCCGGCACGCTGATCATGGTGGATGACGAGCGGCTGCCGCTGGCGCCGGGTGAGACACCGCGCGAGGAGGTGGTGCGCTTTCGCACGCTCGGCTGCTATCCGCTGACCGGCGCGATCCGCTCGGACGCAGCGGACTTGCCATCGATCATCATGGAAATGCAGGCGTCCCGGACTTCGGAGCGCGAGGGGCGGCTGATCGACAGCGACAGTGTCGGCTCGATGGAAAAGAAGAAGCAGGAAGGCTATTTCTGATGAGCGCAGCGATGGCCACGCCCGATACCGATCTCGACCTCTGGCTTGCCCAGCAGACGGACAAGTCGCTGCTGCGCTTCATGACCTGCGGCAGCGTCGATGACGGCAAGTCGACGCTGATCGGGCGACTGCTCTATGACAGCCAGCAGGTGCTCGACGATCAGTTGGCGAGCCTCAAGAAAGAGTCGCACAACCGCACCGTAGGCGATGAAGGCATTGACTTTTCCTTGCTGGTGGACGGGCTTTCGGCGGAGCGCGAGCAGGGCATCACCATCGACGTTGCCTATCGGTTTTTCTCGACCGACAAACGCAAGTTTATTGTCGCCGATACGCCGGGCCATGAGCAATATACCCGCAACATGGCGACCGGCGCCTCCAATGCCGAACTGGCGCTAGTGCTGATCGATGCGCGCAAGGGTGTGCTGACGCAGACGCGGCGGCATTCGTTCATACTGTCGTTGATCGGGGTGAAGCATGTGGTGCTGGTGGTCAACAAGATCGACCTTGTGGATTATGACCAGGCGACCTTCGACCGTATCGTGGCCGACTACCGTGCTTTTGCCGAACCGCTTGGCTTCAAGTCCCTCGCCGCTGTTCCGGTGTCCGCTTTGCGCGGCGACAATATCCTGACAAACAGCGAACGCACACGCTGGTACTCCGGCGAGCCGCTCGTGCCGTACCTTGAGAACATCGACGTTGCCGAGGATCGGACGGCGGAGAAGTTCCGCTTTCCGGTGCAGTGGGTGAACCGGCCGAATCTGGACTTCCGCGGCTTCTCCGGCACGGTTGCCTCGGGAGTGATCAAAGTTGGCGATGAGGTTCTGATCGCGTCGTCGCGCAAACCTGCAGCCGTAAGAAGCATCGTCACCATGGATGGTGAGCTCGAGCGGGCGATTGCCGGGCAGGCGGTGACGCTGGTGCTGGATCGTGAAGTGGATGTTTCCCGGGGCGATGTGCTGACGCATGCGGGTGAGACGCCGGAATTTTCGAACCAGTTTCAGGCGCGCCTTGTCTGGATGAACGACGAGCCGGCCTTCCCGGGCCGGTCATACCTTCTCAAGATCGGCGCGCAGACGGTGCCGGCGACGATCACGGATCTAAAATACCGGATCAACGTCAACACGCTGGAACAGACGGCGGCAACCAAGGTCGACCTCAATGAGGTGGCGACCGTCACCCTCGCGACCGACAAGCCGATCGCTTTCGACCCTTATGCGGCCAATGCGCTGACGGGCGGATTCATTCTCGTCGACCGGCTGAGCAATGCCACGCTGGGGGCAGGGACGATCGAGTTCGGCCTGCGCCGGGCGCAGAACCTGACCTATCAGAGCTTTGACGTGAACCGCGAGGTGCGGGCCCGCATGAAGGGGCAGACGCCGCGCATTGTCTGGTTCACCGGACTTTCGGGTTCGGGCAAGTCTTCGATCGCCAATATTCTTGAGCAGCGGCTGACGGCGGAGGGCCGGCACGCCTATATTCTTGACGGCGACAATGTCCGGCACGGGCTCAACAAGGACCTGGGCTTCACCGAAGCCGCGCGCGTCGAGAATATTCGCCGCGTCGCCGAAGTCGCCAAGCTCATGGCCGATGCCGGTCTGATTGTGCTTGTCTCGTTTATTTCGCCCTTCGAGAATGAACGGCGGCTGGCGCGCGAGATTGCGGGCGATGTCGACTTCACCGAAGTCTATGTCGATACGCCGCTCGCGGTCTGCGAAGCGCGCGACCCAAAGGGGCTCTACAAGCGTGCGCGGGCAGGCGAGATCAAGAATTTTACGGGCATCGACTCGCCGTTTGAAGCGCCGGCCAATCCAGAATTGGTGCTGCATGGCGCGGAGGCGGAGCCTGCTGCCTTGGCGGCAGAACTCAAGGATTGGCTGGAGCTCTAGCCAGCTTACAGCTTGGAGCCAATGGCTTGGCTGAACGTTGAGATGCTGCCGGCGCCCGGCCGGCAGTTCGAAAGCGTCGTCATGTCCCGATCCGAAGCCCGCACCTCTCGTGGCCGCCCTTCGTCGCGTCAGAAGCAAGAACAGCCGAGGCAAAGGAGCCAGTTGCTTGACCGGCTCATGCCACGGCACGCCGCCTTTATCGTCGGACTTGTTCTGGGCGTCGTAACCTTTGCAATCGCATTCTTCCTTTCGCCCCAGAACTCGGTGAGCCTTGGCGCCAACGGGCTCTTTATTGGCTTCCTGTTCGTCACCTTTCTCAAGATGCCGCATCTGACGGCCGACTATCTGCGCAAACATGCGCGGGAGGAGGATACGCCCGTTCTCGGCATCTTCTTGATCGTGCTCCTGGTGCTTGTAGCCTCGCTGGTGTCTTTGTTTCTGGCACTCAGCAATGGCCAAACGCCCGATCCGCTGGAGGTCGCTATCAGCGTCACCTCCGTTATTCTGGGCTGGTTTACCGTTCAGGCCATGGGCGCGCTGCACTATGCTTACGAATATTACCAGGTCGAGGACGCGGCCGAGGGAGCCGACTTCGAAGGCGGACTTGATTTCCAGGGTGACGATGACCCGGACGGCTTCGACTTCGTTTATTTCTCCTACACGGTAGGCACGTCGGTCGCGACTTCGGACACCAAGATCGAGAGCCACAAGATGCGCCGCATGGTGACGGTGCACCTAATTTTTTCGCATCTGTTCAACACCATCGTTCTCGCTGCTGCCGTGAACGTCTTGATCAGCCTTGGCGGCGGAGGTGGCGGCGGCTAGCGGTTGCGGTATCGACAGGGTCCATGGCATCTACAGATCAAACGACCAGGAGAATCCCATGAAGACCCGCGCCGCCGTCGCTTTTGCCGCAGGCAAGCCGCTCGAAATCGTCGAGGTGGATTTGGAGGGCCCCAAGGCCGGCGAGGTTCTGATCGAAATCAAGGCGACCGGCATCTGTCACACCGATGATTTCACACTGTCAGGTGCCGATCCGGAAGGTCTGTTCCCGTCGATTCTCGGCCATGAGGGCGCAGGTGTCGTCGTGGATGTCGGGCCGGGTGTGACCTCGCTGAAGAAGGGCGACCATGTCATCCCTCTCTACACGCCTGAATGCCGTGAATGCTATTCCTGCCGCTCGGGCAAAACCAATCTTTGCACCGCTATCCGCGCGACGCAGGGGCAGGGGCTGATGCCCGACGGCACTTCGCGCTTCAGCTTCGAGGGCAAGCCGATCTTTCACTATATGGGTTGCTCGACGTTTTCGAACTACACGGTGCTGCCAGAGATCGCAGTGGCCAAGATCGATGCCTCGGCGGCCTTCGACAAGGTCTGCTATGTCGGCTGCGGTGTGACGACTGGCATTGGCGCGGTGATCAACACGGCCAAGGTCGAGATTGGCTCCACGGCCGTCGTGTTCGGGCTCGGTGGCATCGGCCTCAATGTCATCCAGGGCCTGCGGATTGCCGGCGCCGACATGATCATCGGCGTCGATATCAACAACGCCAAGAAAGAATGGGGCGAGCGGTTCGGGATGACGCATTTCGTCAACCCGACGGAGATCGACGGCGATGTCGTTCCCTATATCGTCAACATGACCAAGCGGCGGGGCGACCTGATCGGCGGCGCCGACTACACTTTCGATTGCACCGGTAACACCACGGTTATGCGTCAGGCGCTCGAATGCAGCCATCGCGGTTGGGGCAAGTCAGTGGTGATCGGTGTTGCCGGGGCGGGCAAGGAAATCTCGACCCGCCCGTTTCAGCTCGTCACCGGCCGGACCTGGATGGGCACCGCCTTCGGTGGCGCCAAGGGCCGCACCGACGTACCCAAGATCGTGGACTGGTATCTTGATGGCAAGATCGAGATCGATCCGATGATCACCCACACGCTGCGGCTCGAAGACATCAACAAGGGTTTTGACATGATGCATTCGGGCGAGAGCATTCGCAGCGTGGTGGTTTACTGACGATTGTGCCTGCGACCTCGTGGTTCGACGAGCTCACCATGAGGTCTAGGAGTCCTTTAGACCTCATCCTGAGCTTGTCGAAGAACGAGGTCGGGGACACTGAAGGCTTCCCCACCCAGCCTCCCCCGTAAGGCGGGGGAGGAGTCGCATCGAGCCACGACCTAGAATCGAGCTCCTCCCCCTTCTTCAGGGGGAGGTTGGGTGGGGGTCTCTTCGAGAAAGTTTACTGGCATGCCTTCCACCATCTATGTCGATGCCGATGCCTGCCCTGTGAAGGACGAAGCCAAGCGGGTGGCCGAGCGGCTTGGTTTGGTGGTGGTCTTTGTCAGCAATGGCGGGGTGCGGCCCTCGCGCGATCCGATGGTCAAGGTGGTCGTGGTGCCCGCTGGAGCTGATGCTGCGGACGACTGGATCGTTGATGAGGCAAAGCCCAACGACATAGTTCTGACCGCCGACATTCCACTGGCGAGCCGGGTAATTGACAAGGGTTGCCATGTGCTGGGTTTTACCGGCAAGCCGTTTACGCCGGCTTCGATCGGGATGGCTTTGGCGATGCGCGACCTCAAGCAACACCTTCGCGAAACCGGCGAAATCAGCGGCTTCAATCCCGGCTATCGGGCCGCCGACCGATCGGCCTTCCGCGCGGCTCTCGATACGCTGGGACGCAAGGCGATTGCTGCAGCGGGTAAGTAGTTCTTAACCCCTGGGGAGCGGAATATTAACCATAACCGTAAATAGTGAAGCACAGTTGTTGATGTGTTTCGGGTGCTGTTGTGCGGTTGTTGCGTGCGCTTCTTCTTGCCGGTGGTTTGGCAGCAACCGTGACCGGCTGCGCGAGGCCAGTAAGCCCGACGGACATGGCGTCTCCAAATCTCATGTCCTACCACGATGGCGGTGCCGAGCTGCGGCTTGCCGCCAATATGTCAAGCATGCCGCATCACTTACCCTCCACTGGCGCACTGGCCGGACGCACGCTGGCAGTGGCCTCCACGTCCGAGATCATCCTTCGCCCTCGCGAAGTGATCCTGACCTTCGATGACGGCCCACGCGCCGGCAAGACGCCGGCCATCCTCGACACGTTGGAAGAGTACGGCGTCAAGGCAACCTTCCTGATGCTGGGATCGGCCGCCAAGGCCAATCCGAAGCTCGCTCGCGAGGTGGCGGAGCGCGGCCATACGGTCGGCAGCCATACCTATGACCATGTCGATCTCAACACGGTCAGCCGCCAGGAGGCGCTGGACGAAATTGCACGCGGCGAAGAAGCCGTGTCCGACGCTTTGGGTGGCGCCGGGCAGGGGCTCTCGCCCTTTTTCCGCTTCCCCTACCTGTCGCAGACCGGCTTTTTGCGCACGAGCATGCTCAGCGGCAATATCGTGGTCCTCGACGTCGATATCGACAGCAAGGACTATTACAAGGACAGCCCCGAGACCGTGGCGGCGCGAACGCTGGATCGGCTCGACGCCCGTGGCAGCGGCATCATCCTCTTTCACGATATCCATCAGCGCACGGTCGACATGTTGCCGGGTTTTCTGGCCGAACTTGAAGCGCGTGGCTATTCGGTCGTTCGGCTCGCGCCCAAGAACCAGGGCATCTTCGACCGCGACGTGATTACGGCGCAGGCGCACGTGTTCGAGGGGCGCTAGCCGCTTCTTCGCCGAGGCGCGCAAGGTAGTCGCGCAGCAGCGCGGCCCGGCGTGGGCGAAAGCTCTCGCCGGTGCTGGAGAGGCTGCTGATCCGCTCCAGCCGGAACATGCGGAAGTCGTTGCGGAGGCAACACCAGGCGAGCGCGGTAAGGGCATGGTCGGTGTAGACGATGGCCAGTGGCAGGATGCGGCGTTCGCTCTGGGCGCCACCCTTGTCCTCGTAACGGATGTCGAGCGCCTGCTCCCGCCAGCAAGCTTGGCGAACGGCTTCGATATTGCCGATTTCGGTGTAGCGGGCATCGGGCCTATAGACCTGCGAGATGGCATGGAACAGCTGCTGCTCGCGGTCATCCGGTAACGTGGCCGCTACCTTTGCCAGAACGGAAGCAGCCGCCTTGGCGAGGGCCGGATCGCCCATATGGCTGACTTCGGCGAGGCCAAGGGCGATGGCTTCGATCTCAGTCCGGTCAAATGTTTGCGGCGGCAGCGCATAGTCTTCGACCAGCCGATAGCCATAGCCGCGCTCGCCTTCGATGCAAGCGCCGGCCGCACGGAGGCTGTCGATGTCGCGATAAAGCGAGCGCAGGGAAACGTTCATCTCCGCGGCAAGGCGCGATGCGTTGATAGGCGGCGCCATCATGCGCATGGCTTGCAACAGGCGGAACAGGCGATCGGAGCGGGGCATATCCAACTGTCGGAATTTGGCAGTTGGGGTGGATTACACCAGATGTATCACCGGCGCCAACAGGAGCATCCACATGGCCATCACCACCACCACCCACCTCAACTTTCGCAGCCAGGCTCGCGACGCTCTAAGCTACTACCAGTCCGTATTCGGCGGCGAGATTAGCCTCTTCACCTATGAACAGGCGCAGCGCGTCAAGAGCCCGGCCGAAAACGAGCTGATCACCTGGGGCCAGGTGTTGTCCGACGCCGGCTTCCACGTCATGGCCTATGACGTGCAGCCGGAGCGCGACTGGGCGCCGGGCAGGATCCCGTTCTTTGTTTCGGTGCGCGGCAAGGTTGCGGCGGAAATCCAGGGCTACTGGGACAAGCTGGTCGAGGGTTCGACCATTGTTGAGCCTATCGGTCCAGCCGGCTGGTCGCCACTCTATGGCATGGTCAAGGACCGGTTCGGGGTGACCTGGGTGCTTGACGTCGAGGTGGCCTACGCCGGCTGAACTAGCTGAAGAGGACCTGCTCGATCATGGGATTGCGGAACTTGCCATCCGGATCGAGCCGGTTCGCCAACGCCACGAAGTCCGCGTGCCGGGGATAGAGGGCGCGGATCGCATCAGCGTCGATGGTGAAGACCTTGGCCCAATGCGGGCGCGGACGGAACGGGGCGAGGGCTTGTTCGACGGCCTTCACGGCAGCGATTGTCGCTTCCCATTCCGGCTTCCAGGTGAAGTGAAAGCCGATCGTGTCCTGACCATAAGCCGTGCTGAGCCAGAACTGGTCGGCGGCAACGGAGCGGACTTCGGAGATGAAGAGGGCGCCCGAAAACCGGTCCTGCGCTGCGTGGAGAGCCTTGAAAGCCGCCTTCGCGTCCGTGCGGGCGACGAAGCATTCGGACTGGATCTCGGCGCCGGCCGAGGCTTTCTGCTCGATCGGGAAGTGGAAGAGGCGCTGGTACCAGGGGCCGACGACGCCCATCTGCACCGTGCTGGTGCTGCCGTCGAAATCGGGGATGGGGTGGAAAGCCCGGTCGGCGGCGCGGGCACCAAGCAGCTCGGCCGCTGGCTCGTCGCCCGAGCCCAGCGCCTTGACCCAGACCTGGTCGATGGTTTGACCCTGCCAGCGGGTAAAGAGGCTGACGCTATAGGCGCGCGACATCAGCGCGTCGAAGTGGCTCTCGATCGCGGCGACGGGCAGGTCGAGATAAACGCTCTGGCGGATGTCGAAGGTCGGGATCAGCTCGAGCGTGATTTCCGAAACGACGCCGAGCGCGCCGAGGCTGACGACGACGCCGTCGAAGTCGTCATCGCCGCGGCGATACGACACGATCTCGCCCGAGGCCGTGATGAGCTTGAGCGCGATGACGGCTGCGGCAAGGTTCTGGTTGGCGTCGCCGGAACCGTGCGTCGCCGTGCAGACAGCACCGACCACGGTGATGTGGGGCAGGGAGGCGACGTTGCCCAGCGCATAGCCGGCCTCGTGCAGAGCCGCGGCGATGTCGGCATAGGTGGCACCGCCGTCAACGGTGACGGTCTGCGCCGCGCGGTCGATGTGGATGACGCGCTCGAGGTTCGTCAGCGAAACCAAAGTATCGTCGGTGTCGGCGATGCGGTTGAAGGAGTGGCCGGACCCGAGGACGCGGATCTTGGTGGCGCCCCGGACGATGTTCTGTAGTTCAGCCACGCTGCGCGGGCGCTCGATCCTAGCCGGATTGAAGGTGATGTTGCCGGCCCAGTTGCGCAGCGGCTCGCTCATTCCTCGTCGTCCTCGACATCGGTGAGATAAACGGAAAATTCGAGGTCGATGCCGTGCTGGGCGATCGCGGCGGCGGCATGGGCGGGAAGGCGTGCCGACATGGATTCGCCCTCGGCGGGGTAATCGAAGGCGATGTCGAGCACGGCACGGCCGATGCGACGGTCGGCCAGCATAGCGGCGATGGTCGCGCCGGAGCGGTCGGCGAGTTCCAGAATGGCGCGGACCGGGTTGTCGGCGGAGACATCGATCTGCGCATAGAAGCTGTTATCGGCGTCTTCGGGCTCGTAGCGGGTGCTGAGTTGCTTGAGCGCAGTGTCGAGTTCGGCCTGGGGCAAGGTGACGCCGGACAGGCGGAGGGCCATGGCGAAGGGCTCGAACGTGCTCATGGCTGGCGCCCGGCGGTTGCGGCGAAAAGGGCGATGGCGGCAGCGTTGGAAACGTTGAGCGACTTGATCGGGCCGGGCATGTCGAGCCTGACCATCTCGTCGCAGAGTTCGCGGGTCCGCTGGCGCAGGCCCTTGCCTTCGGCGCCCATGACGACGGCCATGGGGGTCGAGTCGGTGCGCGGGCGAAGAGTGGTTTCGGCTTCGGAGTCAAAGCCGAGAACGGTCATGCCGCGGTCTTTAAGCTTTTCCAGCGCGTCGCCGAGATTGCGCACTTCGATCATCGGCACGAGGTCGAGCGCGCCGGAGGCAGCCTTAGCCATGACGCCGGTTTCGCGGGGCGAATGGCGGGCCGTTGTGATTACGGCGTCGGCGCCGAATGCGCAGGCGGTGCGCAGGATGGCGCCAACATTATGCGGGTCGGTCAGCTGGTCGAGCACGACGACGAGCTTGGGCTCATGCAGGTCATCGAGGCCGAAGCGGCTCACCGGATCAACCTCAAGCGCCACGCCCTGATGCACGGCTTCGCCACCCAGCAGGCGATCGAGTTCTTTGGGCGTTGTTTCGGTAACCTTGACGTTGCCGATCTCACCCAGCTCCTTGAGCCGGTTCAGGGCGTTCGGCGTCGCCAGAAGCGCCTTCTTGATGCGGCCGCGATTATCCAGCGCGGCACGCACAGTGTGGATGCCGTAAAGGTATACCGGGCCGGTATCGGGATCGTATTTCGGCTTGGGCGGAAATTTGTTGAAGCTCATGGCCGAGCGGTAGCGCTAACCGTGCCGCTCCGCAAGCATTGCTCACGCTAACTTCCCGCTAACCCTGCATCGAAGGCTCGGAAACCTCGGTGATCCAATCGCCGTTGCGGGTCCGGGACTATACGAGGGGGAGCCGCGGTGGACGAGACGGTCGATCTCGATACACGGTTGCAGAAATCAGTTCAGACGCTGCGTGCCTGGCGCTGGATGTCGCGCATCACCGATGATCCGGAGGAGGTCGCGGCACTGCTCACCGCCGAAGCGCGACTTCTGATCGATCTGGGGCGCCAACATCCGGCTCGCGCCAAGGACATCGGCAAGCTGATCGTCGCTCATCACAACCTGATCGTGCGCATGAAGCGTGCTGCCGAGACAGGGTGTAGCCTCAAGAACCAGGGCAGTGCGGCGGCTTGATTTAGCGGGGGATGGTGGAGGGGACTGGATTCGAACCAGTGTAGCCTGAGGCGTCAGATTTACAGTCTGATGGATTTAACCACTCTCCCACCCCTCCACAAACTTTGAGGCAGGAACCGAACGCTTCCGCATTCGTCGGGGCGGTTTATGGTTGGCTGTCGCAAAGGTGTCAACACCCAAGCGACCTATGCCCCAAGAAAAAGCCACGCCCTTTCTTTTCTCCCCGCCAAAGGCTTGCTCCTCTTGCCAGCCACGCACGGATCGCGCTAATCGACAGGCAGGTTTCGCCCTGACGGGCGGGTATAGCTCAATGGTAGAGCAGCAGCCTTCCAAGCTGAATACGCGGGTTCGATTCCCGCTACCCGCTCCAAATCTCCCAACCCATCGCTATTGAATGTAGCAGTCCATCGACATGCCCCAGCCGCTTTGGGATGTGTAGGAGATGCCGAGAACGCCTTCGCCGGTGGTGCTGCGATAATAGCGAACGTCGGTGATGTCGGGGAGGAGCTCGAGCCCGTCCATGAAGGAAAGCGTGTCATCGGGGTAGATGCCGAGGTCGCCAGAGCTGCCAAAGCCTTCATAGCGGCCTTGGCTCAGGGTGAGGTCGCCATAGGTTATGAACATAGTGCCCGAAATGGCGCTGCAGCTATAAAGTCCGTCCGGCGGGACGCCCAGTGCGGGTGGCACGATGGCTTGTGCCTCCGCCGCGGCAGTGAACGCGGCGAGGACGAGGAGAGTGGCACAAAGGCGAGGAGGACGGGCATGGCGGCTCCAAAATCGACGCCGCAGCCAAGCATGCCGCCAAGGCCTGGATCATCCTCCGGACGGAGGATAAAGGTGCAAGTTAGATGCTGAACACCGGCTGGAGCGATGGCTCGACGACCGAATGCCTGGCAGGGGCTGGGGGACTCGAACCCACGACCCTCGGTTTTGGAGACCGATGCTCTACCAACTGAGCTAAACCCCTCCAGGCGAGGCCGTGTCTAATCGTAAAGGCTGAAGGGCGCAAGAGGCGCTTGAGCCGTTTTCAAACCTTAACCGGTGAAAGCCAGGCCAAGCGACTGGCTAGCCCGCCACACAACGCGGAATGGCTCAATGCGATTGCCGAACAGAAGATAGCAGCCGCTGCCGATCTTGACGTCGCTGTCCAGTCGAATGCGAACACCGCCGGCCGACTGATCGACGAGCCGAGCCGGCACGCGATCAAGGCCATCGTTGGAAACAACGACAGCGTCGAGATCGGTGGGGATGCGAGTGGCTTGTCGGCGGTCGTCGTTCATTCTTTTCCCGTCGCGCGAGTCGCCCGAAGGAGACCCTAACGCTTTGGTTGGCATTTTATGTTCTATAGTCAGTCCCCAACGAGAGTGCATGGGCCGGGAACCAACTTAGGAGCGTTGCAGCAACGCAAATGCTGTGCCGATAAAACGAGCTCCTGAACGCGCGGTTCCGTCACAGATGGGGCGAAGCCAGCTCGCACGCAAGCAACGCCAAGTGGTTTCCAGCGTTAAAGGCGAGCATGGAGGAAGAAGATGAGCGAGCGCCATTTCATCGTTTATCTAAGAGACTCGTCTTGGCAGTACAGCTACCGCGGCAGCGTCACAGCCCCGTTCAAGACGCGAGAAGAAGCAATTGAGTCGGCGATTGCAGACGCCCGGGAGCAGAATGATCCCGAAATCGAGGTGGTGGTGCAGGACGCCGATATGCGCACTGAAACCGTGTGGCGCCCGGAAGGCTCTTGAGACAAACGTTAACATTTTTAACGAAGTGGAACCGGCCAGCACCTCCGCGCATTGGCGCAAACTACGGAGGAACCATCATGAACCTGCATTGGACCAATCTTACCGCTTCGCAGCGCCAGGCTTTGATGATGCTCTGCTCAAACGGACCATCCACATTGCCCGACGAGTTGGGCGAACAATTGTGCAATCTCGGTCTCGCCGAACGCACTGCGTCCAGCGGCTATTGCATTAGCGCTCTGGGCATGACTGTACCACCGGCGACGCTGAACTGATCGGAAGCCGTCCGGTTACGGATTGGCTATTCAGCCGCCACGGGCAATTTGTCGACGTGGCGGCTTTTTAGTTTGTTGAGCTGATGGGCGGCATGAGCGAGCAGGGCTGTGCGAACCTGCTCGTGCGGAACATGGCCGCAGTCTGCCTTGACCTTGAGATCCAGCGAATACTCGGTGACGTTGCCCAGCAAGTATTCACGGATGCGCACACGCACGGCTCCGGTGATGCGATTGGCAATGGCCTTATGCGGGCCGAAATGCAGCAATTGGCAACCAATGACCTCGAACGACATCGCCCCCTCCAGAGCTTGCCACGTTTTGGGCACATTTCATCCAAATCCGAACGGCATCTCGCGCGCAAGTGGATTCCGTCATTTCCAGCTCTATGCTTAACGAAATTTTTACACTCTCGACTTGGGCAGCCCCGTCGATTCCTTTTTGACTGGCTGTTGCAATCTCGATCCAAAGCCTCTAGATAGCCGGTCTCTAGCCGTGCGGGCAGCTGCGCGGCCTTTGGTTTTGCACCAAGATACTCGAGTAGATTTGCCCATGGCCCGCACGAACCCAGTCCAGTTTCTTCAGCAGGTTCGCACGGAAGTCAGCAAGGTCACCTGGCCGGGCCGGAACGAAGTGGTGATTTCCACCATCATGGTTCTGGTTCTCGTCCTTTTGGCCAGCCTGTTCTTTCTGATCGCCGATCAGGTCATTTCGTTTCTCGTGAGCTTGATGCTGTCGATCCGCTAGTCGGTTCATTTATCTAGATTTTGGGAGCGGCGACCCGTCCATGGCCAAGCGCTGGTACATCGTTCAGGCTTACTCGAACTTCGAGCGCAAGGTGGCGGAAGATATCCGCCAGAAGGTTGCGCAGAAGAAGCTCGAGCACCTGTTTGAAGACGTGATCGTGCCGACCGAAAAGGTCGTCGAGATCCGTCGTGGCCGCAAGGTCGATGCCGAGCGCAAGTTCTTCCCGGGCTATGTGCTGGTGAAGATGGACATGACCGACGAGGCGTTCCATCTGATCAAGAACACGCCCAAGGTCACCGGTTTCCTCGGCGCGGACAACAAGCCGATGCCGATCTCGGAGCGCGAGGCCATGTCGATCCTGCAGCAGGTGCAGGAAGGCGTGGATCATCCCAAGCCCTCTGTCAGCTTCGAAGTGGGCGAAAACGTCCGCGTGTCGGATGGTCCCTTCGCCAGCTTCAACGGCGTCGTCGAAGAGGTGGACGAGGAACGCTCGCGCCTCAAGGTCGAGGTCTCGATTTTCGGTCGCCCCACTCCGGTGGAGCTCGAATACGGTCAGGTCGAAAAGGTCTGATCACCCTTGCGGAGCGATCCGCGTGGGAAAACCGTGGAAGGGGATGGCGCTTTGCCAAGCGCCAGGAAACCGCACCACGGCTCAACTGCCCTCCGGGGCACACAGAGGATAGAAAATGGCAAAGAAAGTTACCGGCTACGTCAAGCTGCAGGTTGCTGCAGGTTCGGCTACCCCGTCTCCCCCGATCGGCCCGGCTCTGGGTCAGCGCGGTCTCAACATCATGGAATTCTGCAAGGCCTTCAATGCGGCCACGCAGGAAATCGAGAAGGGTGCTCCCATCCCGGTCGTGATCACGGCCTATGCGGACAAGAGCTTCACCTTCGTGATGAAGCAGCCGCCCGTCACCTACTTCATCAAGAAGGCCGTCAACCTCAAGTCTGGCTCCAAGCTTCCGGGCAAGGATTCGGCTGGCACGATCACGCAGGCACAGCTGCGCGAAATCGCCGAAAAGAAGATGGTTGATCTTAACGCCGACAACATCGATGCCGCGATTTCGATGATTGCAGGCTCCGCCCGTTCCATGGGCATCCAGGTCGAGGGTTGATAGATGGCTGGCAAGAAGACTGTTAAGGCCCGCGAAGGCATCGATCGCAACAAGCTCTACGGCCTCGAAGATGCCGTGAAGATGGTCAAGGCTCGCGCCTCGGCCAAGTTCGACGAAACCATCGAAATCGCGATGAACCTGGGCGTCGACCCGCGCCACGCTGACCAGATGGTCCGCGGCGTCGTGTCCCTGCCAAACGGCACCGGCAAGACCGTTCGCGTCGCCGTGTTCGCCCGTGGCGCCAAGGCTGACGAAGCCCGCGCTGCCGGTGCTGACATCGTTGGTGCGGAAGACCTCCTGGAAACCATCCAGGGCGGCAAGCTCGATTTCGATCGCTGCATCGCCACCCCGGACATGATGCCGCTAGTCGGCCGTCTCGGTAAGATCCTCGGGCCGCGCAACCTGATGCCGAACCCTAAGGTCGGCACCGTGACCATGGACGTCAAGGGCGCTGTCGGCGCTGCCAAGGGCGGCGCTGTTGAATACCGCGTCGAAAAGGCCGGTATCATCCACGCCGGTGTTGGCAAGGTGTCGTTCTCGGAAGACGCGCTGCTTCAGAACATCAAGGCCTTCACCGACGCCGTCGTGAAGTCCAAGCCGGCTGGTGCCAAGGGCACCTATGTCAAGCGCGTTTCGGTCAGCTCCACCATGGGCCCGGGCGTGCATGTCGAGCCCGGTACGGCTCTCTAAAAGAATTCCGGGCGGTTCGCCGCCCGGTTTCGTCACCCTCGGGTGACGTTAAGTCCTGTCCCAGACTGCCGGTCGGCCCCAAGCCGTTAATTCCATCCGGAGCCAGCAATAGACGGGGTGAAGACCCAAGCATTCCGAGCCGAATGGCTCAAGATGTTTGTGTTCGAACCTAAGCCAGTTGCCCCCAGGGGCACTCGGTTGGCAGGCACTAACCGTTGTTTCCCTTCCCGCAAGGGCAGGGGGCAGCAATTGGCAATGGCCCGGTTCGACTATGCCGGGCTCAATGTGGAGACTAGCAGTGGAAAGAGCGGAAAAGCGTGAGCTTGTCGCATCGCTTCAGACTGCCCTTGCGGGCGCTGGATCGATCGTCCTTGCGCAAAATACCGGTCTGACCGTGGCAAACCTGGAGTCGCTTCGCCGTGAGGTGAAGGGCGCCGGTGGTCACGTCAAGATCGCTAAGAACCGTCTTGCCAAGCTTGCTCTGAAAGACACCGATCACGCGGACATCTCGGACCTGTTTACCGGTCCGATCGTCATCGCCTATGCGGAAGACCCCATGACTGCGCCCAAGCTGGCGCAGAAGTTTGCCGACAAGAACGCCAAGTATGTCGTTCTCGGCGGCGTCATGGGCAAGACCGCACTCGACGCCAACAGCGTCAAGGCCCTGTCGACCATGCCCTCGCTCGATGAACTGCGCGCCACGCTCGCCGGGATGCTCAAGCAGCCCGCAACGCGTATCGCGTCCGTCATCGTCGCTCCGGCTGGCGGTATCGCGCGTGTTCTGGCCGCTCATGCGGAAAAGAGCAACGAAGCAGCGTAACCTCCTGGTCCTTCGGGACCGGTTTGAACTGAACATCTTAAAAGAGAGATTTATCAAATGGCTGATCTCGCCAAACTCGTTGACGACCTGTCTGCCCTGACCGTCCTGGAAGCTTCCGAGCTGTCCAAGATGCTGGAAGAAAAGTGGGGCGTTTCCGCCGCCGCTCCGGTTGCAGCCGCTCCCGCGGCTGGCGGTGGTGCTGCCGCTCCGGCCGCTGAAGAAAAGACCGAATTCGACGTGATCCTCGCCTCCTTCGGCGACAACAAGATCAACGTCATTAAGGAAGTCCGTGCCATCACCGGCCTGGGTCTCGGCGAAGCCAAGGCTCTGGTTGAAGGCGCTCCGAAGGCCGTCAAGGAAGGCGCGTCGAAGGCTGAAGCCGAAGACATCAAGAAGAAGCTTGAAGCTGCCGGCGCCAAGGTCGACCTCAAGTAATTTCAGGTTCTGCCTTGATTTAGGCGAGATGGCGCTTTATGTGCCATCTCGCTTTCCCGTTTCTTGCGGGACGATTCGCCGGACCGATTGGATGGGTTAGGCGACAATTTGCGGAAATATATGACGATTTTGGATGTCGCAGGCAGCTTGAAGCCTCTGATGACCTCGCCGTGGGCTTGCCTGCGAGCGGGGATTTAGTCGCTTTTCACGCTGGTGTGATCCTGCCTCTTCGGACCGGAGGCGAGATCGGCGGCATCGGTTTGGTCCGATGAATTGACTGCCAGGCATATATCCCGAGCGCCGACGGCTGATAGTCGGGTCTTTGGATATCTGCCTCCGAGACCAATGCGCGTCCCAGAAAAGGTTCTCCCTGCCTTTTCGTTCCGGACGACATAACGAAAACAGGAGCTTTCATGGCTACCACGTTCAACGGCCGCCGCAAGGTACGCAAGTCCTTCGGTACGATCCGCGAAGTCACGGAGATGCCAAACCTGATCGAAGTCCAAAAGGCTTCCTATGATCAGTTCCTTCTGGTCGACGAGCCCAAGGGCGGCCGCGGCGACGAAGGTCTGCAGTCCGTGTTCCGCTCGGTGTTCCCGATCACCGACTTCTCGAACACGGCAAGCCTTGAATTCGTGCGCTACGAATTCGAGCAGCCAAAGTATGACATCGACGAGTGCCGTGCGCGCGACATCACGTTTGCTGCCCCGCTCAAGGTCACGCTGCGGCTGATCGTGTTCGAGGTGGACGAAGAAACCGGCGCCCGCTCGGTCAAGGACATCAAGGAGCAGGACGTCTACATGGGCGACATGCCCTTCATGACGTCGAACGGCACCTTCATCGTCAACGGCACCGAGCGCGTCATCGTCTCGCAGATGCATCGTTCGCCCGGTGTGTTCTTCGACCACGACAAGGGCAAGACCCACTCTTCCGGCAAGCTGCTGTTTGCCGGCCGTATCATCCCGTACCGCGGTTCCTGGCTCGATATCGAATTCGACGCCAAGGACATCGTCTATGCGCGTATCGATCGCCGTCGCAAGATCCCGGTCACCTCGCTGCTCAAGGCGCTCGGCATGGATGCCGAGGAAATCCTCGACACCTATTACACGACGCTGAACTACGAAAAGTCCGACAAGGGCTGGCGCGTGCCTTACGACGCCGAGAAGTGGAAGGGCGCAAAGCCGACCCACGATCTCGTCGACGCCAAGACCGGCGACGTCGTTCATGAAGGTGGCAAGAAGCTCTCCGCCCGTCAGGCCAAGAAGCTAGCCGAAGAAGGCCTCACCCACCTGCTGGCCGTCGACGAAGACCTTTACGGCATGTATGTCGCGCAGGACCTCGTCAACCTCAAGACCGGCGAGATCTATGCCGAAGCCGGCGACGAGCTCGACGAAAAGCTGCTGACCAAGCTGGTTGGCCTTGGCTTTGACGAGCTGCCGATCCTCGACATCGACCACATCACCATCGGCGCCTATATCCGCAACACGCTGGCCGTGGACAAGAACGAGAGCCGCGAAGACGCGCTCTTCGACATCTACCGCGTCATGCGTCCGGGTGAACCGCCGACCGTCGACACGGCCGAAGCCATGTTCCAGTCGCTGTTCTTCGACAGCGAGCGCTATGACCTGTCCGCTGTGGGCCGCGTCAAGATGAACATGCGCCTCGAGCTCGATGCGCCCGACACCATGCGGACCCTCCGCAAGGAAGACATTGTCGAAGTCGTCCGCACCCTGGTCGACCTGCGCGATGGCCGTGGCGAAATCGACGACATCGATAACCTCGGCAACCGCCGTGTTCGCTCCGTCGGCGAACTCATGGAAAACTCCTACCGCCTTGGCCTGCTCCGTATGGAACGCGCCATCAAGGAGCGCATGAGCTCGGTCGAAATCGACACGGTCATGCCGCAGGACCTGATCAACGCCAAGCCGGCTGCCGCAGCCGTGCGCGAGTTCTTCGGCTCGTCGCAGCTGTCGCAGTTCATGGACCAGACTAACCCGCTTTCGGAAATCACCCACAAGCGCCGTCTTTCGGCTCTTGGGCCGGGCGGTCTCACCCGTGAGCGTGCAGGCTTTGAAGTCCGCGACGTGCACCCGACCCACTACGGCCGTATCTGCCCGATCGAAACGCCGGAAGGCCCCAATATCGGTCTGATCAACTCGCTCTCGACCTTTGCGCGCGTCAACAAGTACGGTTTCATCGAAACCCCGTACCGCAAGATCGTCGACGGCAAGCTCAGCGATGAAGTGGTCTACCTCTCCGCCATGGAAGAGGCCAAGCACTACGTCGCTCAGGCCAACGTCACCTTCACCAAGGATGGCGAGCTCGAGAACGACCTCGTGGTTGCGCGCCATGCCGGCGACAACGGCCTGACGCCCAAGGAAAACGTCGACCTCATGGACGTTTCCCCCAAGCAGATGGTGTCGGTTGCCGCATCGTTGATCCCGTTCCTTGAAAACGACGACGCCAACCGCGCCCTCATGGGTTCGAACATGCAGCGTCAGGCTGTGCCGCTGCTGCGTGCCGAAGCTCCCTTCGTGGGCACCGGCATGGAGTCGGTCGTGGCCCGTGACTCTGGCGCCGCCATCGTCGCCAAGCGCACCGGTATCGTCGACCAGGTGGACGCAACGCGTATCGTTATCCGTGCAACGGAAGAAAACGATGCGTCGCGTTCGGGCGTCGACATCTACAACCTGATGAAGTTCCAGCGCTCGAACCAGTCGACCTGTATCAATCAGCGTCCGCTGGTCGTCGTTGGCGACCACATCAACCAGGGCGACATCATCGCCGATGGTCCGTCGACGGAACTGGGCGATCTTGCCCTTGGCCGCAACGTGCTCGTCGCCTTCATGCCCTGGAACGGCTACAACTTCGAAGACTCCATTCTGCTGAGCGAAAAGATCGCGATGCAGGACGTTTTCACCTCGATCCACATCGAGGAATATGAAGTGATGGCCCGCGACACCAAGCTTGGTCCGGAAGAAATCACGCGCGACATTCCGAACGTTTCGGAAGAAGCGCTGAAGAACCTCGACGAAGCTGGTATCGTGCATATCGGTGCCGAAGTTCAGCCGGGCGACATTCTCGTCGGCAAGATCACCCCCAAGGGTGAATCGCCGATGACCCCGGAAGAAAAGCTCCTCCGCGCCATTTTCGGTGAAAAGGCCTCCGACGTTCGCGATACCTCGCTGCGCGTGCCCCCGGGCGACGCCGGTACGGTCGTGGAAGTGCGTGTCTTTAACCGTCATGGCATCGACAAGGACGAGCGCGCCATGGCCATCGAGCGCGAGGAGATCGAGCGCCTGGCCAAGGACCGCGACGACGAGCAGTCGATCCTCGACCGCAACGTCTATGCCCGTCTCAAGGAAATGCTGTTTGGCAAGGCCGCGACTGCAGGTCCGAAGGGCTATGTCGTCGGCACCAAGCTCAATGACTCGATCTTTGAAGGTCAGCCGCGTTCGAAGTGGTGGCAGTTCGCCATCGAAGACGACAAGGTCATGACCGAGATGGAAGCTCTTCATGCCCAGTATGAAGAGAGCCGTCGTCTTCTCGAGCAGCGCTTCATCGACAAGGTGGACAAGCTGCAGCGCGGTGACGAACTTCCGCCGGGCGTGATGAAGATGGTCAAGGTCTTCATCGCCACCAAGCGCAAGATCCAGCCAGGCGACAAAATGGCCGGCCGTCACGGCAACAAGGGCGTTGTTTCGCGCATCGTTCCGGTCGAAGACATGCCGTATCTCGAAGACGGTACGTCGGTTGATATCGTGCTCAACCCGCTGGGCGTGCCGTCTCGCATGAACGTGGGCCAGATCCTCGAAACGCACCTTGGCTGGGCTTGCGCCGGCATGGGTAAGCGTATCGACGAGATGGTTCGTCAGTACCATGCCAAGGGCGACCTCAAGCCGCTCCGTGCCGAGATCAAGGAACTGTTCGCCAACGACAATTCCATATCCGATCTCGACGACGACGGCATGATCCGCCTCGGCGAGCACCTTTCGAAGGGTGTGCCGATCGCCACGCCGGTGTTCGACGGTGCCAAGGAAGCCGATATCGTCGACATGCTGGAACGGGCAGGGCTCAAGCCATCGGGTCAGTCGACTGTCTATGACGGCCGTACCGGTGAGCAGTTCGACCGCCAGGTGACCGTGGGCTATATCTATATGCTCAAGCTCGATCACCTTGTGGACAACAAGATCCACGCGCGTTCCATCGGACCGTACTCGCTCGTTACCCAGCAGCCGTTGGGCGGCAAGGCGCAGTTCGGTGGCCAGCGCTTCGGCGAAATGGAAGTGTGGGCACTCGAGGCGTATGGCGCTGCTTATACGCTGCAGGAAATGCTCACCATCAAGTCGGACGACGTCACCGGCCGTACCAAGGTCTACGAGTCGATCGTTCGCGGCGACGACACGTTCGAGCCGGGCATCCCGGAAAGCTTCAACGTTCTCGTCAAGGAAATCCGGTCGCTCGGGCTCAATGTCGAGCTTGAGAACCGCGAGTTCGAAGAGAACGCCCGAGCTGAAGCGGAGCTCGCACCTCCTCAGGAAGCGGCGGAATAATCCGGCACTTCCTACCCCCATTCACTTCCTGAGGGAGCGGGCCTTGCCCCTCCTGACGGAAAGAGGAGAGAATTGATGAACCATCATTCCCACGTCATGGACCCGTTCAACCCGTCGGTTCCGGTTCAGACCTTCGATCAGATGAAGATCTCGATCGCGTCTCCGGAAAAGATTTTGAGCTGGTCCTACGGCGAGATCAAAAAGCCCGAGACAATCAACTACCGTACGTTCAAGCCGGAACGCGACGGCCTGTTCTGCGCGCGCATCTTTGGCCCCGTGAAGGACTACGAGTGCCTGTGCGGCAAGTACAAGCGCATGAAGTTCAAGGGCGTCATCTGCGAAAAGTGCGGCGTTGAAGTTACCCTCAGCCGCGTTCGTCGTGAGCGCATGGGCCATATCGAGCTCGCCGCTCCGGTTGCCCATATCTGGTTCCTGAAGTCCCTGCCGAGCCGCATCGCCCTGCTGCTCGACATGACGCTCAAGGATATCGAACGCATTCTCTACTTCGAGAACTATGTCGTTCTCGATCCCGGCCTGACCCCGTTCACACAGAACGAGCTTCTGACCGAAGAGCAGTTCCTCGACGCTCAGGACGAATACGGCGCCGACACCTTCACCGCCAAGATCGGCGCTGAAGCGATCCGCGATATCCTCCTCAACCTCGATCTCGAAAAGATCGCGGCTGACCTGCGCGTGGAAATCGCCGAGTCGACCACCGAGCTGAAGCCCAAGAAGCTGGCCAAGCGCCTCAAGATCGTCGAGCAGTTCATCGTTTCGGGCAACAAGCCCGAATGGATGATCATGACCGTCATTCCGGTGATCCCACCGGAACTGCGTCCGCTCGTTCCGCTCGATGGCGGCCGCTTTGCGACGTCCGATCTCAACGACCTCTACCGTCGCGTGATCAACCGCAACAACCGCCTCAAGCGCCTGATCGAGCTCCGCGCCCCGGACATCATCATCCGCAACGAAAAGCGCATGCTGCAGGAAGCTGTGGACGCGCTCTTCGACAACGGCCGCCGTGGCCGCACCATCACCGGTGCGAACAAGCGTCCGCTTAAGTCGCTCTCCGACATGCTCAAGGGCAAGCAGGGCCGCTTCCGCCAGAACCTCCTTGGCAAGCGCGTCGACTATTCGGGTCGTTCGGTGATCACCGTGGGTCCGAACCTGAAGCTCCACCAGTGCGGTCTTCCAAAGAAGATGGCGCTCGAGCTCTTCAAGCCCTTCATCTATTCGCGCCTCGAAGCCAAGGGCTTCAGCTCGACTGTGAAGCAGGCCAAGAAGCTCGTCGAAAAGGAAAAGCCCGAAGTCTGGGATATCCTCGACGAAGTCATCCGTGAGCATCCGGTTCTGCTGAACCGCGCGCCCACGCTGCACCGTCTTGGTATTCAGGCTTTCGAGCCGATCCTGATCGAAGGCAAGGCGATCCGTCTCCACCCGCTTGTCTGTTCGGCCTTCAACGCCGACTTCGACGGTGACCAGATGGCCGTGCACGTTCCGCTGTCGCTCGAAGCGCAGCTGGAAGCGCGCGTCCTGATGATGTCGACCAACAACATCCTTCATCCTGCCAATGGCCAGCCGATCATCGTGCCGAGCCAGGACATCGTGCTGGGTCTTTACTACCTGTCGCTGATGAATGATGGCGAGCCGGGCGAAGGCATGGCGTTCGCGTCCTATGCCGAACTCGAGCACGCGATCGACAACAACGTCGTCACCCTCCATACCAAGATCAAGGCACGCGTGCCCGCTTGGGATGCCGACGGCAAGAAGACCACCGAGATCGTGGAAACGACCCCGGGCCGCATGCTCATCGGTCAGATCCTGCCGCAGAACCCGGCAGTGCCGTTTGCCACGGCAAACCAGCTGATGACCAAGAAGATGATCTCCAAGATGATCGACACCGTGTATCGCGGTTGCGGCCAGAAGGAGACGGTCATTTTCTGTGACCGCGTCATGCAGCTTGGCTTCAAGAATGCCTGCGACGCCGGCATTTCGTTCGGCAAGGACGACATGGTCATCCCGGCCGCCAAGTACACGCTGGTCGACCAGACCCGCAAGCAGGTCGAAGAGTTCGAGCAGCAGTACAATGACGGCCTGATCACCCAGGGCGAAAAGTACAACAAGGTCGTGGACGCCTGGGCCAAGTGCGGTGACGCCGTCGCTGAAAAGATGATGGAAGCCATCCGCACCGTTCAGGTCGACCAGGAAACCGGCCGTCAGAAGCCGATCAACTCGGTCTACATGATGAGCCACTCCGGTGCTCGTGGTTCACCGGCTCAGATGAAGCAGCTTGCCGGCATGCGCGGCCTGATGGCTAAGCCGGATGGCTCGATCATCGAAACGCCGATCACCGCGAACTTCAAGGAAGGCCTCAACGTGCTGGAGTATTTCAACTCCACCCACGGTGCCCGCAAGGGTCTGGCCGACACCGCCTTGAAGACTGCAAACTCGGGTTACCTGACGCGCCGTCTCGTCGACGTTGCCCAGGACGCAATCATCATCACCGAAGATTGCGGCACCGAGCGCGGCCTCACCATGGAGCCCATCGTCGATGCCGGCCAGATCGTTGCTTCGATCGGCCAGCGCGTTCTCGGCCGCACCACGGCTGACGATGTGTTCCACCCGCTGACCGGCGACCTGATCGCTCCCAAGGGCACGCTGCTAGAGGAAAAGCATGTCGACGTGATCGAAGAGGCTCGCATCCAGTCGATCCGCATCCGCTCGCCGCTGGTCTGCGACCTGCGTCAGGGGTGCTGTGCCGCCTGCTACGGTCGCGATCTTGCTCGTGGTACGCCGGTCAATATCGGTGAAGCTGTGGGCGTCATCGCCGCGCAGTCGATCGGTGAACCGGGCACTCAGCTCACTATGCGTACGTTCCACATCGGTGGTACGGCCCAGGTGGTCGACAGCTCGTTCCTCGAGTCCGGTGCCGAAGGCAAGGTCGAGATTCGCAACCCGAACCTCGCCGATGTCGAAGGTGGCCGCCAGGTCGTCATGGCGCGTAACGTTTCCATCGCCATCGTCGACAACGAAGGCAAGGAACGGGCGACGCACAAGGTGACCTACGGCTCCAAGCTCCTGGTCAAGGAAGGCGACACCGTCCGTCGTGGCCAGCGCTTGGCTGAATGGGACCCCTACACCCGTCCGATCCTGGCGGAAGTTGAAGGCGAAGTCCTGTTCGAAGACCTGGTCGATGGTGCTTCCGTTGCGGAAAACACCGACGAAGCGACCGGCTTCACCAAGCGCGTCGTTATCGATTGGCGCGGCAATCAGCGTGGGGAAAACCTCAAGCCGGCTCTCGCAATCGCTCGTGGCGGCTCGGTTGCCAAGGTGGAACGTGGCGGCGACGCCCGTTACCTCCTTTCCGTCGACGCGGTTATCGCCGTCGAGCCGGGTGAGAAGGTTGCTCCGGGTGACGTCCTGGCTCGTATTCCGCTGGAGTCGGCCAAGACCAAGGACATCACCGGCGGTCTGCCGCGTGTGGCCGAATTGTTCGAAGCTCGCCGTCCGAAGGACCACGCCATCATCGCCGAGATCGATGGTACGATCCGCTTCGGCCGCGACTACAAGAACAAGCGTCGCGTCATCATCGAGCCGACCGAAGAGGGTGCTGAACCCGTCGAGTACCTGATCCCCAAGGGCAAGCCGTTCCACCTCCAGGAAGGCGACGCCATTGAGAAGGGTGAGTACATCCTCGACGGCAACCCGGCTCCGCACGACATCCTTGCCATCAAGGGCGTCGAGGAACTGGCACGCTACCTCGTCAATGAGATCCAGGAAGTCTACCGCCTGCAGGGCGTGTTGATTAACGATAAGCATATCGAAGTTATCGTTCGTCAGATGCTGCAGAAGGTGGAGATCGTGGTTCCGGGCGACTCCGGCCTGCTCAAGGACGAGCAGCTGGACAAGCTGGACTTCGACGAGCTCAACGATGCGCTGATTGCCGAAGGCAAGAAGCCGGCGACAGCCAACCCGGTGCTGCTCGGCATCACGAAGGCATCGCTGCAGACGCGTTCGTTCATTTCGGCGGCGTCGTTCCAGGAAACCACCCGCGTGCTCACCGAGGCTGCTGTCTCGGGCAAGGCGGACTTGCTGGAAGGCCTCAAGGAAAACGTCATCGTCGGCCGCCTCATCCCGGCTGGTACCGGTGCCGGTATCTCCTCGGCCAAGATGATCGCCACCAAGCGCGACGACCTGATCCTCGACGAGCGCCGCCGCCAGGCGAACACCGTCAAGATCGCAGCGCCTGCCGCTGAATAGACTGCAAGGCAAACAAGAATAGAGGAGGGGCCCCGTGGGGCCCCTTTTTATTTGCGCTATGAGACATCATCCTGAGCCTGTCGAAGGGCGAGGTCGGGAACGCTTAACCCCCACTCGCGCGACTTCGAGGCTCGACAGGTTCACCATGAGGACTCTAGGGGCGTAGTCCCAAGAACGCGGTCAGCTCCCGTGCCGCAGCGCTGCCGGCGCGGTTGGCGCCGATGGTGGAAGCGGAAGGGCCATAGCCGACCAGATGCACGCGCGGGTCTTTGGCCACCAAGGTGGCGAGGCGCCCGGTCATGGTGATGCCGCCACTTGGTTCGCGAAGCTGCAGTGGCGCCAGGTGATCGAGGGCACTCTGAAAGCCCGTGCACCAGAGGATGACGTCGACATCGAGCCTTGTCCCATCCTCCCAACGGACGCCGGTCGGCAGGATCTCGCTGAACATGGGCAGTCGATTGAGCGCGCCGCGTTCGCGCATAGCGACAATGGCAGGCGTGACCGGAAGGCCCGTGACCGACACAACCGCTCGTGGCGGCAGGCCGGCGCGGACGCGTTCCTCGACCATGGCGACGGCCCGCCGCCCTGCCTCCTGATCGAACGGGCCCTCGCGGAACCGCGGCAGCGTACGGGTGACCCAGGTCGTGCGCGTCACCTGCGAGATTTCATCCAACAGCTGAATGGCCGAAATACCGCCGCCGACCACGAGGACATGCTTGCCGCCGAACGTGTCGGCCGAGACATAATCCTTGGTATGGAGCTGGATGCCGCCAAAGGTTTCGGCGCCAGGGTAGGGTGGGATATAAGGCTTCTCCCAAGTGCCGGTGGCGTTGATGATGCCTTGAGCGGAAAACAAGCCGCGGTGGCTTTCTACCCGCAACCGCTCGCCGCGGTCGCAAACCACGCTGACCTTGGCTGGGCGCAGCACGTTGAGCCCGAAATGCTCTTCATAGGCGGCAAAGTAATGCGGCACCGCTACTGAAGCCTTGACGCTTTCGTCGCCGGCAAAGTCGCCAAACCCCATGCCGGGAAGGTCATGGACACGATTGACGGTAGTCAAGGTGAGTGATGGCCATCGATGCTGCCAGGCACCGCCCGGATGCGCGTTGGCGTCGAGCACCAGAAAATCATGACCGGAATCGAGGCCCAGCTGTTTGAGGTGATAGGCGGCACTGAGGCCTGCCTGTCCGGCGCCGATAACCACGATTGGGAGCTTCAAGGCAGGGCGGACAGATTGGGTCGGCAAGGAAGGCTCCGGGTCGCGCCCGAAGCCTTAACACGAAAGTAGTCAAAACAGCTGGTTGTTGTCTTCCGGCGTTGGCAGGGTCTTGCCATCCTCGCGATCCATGCGGTCGATCTGATTGACCTCGTCGGCCGAGAGCACAAAGTCCCAGACATCGAAATTCTCGGCCGCGCGTTCCGGCTTGCTGGACTTGGGCAGGACGATCAGGTTCTGCTGGATATGCCAGCGGATAATAACCTGGGCCGGCGTCTTGCCATGGCGTTTGGCGATTTCGACGATGGCTTCGTTTTCGAAAAGTCCGGTGTCCTGGCCACCAAGGGGGCTATAGCACTCGATCTGGATGTCGCGGTCACGATGGAACTCGCGAATATCGCGCTGCTGATAGGCAGGGTGCAATTCGAGTTGGTTGATGGCGGGTGTGACGCCTGTTTCGTCGACGATGCGCTGAATGTGCTCGGGCAAGAAGTTGGAAACGCCGATTGACTTCACCTTGCCCTGCTTCTGTGCTTCGACAAAGGCCGCCCAGGTTTCGGCATAGCGATCATGCTTGGGCGCGGGCCAGTGGATCAGGAAAAGATCGAGATGATCGAGCTTGAGGCGCTGCAGCGACTCATCGAGTGAGCGCAGCGCGCTGTCGTAACCCTGATGGTCGTTGCGCAGCTTGGAGGTAATGAAGAGCTCGTCGCGCCCAACGCTCGATTGGCGGATCGCCTCGCCGACACCACCCTCATTGCTGTAGCCCTGTGCGGTATCGATATGGCGGTATCCAGCATCGATCGCAGCACCCACTACGCGTGGCGCATCCGACTCTTCAAGCCGCCAAACGCCAAAGCCAAGCTGCGGAATGGAGTTGCCGTCGTTGAGGGGAATGGCGGGTGTGTCAGTCATGAACCTGTCTCCAAAGGGATGTGGCCGACTAACGGCGCAACTCCGAACTGGCTCCATTTGCTTTTCCGGCATATGCGGCTCTATCCTAGGGGCATGGAGGGAAAGCCATGAAGTTCACGACGACGATCCTGCTCGATGGCAACAATACCGGCATCGTCGTGCCTGACGACGTGTTGGCCGAGCTGGGTGGCGGCAAGCGACCGGCCGTCAATGTCACCGTCGGCAAGCTGACCTACCGGTCCACAGTGGCGCAGATGGGCGGCAAGAACCTCATCTCGCTGAGCGCAGCGCGCCGGGCCGAGTCGGGCGTCGCCGGCGGCGATACGGTTGAGGTCGAGCTCACGCTCGATACCACCCCACGTGAAGTGGACGTGCCGGAGGATATGGCCTCCATTCTGGCCAACGAACCGGATGCGAAAGCTTTCTTCGACAGCTTGTCCTTCAGCAACAAATCCAAGCACGTTCTGTCCATCACGGAAGCCAAGACGGCTGAGACGCGCCAGCGGCGGGTCGAGAAGGCGATGGAAATGCTGCGCGCCGGCAAGAAGTAGGGCAGGGTAGGCGCCGAACGGATTTGCAGTGATCCGTCCAATGGTCTTCATGGCCGATATGGCCGAAACGCAAGGCTCTGCCTCGATTTAATCACGAAAGAATCCTTGACGGGGCGAGTCATCGGCTCTAAACAGCGCCTACCTAAGCGGTCGGTCGTGATTGTCACACCGGGTCCCTGCCACCTAGCGCGGGAATCCAGGACACTCAAACACACTGTCGGGTAACTAGACGACGTAAATCCTTGTGCGCATGACTGCTGCCTTTTCGGGCGGGTGGTCCGCTGCAACTGAGGCGCCGCCGTATCCCTTCGTGGGTCGGGCGAGCGCCGCTTTGGTTTGCTTGTGTAGACCGCCGACGCGCTCATTTGAGTGCGAAACGTAAGAACTGGTGCTTTCGGCACCAAATTTTGGACAATGGAAAGAGCGCAATGCCCACCATTAATCAGCTGATCCGCAAGCCACGCGCCAGCAAGCCAAAGCGGAACAAGGTTCCGGCCATGGAAGCGAACCCGCAAAAGCGCGGCGTATGCTCCCGTGTGTATACCACGACCCCGAAGAAGCCGAACTCGGCTCTGCGCAAGGTAGCCAAGGTTCGCCTGACCAACCAGCGCGAAGTGATTTCGTATATCCCGGGAGAAGGTCACAACCTTCAGGAGCACTCCGTCGTGCTCATCCGCGGCGGCCGCGTTCGCGACTTGCCGGGTGTCCGCTATCACGTGCTCCGCGGCGTCCTCGACACGCAGAGCGTGAAGGATCGCAAGCAGCGCCGTTCCAAGTACGGCGCGAAGCGTCCGAAGTAAGGAGATCGAGATATGTCCCGTCGTCACCGCGCAGAAAAACGCGACGTTATTCCTGATCCCAAGTTCGGCGATCTGGTCGTCACCAAGTTCATGAATTCCCTGATGAAGGACGGCAAGAAGTCTGCTGCCGAATCCATCGTCTATGGCGCTTTCGACATCGTCGAGAGCAAGACCAAGCAGGATCCGATCACCGTCTTCCACGGCGCCCTGGACAATATCCGTCCGGCCGTTGAAGTGCGTTCGCGCCGCGTCGGTGGTGCAACGTATCAGGTTCCGGTCGAAGTCCGCACGGACCGTCAGCAGGCCCTGGCCATCCGCTGGCTCATCGAATCCGCCCGCAAGCGCGGAGAGAACACCATGCGTGAACGCCTTTCCGGCGAACTCATGGATGCGATGAATGGCCGTGGTCAGGCCGTCAAGAAGCGCGAAGATACGCACCGTATGGCTGACGCCAACCGTGCCTTCTCGCACTACCGCTGGTAGTAGGAGCGCCCCATGGCACGCGATTACCCAATCAATCTCTATCGTAACTTCGGCATCATGGCTCACATCGATGCTGGCAAGACGACCACGACCGAACGCATCCTCTACTACACCGGCAAGTCCCATAAGATCGGCGAAGTCCACGACGGCGCCGCGACCATGGACTGGATGGAGCAGGAGCAGGAACGCGGCATCACCATCACGTCCGCTGCGACCACGACCTTCTGGAAGGGTCGCGACGGCACGATGCACCGCTTCAACATCATCGACACCCCCGGCCACGTGGACTTCACCATTGAAGTCGAACGTTCGCTGCGCGTGCTCGACGGTGCCGTCGCTCTGCTCGACGCCAATGCCGGCGTCGAACCGCAGACCGAAACCGTCTGGCGCCAGGCCGACAAGTACAACGTTCCGCGTCTGATCTTCGTCAACAAGATGGACAAGATCGGTGCCGACTTCTACCGCTGTGTCGAGATGATCGGTTCGCGCCTTGGCGCCCGTGCCGTTCCAGTGCAGCTGCCGATCGGTGCCGAAAACGAGTTCAAGGGCGTCGTCGACCTGATCGAGATGAACGCACTCGTCTGGCGCAACGAAGAACTCGGTGCCCAGTGGGACGTCGTCGAGATCCCCGAGGACCTCAAGGAACGTGCCGCTGAATACCGCGAGCGCATGATCGAAGCTGCCGTCGAACTCGACGATGCTGCGATGGAAGCCTACTTGAACGGCGACATGCCGAACAACGACACCATCCGTCGTCTGCTTCGTCAGGGTACCATCGACACCAAGTTCTTCCTGGTGTTCGCTGGTTCGGCCTTCAAGAACAAGGGCGTGCAGCCCCTGCTCAACGGCGTCATCGACTTCCTGCCCGCTCCGGGCGACGTTCCGGCTATCCAGGGCGTCGATGCCCGTACGGAAGAGCCGATCGAGCGTCATGCCGACGACAACGAACCGCTGGCCATGCTGGCATTCAAGATCGCCAACGACCCGCACATGGGTACGCTGACCTTCTGCCGCATCTACTCGGGCAAGCTCGAGCAGGGCATGATGCTGGAAAACACCGTCAAGGAAAAGCGCGAGCGCGTTGGTCGTCTGTTCCAGATGCACGCCAACAGCCGCGAGCAGATCACCGAAGCCTATGCCGGCGACATCGTCGCCATCGTGGGTCTCAAGGACACCACCACTGGTGACACGCTCTGCCCGTCGAACGCTCAGGTCATCCTTGAACGCATGGTGTTCCCGGAGCCGGTGATCGACATCTCGGTGGAACCGAAGTCCAAGGCCGACCAGGAAAAGATGGGCCTCGCGCTCAATCGCCTCGCAGCCGAAGATCCGACCTTCCGCGTCAAGACCGACGAAGAATCCGGCCAGACCATCATCTCGGGCATGGGCGAACTTCACCTCGACATCCTCGTCGACCGCATGCGTCGCGAGTTCAAGGTCGAGGCCAATATCGGCCAGCCGCAGGTGGCTTACCGTGAAACGATCACCAAGTCGGCTCAGGTGGATTATACCCACAAGAAGCAGTCCGGTGGTTCGGGCCAGTTCGCCCGCGTCAAGCTCACCGTCGAGCCGTCCGAAGTCGGCAAGGGTCTTGAGTTCGTGAACGCCGTCGTTGGTGGTTCGGTCCCCAAGGAATACGTCCCGGGCGTCGAAAAGGGCGTCAAGTCGGTGATGTCGGCAGGTCCGCTGATCGGCTTCCCGATCGTGGACGTCAAGGTCACCCTGACCGAAGGCGCCTACCACGACGTGGACTCCTCCGTGCTGGCATTCGAAATTGCTGGCCGTGCTGGTTTCAACGAAGGTCTGCGCAAGGCATCTCCCAAGATCCTTGAGCCGATCATGAAGGTTGAAGTTGTCACGCCGGAAGACTACATGGGCGACGTCATCGGCGATCTCAACTCGCGTCGTGGTCAGATCCAGGGCACTGAAAGCCGTGGCATCCTCCAGGTCGTGAATGCTTTCGTACCGCTCGCGAACATGTTCGGCTACGTGAACTCGCTGCGCTCCATGAGCCAGGGTCGTGCACAGTATTCGATGACGTTCGACCACTACGAGCAGGTACCGCAGGCGGTCGCCGACGAAGTCCAGGCCAAGTACGCCTAACAACAGCGCAAGCTAAGAAACTCAACTGTAAGTCGGCCTTTGCGCTGACGAATTGGAGAAAAGCGATGGGCAAAGAAAAGTTCGCTCGCAACAAGCCGCACTGCAATATCGGGACCATCGGTCACGTTGACCATGGCAAGACCTCGCTGACTGCAGCAATCACCAAGGTTCTGGCTGAGACCGGCGGCGCTACCTTCAAGGCGTATGACCAGATCGACGCTGCTCCGGAAGAAAAAGCCCGCGGCATCACCATCAACACCGCCCACGTCGAGTACGAGACGACCAACCGTCACTACGCTCACGTCGACTGCCCCGGCCACGCCGACTATGTGAAGAACATGATCACCGGTGCTGCCCAGATGGACGGCGCGATCCTGGTCGTGTCGGCTGCCGACGGTCCGATGCCGCAGACCCGCGAGCACATCCTGCTCGCCCGTCAGGTTGGTGTTCCGGCTCTCGTCGTGTTCCTCAACAAGTGCGACATGGTCGACGATCCGGAACTGCTCGAGCTCGTTGAACTCGAAGTTCGCGAACTGCTGTCGTCCTACGAATTCCCGGGCGATGACATTCCGATCATCAAGGGTTCGGCTCTGGCCGCTCTCGAAAACTCGGACCAGAAGCTCGGCCACGACGCCGTTCTCGAGCTGATGGCTGCCGTTGACTCGTACATCCCGCAGCCGGAACGTCCGGTTGACCAGCCGTTCCTCCTGCCGATCGAAGACGTGTTCTCGATCTCGGGCCGCGGCACCGTGGTCACCGGCCGTGTCGAACGCGGTATCGTCAAGGTTGGCGAAGAAGTCGAAATCGTCGGCATCAAGGCAACCCAGAAGACCACCGTGACCGGTGTCGAAATGTTCCGCAAGCTGCTCGACTCGGGTGAAGCTGGCGACAACATCGGCGCTCTGATCCGTGGTATCGATCGCACTCAGGTTGAGCGCGGCCAGGTTCTCTGCAAGCCCGGTTCCGTGACCCCGCACACCGACTTCGTTGCTGAGGCCTATATCCTCACCAAGGAAGAAGGCGGCCGTCACACTCCGTTCTTCGGCAACTACCGTCCGCAGTTCTACTTCCGCACCACCGACGTGACCGGCATCGTGACGCTGCCGGAAGGCACCGAGATGGTCATGCCAGGCGACAACATCAACATGAACGTCCAGCTCATCGTTCCGATCGCCATGGAAGAGAAGCTCCGCTTCGCTATCCGTGAAGGTGGCCGCACCGTCGGCGCCGGCGTCGTCGCGAAGATCCTGAAGTAAAACGTCCACCAGACATTCGCGGCGCGCGATAAAGCGCGCCGCGATCCATTTTGTCAGGATTTGAGAAGATGAACGGTCAGAATATTCGCATCCGCCTCAAGGCGTTTGACCATCGCGTGCTCGACGCCTCGACGCGCGAGATCGTGTCGACGGCCAAGCGTACGGGTGCGCAGGTGCGCGGGCCGATCCCGCTGCCGACCCACATCGACAAGTTCACGGTCAACCGTTCGCCGCACATCGACAAGAAGTCGCGCGAGCAGTTCGAGATCCGGACCCACAAGCGTCTTCTGGACATTGTGGACCCGACTCCCCAGACGGTCGATGCACTGATGAAGCTTGATCTTGCTGCCGGCGTAGACGTCGAAATCAAGCTCTAAACAAACAAGTATCCGCGCCTGCCGCCAAAAGGGTCCTCTGAAACCATGACCCGGCAGAGCGCCAAAAAGAAGGTAAGAACCGATGCGTTCTGGATTGATCGCACAGAAGCTGGGGATGACGCGCATCTTCACAGAGGACGGCTCGCACGTTCCTGTGACGGTGTTGAGTCTGGAGAACTGCCAGGTGGTAGGCCAGCGTAGCGTTGAGCGGGACGGCTATGTCGCCCTGCAGCTCGGCGCAGGCCAGGCCAAGGCCAAGAACGTCAGCAAGGCCGAGCGCGGCCAGTATGCTGTCGCCAAGGTAGAGCCCAAGCGTCACGTGGTGGAATTCCGCGTCGATGAGGACAACCTCATCGAAGTTGGTGCGACCTTCAAGGCCGACCACTTTGCCGAAGGCCAGTTGGTCGACGTTACCGGCACTTCCATCGGTAAGGGTTTTGCCGGCGGTATGAAGCGCTGGAACTTCGGTGGTCTGCGTGCCTCGCACGGTGTGTCCGTGTCGCACCGCTCGATCGGTTCTACCGGTGGCCGTCAGGACCCGGGTAAGACCTTCAAGAACAAGAAGATGCCGGGCCATATGGGCGATCGCCGTATCACCACGCAGAACGTCAAGGTCGTCAAGACCGACGTGGAGCGTGGCCTGATCCTGATCCAGGGTTCGGTCCCGGGTGCCAAGGGCGCCTGGATCATGATCAAGGACGCCGTCAAGAAGCCGGCTCCCGCGAACTTGACCCTGCCGGGTTCGTTCGAGGCCGCTGCTGCGGGAGAAGCGAAGTAAATGGAACTCCAGGTAACCAATCTCGACGGCACGTCTGCCGGCTCGATCGAACTGAAGGACGACGTGTTCGGCCTTGAAGTTCGTCCCGACATTCTGCACCGCATGGTTCGCTACCAGCAGCTTAAGGCTATGGCTGGCACGCATGACGTGAAGAACCGCTCCGAAGGCGCTGCCACGGGCAAGAAGTTCAAGAAGCAGAAGGGTGGCGGCGCACGTCACGGCGACCGCAAGGCTCCCCAGTTCCGTGGTGGTGGCCGTGCATTCGGTCCGACCCCGCGCAGCCATGCGATCGACCTTCCCAAGAAGGTTCGCGTCCTTGCTCTCAAGCATGCGCTCTCGTCCAAGGCCAAGTCCGGCTCGCTGATCGTCATCGACAGCGTCGCACAGACCGAAGCCAAGACCGCAGCTTTGCGGACCACGTTCGGCAAGCTGGCATGGGCCAATGCGCTGATCATCGATGGTGCGACCGTCGACCAGAACTTTGCGCTGGCCGCCCGCAACATTCCCCATATCGACGTGCTGCCGATCCAGGGCATCAATGTCGTTTCGATCCTCAAGCGCGACAAGCTCGTGCTGACCAAGGCAGCGCTAGAAGCGCTCGAAGCGAGGTTCGCATGAACAAGCTTGCCGCATACGACATCATCCGCAGCCCGGTCGTGACTGAAAAGTCGACCATGGCCTCGGAAAACAACCAGGTCGTTTTCGACGTGGCGATCGATGCCAACAAGACCGACATCAAGGCCGCCATCGAGCAGCTCTTCTCGGTCAAGGTCAAGGCAGTGAACACCCTGGTCCGCAAGGGCAAGGTGAAGCGCTTCCGTGGTCGGGTTGGTACGCGCAACGACGTCAAGAAGGCGATCGTCACCCTCGTCGACGGTCAGTCGATCGATATCTCGACCGGCCTCTAAGGGATAAGAGACAGCAAAATGGCTCTAAAAACTTACAATCCCACCTCCGAAGGCCGTCGTACGCTCGTCACGACCGATCGTTCGGAACTCTGGAAGGGCTCGCCGGTCAAGTCGCTGACCGTTGGTCTCACCAAGTCCGGTGGTCGCAACAACACTGGCCGCATCACCTCCTACCATCGTGGTGGTGGTCACAAGCGCTCGTACCGCATGGTCGACTTCAAGCGCGTCAAGTTCGATGCCGTCGGGACCGTTGAACGTCTCGAATACGATCCGAACCGCACCGCCTGGATCGCGCTGATCAAGTACGAAGACGGCGAGCTGGCCTATATCGTGGCTCCGCAGCGTCTTGCTGCCGGCGACAAGGTCGTTTCTTCGATGAACGGCGCTGACGTCAAGCCGGGCAACGCGATGCCGCTGGAACGCATGCCGGTCGGTACCATCGTGCACAACATCGAGCTCAAGCCCCGCAAGGGTGGCCAGGTCGCTCGTTCTGCCGGTGCCTATGCCCAGTATGTCGGCCGTGACCAGGGTTGGGCGATCCTTCGCCTCAATTCGGGTGAACAGCGCCGCGTCCATGGTTCGTGCCTCGCCACCGTTGGTGCCGTGTCCAACCAGGACCATGCCAACACCTCGATGGGCAAGGCCGGCCGCAATCGCTGGCTGGGCAAGAAGCCCGTCAACCGCGGCGTCACCATGAACCCGGTCGACCACCCCCACGGTGGTGGTGAAGGCCGTACCTCTGGTGGCCGTCACCCGGTTTCCCCGTGGGGCAAGCCGACCAAGGGCAAGCGCACGCGCAGCAACAAGGCTACGGACCAGTTTATCGTTCGCAGCCGTCACTTGAAGAAGGGCAGGTAAAAACATGACCCGTTCGATTTGGAAGGGGCCGTTTGTTGACGGCTATCTGCTCAAGAAGGCCGAAAAGGCCCAGTCCTCTGGCCGCAACGATGTGGTCAAGATCTGGTCCCGCCGTTCGACCATCCTGCCGCAGTTCGTTGGTATCACCTTCGGCGTCCACAATGGCCAGAAGCACATTCCGGTCAGCGTCACCGAAGAAATGATCGGCCACAAGTTCGGCGAATTCGCTCCGACCCGTACCTATTACGGGCACGCGGCCGACAAGAAGGCCAAGAGGAAGTAAGATGGGCAAGCCAAAAACTGAGCGCGCTCTCAAGGATAACGAGGCTAAGGCTGTGCTGCGCATGCTGCGCATCAGCCCTCAGAAGCTGAACCTCGTCGCGCAGTTGATCCGTGGCAAGAAGGTCGAGCGGGCTCTCGCCGATCTCGAATTCAGCCACAAGCGCATCTCTGGCCAGGTGAAGAAGGTGCTCGAGAGCGCCATCGCCAATGCCGAGAACAACCATGGCCTGGACACCGACGCCCTCGTCGTTGCCGAAGCCTTTGTCGGCAATTCGCTGGTGATGAAGCGCTTCATGGCTCGTGGCCGCGGCAAGTCTGCCCGCGTCGAGAAGCCATTCTCGCATCTGACGATCATCGTCCGGCAAGTTGAGGAGGCCGCATAATGGGCCAGAAGATCAATCCAATCGGCTTCCGCCTGGGCATCAACCGCACCTGGGACAGCCGCTGGTTCGCCAACAAGGGCGAATACGGCTCGCTGCTGCAGGAAGACCTCAAGATCCGCACCATGCTGATGCAGGATCTCAAGGCTGCTGCGGTCTCCAAGATCGTCATCGAGCGTCCGCACCGCAAGTGCCGCGTGTCGATCCACACTGCCCGTCCGGGCATTGTGATCGGCAAGAAGGGCGCTGACATCGACAAGATTCGCGCCAAGGTGAAGAAGTTCACCGACAGCGAAGTGCACATCAACATCGTTGAAGTGCGCAAGCCGGAAACCGATGCGACGCTGGTTGCCCAGGGCATTGCCCAGCAGCTGGAACGCCGCGTGGCCTTCCGCCGTGCCATGAAGCGCGCCGTGCAGACCGCGATCCGCATGGGCGCCGGCGGTATCCGCGTCAACGTTGGTGGCCGCCTCGGTGGCGCCGACATCGCTCGTACCGAATGGTACCGCGAAGGACGCGTGCCGCTGCACACCCTGCGCGCCGACATCGACTACGGCACTGCCGAAGCCGAAACCACCTATGGCATCATTGGCATCAAGGTCTGGATCTTCAAGGGCGAAGTCCTTGAGCACGATCCGTCCGCCCATGAGCGCCGTGCCACCGAAGGCGGCGAAGGCGGCCAGCGTAACGACCGTGACCGCGAACCGCGTCGTGAACGCGGCGACCGCGACCGCGAACGCGCATAAGAAGGTTAGTTCATTATGCTGCAACCTAAAAAGACCAAGTTCCGCAAGGCCCATAAGGGCCGCATCCATGGCCTGGCCAAGGGTGGTACGGATCTCGCCTTCGGCCAGTATGCACTCAAGGCCACCGAGCCGGAACGTGTTACTGCCCGTCAGATCGAAGCCGCTCGTCGCGCGATCACTCGCGAAATGAAGCGTCAGGGCCGCGTGTGGATCCGGATTTTCCCGGATCTGCCAGTCTCCAAGAAGCCTACCGAAGTTCGTATGGGTAAGGGTAAGGGCTCGGTGGAATACTGGGCAGCGCGCGTAAAGCCCGGCCGCATCGTTTTTGAGATTGACGGCGTACCCGAAGACGTTGCAAAGGAGGCCCTTCGCCTCGGAGCAATGAAGTTGCCGATCACCACGCGTATTGTCACGCGTATTGCCGACTAAGGAACACGAGTATGAAAGCCAGTGATGTGCGGGCCAAGACCGCAGACGAACTGAATGATCAGCTCGTCGACCTGAAGAAAGAACAGTTCAACCTGCGTTTCCAGCGCGCTACCCAGCAGTTGGAAAAGCCGGCTCGAGTGAAGGAAGTCCGCCGCGACATCGCGCGGATCAAGACCATCCTCGGCCAAAAGAACGCAGCTAAGTAAGGAAGACTCCATGCCAAAGCGCGTTCTGCAGGGGACTGTCGTCTCCGACGCCAACGACAAGACCATCGTGGTCCGTGTCGAGCGCCGTTTCACCCATCCGCTTCTCAAGAAGACCGTGCGTCGTTCCAAGAAGTATCACGCTCACGACGAGAACAATCTGGCCAAGGTCGGCCAGACCGTGTGGATCGAGGAAACCGCGCCGATCAGCAAGAACAAGCGCTGGACCCTGGTCCAGGACAACGCTTCGTCTGCGCAATCCGCGTAAGAGAAACAATTCAGGTCGGCGCGCCGGATGACGGTCGCAGCCGATAAACTAGAAGGCATCCAGTCATGATCCAGATGCAGTCCAATCTCGATGTCGCCGACAATTCCGGCGCCAAGCGAGTCATGTGCATCAAGGTGCTGGGCGGTTCGCATCGCAAGTACGCCTCGGTCGGCGACGTTATCGTCGTTTCGGTCAAGGACGCTATTCCGCGCGGCCGCGTTAAGAAGGGCCAAGTGATGAAGGCCGTGGTGGTTCGCACCGCAACCGACATCCGTCGCCCCGATGGCACCGTCATCCGTTTCGACAAGAACGCCGCCGTTCTTCTGAACAATCAGAAAGAGCCGATCGGCACCCGTATCTTCGGACCAGTTCCGCGCGAACTCCGCGCCAAGAACCACATGAAGATCATTTCGCTCGCTCCTGAGGTGCTGTAATGGCCGCCAAGATCAAGAAGGGCGACAAAGTGGTCGTCCTGGCCGGCAAGGACAAGGGCAAGACCGGTCAGGTCCTGTCCGTCATCCCGACCGAAACCAAGGCGCTGGTCCAGGGTATCAACCTTGTCCGCCGCCACCAGAAGCAGACTGCCTCGCAGGATGCCGGCATCTTCACCAAGGAAGCGCCGATCCACCTGTCGAACCTGGCCGTCGCCGATGCCAATGGCAAGCCCAGCCGCGTCGGTTTCTCGATTGTCGACGGCGTGAAGTCGCGCGTCGCCAAGACCACCGGAGATAAGATCGATGGCTGAGACCGCTTACGTTCCGCGTCTCCGGACCGAATACGACGACAAGATCAAGGCCGCACTGCGTGAGCAGTTCAGCTACAAGAACGTCATGGAATTGCCGCGCCTGGACAAGATCGTCCTCAACATGGGCGTTGGCGAAGCCGTCAACGACACCAAGAAGGTGAAGTCGGCTGCCGACGAGCTGCAGAAGATCGCTGGCCAGAAGCCGGTCATCACCCACGCTCGCAAGTCGATCGCAGGCTTCAAGGTTCGCGAAAACATGCCGCTTGGCGTCAAGGTGACGCTGCGCAAGACCCGCATGTACGAATTCCTGGACCGCCTGGTGACGATCGCCTTGCCGCGCGTCCGCGACTTCCGCGGCCTTAACCCGAACGCGTTCGACGGCAATGGCAACTACGCCATGGGCCTCAAGGAACACATCGTTTTCCCCGAAATCAACTACGATCAGATCGATCAGGTTTGGGGCATGGACATCGTGATCTGCACGACGGCCAAGAACGACGATGAGGCGCGTGCGCTTCTCAAGGCTTTCAACTTCCCGTTCCGCCAGTAAGCGGGCAGGGGAAGGATAAAGGATCAGGAAATGGCAAAGACCAGCTCCATCGAAAAGAACAAGAAGCGCGCCGCTCTGGCCAAGCAGTATGCCGACAAGCGCGCAGCGCTCAAGGCTACCATCAAGAGCCAGGACACTCCCATCGAGGAACGCTTCAAGGCCGGCCTCAAGCTGGCTGAACTGCCGCGCAACTCGGCCAAGGTTCGAATTCGCAACCGTTGCGAAGTGTCGGGCCGCCCGCGTGGTTACTATCGCAAGCTCAAGATGAGCCGTATTGCTCTGCGTCAGCTGGGCAACCTGGGCATGATCCCGGGCCTCGTTAAGTCGAGCTGGTAAGGAGATCATCAGATGAGCTTTTCCGATCCCATCGGCGATATGCTGACCCGCATCCGCAACGCTCAGGAGCGTCGCAAGAATTCCGTTACGACGCCGGCTTCGACCCTTCGTGGTCGCGTGCTGGACGTTCTCCAGTCCGAGGGTTTCATCCGCGGCTACTCGGAGACCAAGTTCGAGAACGGTGCTGCCGAATACGAAATCGAACTCAAGTATTCGGAAAATGAAGGCGTGATCCGCACCATCGAGCGCGTTTCCCGTCCAGGCCGCCGCGTCTACGCGTCGGTGAAGAATATCCCGCAGGTGGCCAATGGCCTGGGTGTCTCGATCCTCTCCACCCCCAAGGGTGTGATGGCCGATCACGAAGCCAAGGCTGCCAATGTGGGCGGCGAGGTACTCTGCCGCGTCTTCTAAGGCGCGGCAAGACGATGACTCAAGGATAGAATATGTCACGTACTGGCAAGAAACCGGTGGCCCCGGTAAGCGGCGTTGCGGTAACGATCAATGATCGTACCGTCTCGGCCAAGGGCCCAAAGGGCGAGCTCAGCATCGTTCTGATGGATGAGGTCAATGTCGAGCAGGGGGACAATGGCGTGTCCATTACCCCGTCCAACGACACCCGTGAGGCTCGGGCCGCCTGGGGTACCACCCGCGCGCTGATCCAGAACATGGTCACCGGTGTGAGCGCCGGCTACGAAAAGCGTCTGGCCATCCAGGGCGTTGGTTACCGCGCCGCGATGCAGGGCAAGGACGTCAAGCTCTCGCTCGGTTTCAGCCATGAAGTGGTGTATCAGGCTCCGCAGGGCATCACCCTTGCCGTTCCGGCACCGACGGAAATCGTCGTCACCGGCATCGACAAGCAGCAGGTTGGCCAGGTTGCGGCCGAGATCCGCAGCTGGCGTCCCCCCGAGCCCTACAAGGGCAAGGGCGTGCGTTACGCTGGCGAGCAGGTCTTCCGCAAAGAAGGCAAGAAGAAGTAAGGAGCGCCGGAAATGGCAATTTCTGCAAAGGGTGCGGATCGCCGCAAGGCCCGTGTCCGCAAGGCGCTCAAGGCTCGTGCCTTTGGTCGTCCCCGTCTGTCGGTTTTCCGTTCGGACAAGAATATCTACGCCCAGATCATCGACGACGCGAATGGCCGTACGCTGGCCGCCGCTTCGACCCTCGAGAAGGACTTCAAGAGTTCTACCTCGAACGGCGCAACCACCGAAGCTGCAGCTGCCATCGGCAAGCTGATCGCCGAGCGTGGCCAGCAGGCCGGGGTTGGCGAGGTTGTGTTCGACCGTGGCGCCTACATCTATCACGGCCGTGTTAAGGCCCTTGCAGACGCTGCCCGTGAGGGCGGTCTGCAGTTCTAACCCGGCGAGGAAAAGATAAAATGAGCAGAGACGTACAAGAGCGCGAAAGCGAGTTCGTCGATCGCCTGGTTCACATCAACCGTGTGGCCAAGGTTGTGAAGGGCGGCAAGCGCTTTGGTTTCGCAGCCCTCGTCGTTGTTGGTGACCAAAAGGGTCGCGTCGGCTTCGGCCACGGCAAGGCCCGCGAAGTTCCAGAAGCGATCCGCAAGGCAACCGAACAGGCCAAGCGCCAGATGATCCGCGTGCCGCTGCGCGACGCCCGGACCCTCCATCACGACATCACCGGCCGCCACGGCGCCGGCAAGGTCGTGCTGCGTGCCGCCGTTCCTGGTACCGGCATCATCGCCGGTGGTCCGATGCGCGCCGTGTTCGAGACCCTTGGGATCAACGACATCGTTGCCAAGTCGACCGGTACCTCGAACCCCTACAACATGGTCCGCGCCACTTTCGACGCTCTCAAGAATGTCGATAGCCCGCGCTCGGTGGCTGCCCGTCGCGGCCTCAAGGTTTCCGAACTGCAGGCTCGCCGCGGCGAAGCTGCCGTCGAAGCCTGATAGGGCCCTGGAGAACTATTATGGCTGATGGCAAGACCATTACCGTGCAGCAGATCGGTTCGCCGATCCGCCGCGAGAAGAGCCAGCGCGCGACCCTGATCGGTCTCGGGCTCAACAAGATGAACAAGCAGCGTGAGCTGGTTGATACGCCCGAAGTTCGCGGCATGATCAACAAGATCCCGCACCTCGTCCGTGTCGTCGGCGAGTAAGGGAGCTATCATGACCCGTTTGAATGAACTCCGGGACAATCCCGGCTCCTCCAAGACCCGCGTTCGCGTGGGTCGTGGTATCGGTTCGGGCGTCGGCAAGACCGGTGGCCGCGGCGGCAAGGGCCAGACGGCTCGTGCCGGTGTCGCGATCAACGGCTTTGAAGGCGGCCAGATGCCGCTCCACATGCGTATGCCGAAGCGCGGCTTCAATGCTTGGAATCCGAAGGATTTCAACGAAGTCCGCATCGACCGCCTGCAGGCCTATATCGACAGCGGCAAGCTCGACACCAGCGGTGTCGTCGACGCCGCAGCAATGGTCGCAGCCGGCCTCATCCGTCGTCCCAAGGATGGCGTGCGTCTGATCGGCTCCGAAGGCTTCTCGGCCAAGAACGTTTCGTTCAATGTCGACTACGCTACCAAGGGCGCTGCCGCTGCTATCGAAGCTGCCGGTGGCAAGCTCGACCTCATCCCGGTCAAAGAGACCTGGAAGAAGACCCCCTACGCCAAGTAATCCACTCGGCAGGACGTACCCGACTCAAAGTTTGGGTGCGTCTTTTTGGTTTGTTGCGCCGGGGTTGCAGTCCCATATGCTCCTCGTGCGCTCCGAGCGCACCTGGCCTTCAAGGCATCGGGCGGGCAGTGGCAACCGGTTTTCCGCTCCGCACGATGCGCAATAAATGACTGGGGCGGCGTCCCACGTTCGATCCGAACGATGCCGGTCCTGGCCATAGGAGCGATATATGGCGTCCGCAGCCGAACAGCTGGCACGTAATCTTTCTTTCTCGACCTTTTCGAAGGCGAAAGCCCTGCAGCAGCGCATCTGGTTCACACTGGGCGCGCTGCTTGTTTATCGCTTGGGCACTTTCATTCCCGTTCCGGGCATCGATCCCGACGCTTTCCGCGCGACGTTCGAACAGTCGCAGCAGGGCATCATCGGCATGTTCAACATGTTCTCCGGTGGTGCGGTCGAGCGTATGGCGATCTTCGCCCTCAACCTCATTCCCTACATCACCGCTTCGATCGTGGTGCAGGTGATCGCCACGGCGTCGCCGCGCCTCGAAGCCCTCAAGAAAGAGGGTGAGGCGGGCCGCCGCAAGATGAACCAGTACACCCGCTACCTCGCGGTCGTGTTCTGTATGGTTCAGGCCTATGGCATTGCTGTGGGTCTTGAAGGCAGCCAGGGCGTCGTTCTCAACCCGGGTTGGTTCTTCCGTATCTCGACCGTTATTACGCTGGTCGGTGGGACCATGTTCCTGATGTGGTTGGGTGAGCAGATTACCGCCCGCGGCGTCGGCAACGGTATTTCGCTGATCATCTTCGCTGGTATCGTGGCCAACCTGCCATCCACTGTGGCACAGACCCTCGAACTCAGCCGTACCGGGGCGCTGCCGGCCTTTGCAGGCATCGGCATGATCCTTCTGGCCCTCGTGGTAATTGCGGTCATCGTGTTCTTCGAACGCGCCCAGCGCCGCTTGTTGATCCAGTATCCAAAGCGCCAGGTCGGCAACAAGATGTTCCAGGGCGAAAGCTCGCATCTGCCGCTCAAGCTCAACACTTCGGGCGTTATCCCGGTAATCTTCGGCTCTTCGCTTCTGCTGCTGCCGGCGACCATTGCGTCGTTTGCCGCGCAGGGCAACGCGCCGGGCTGGCTGACCACTGTGACGGCGCTGCTGGGCCGTGGGCAACCGCTTTATCTGGCGCTCTTTGCCTTCCTCATCATCTTCTTTGCCTTCTTCTACACGGCCATCGTCTTCAACCCGACCGAGACGGCTGACAATCTCAAGCGCTCCGGCGGCTTCATCCCGGGCATTCGTCCGGGTGAGCGCACCGCGCAGCACATCGACTATGTGTTGACGCGCATCACCGTTGTAGGTGCCTTGTACCTGACCTTCGTGGCGCTGATTCCCGAAGTGATGTTCAGCCAGCTGGCCGTCAGCCAGTTCATCGGCGGCACGTCGCTCCTGATCATGGTGACGGTGACTTTGGACACCATCACGCAGATCCAGAGCCATCTGGTCGCGCAGCAGTATGAAGGGCTCTTGAAGAAGTCCCGTCTTGGTGGAGGCAAGCGTCGATGAGATTGATCCTGTTGGGCCCGCCGGGGGCGGGGAAGGGCACCCAGGCCAAGATCTTGGTGGAGGCCTATGGCATCCCCCAGCTGTCGACCGGTGACATCCTCCGGTCGGCCATTGCCGACCAGACCCAGCTCGGGCTCGAAGCCAAGGCGATCATGGATCGAGGCGACCTCGTTTCCGACGCCATCGTCAATGGCATCGTCTCGGAACGCCTCGATGCCGAAGACTGCAAGCCAGGCTTCATCCTCGACGGCTTCCCGCGCACCATCGCGCAGGCCGAGGCCCTCGACGGCATGCTGGCTGACAAGGGCGTTGCGCTCGACGCCGTCATCGAGCTCAAGGCGGATGCCGATGAGCTGGTGCGCCGCGTAATCCAGCGGTCTAAGGACAGCAACCGTCCGGACGACAATCCGGACGTGATCCGCAAGCGCCTCGATGTCTACCAGAGCAGCACGGCTCCGCTGGTCGACTATTATGGTCGCCAGAACTTGGTCAAAACTGTCGACGGCATGTCGCCCGTCGAAGAAGTCACCGACGCAATCAAGTCCGCGCTCGGCAAGTAATTCGAGCCGGGCAGGGGCTGTTGACTCTGCTCGGTTCTATCCTTAAAGAACCGCACCAGTCTCATGGATCATTGGGCTGGATTCGGTTCTCCCTTAGTTGGGGGTCGAAATCCGGTCCCTTGTTGTTTAAAGGCACCCGCCGCGATGGCGCGTGTGAATGAAGGAGAGCAGACGTGGCTCGTATTGCTGGCGTCAACATCCCGACGAATAAGCGCGTGGTCATCGCGCTGCAGTATATTCACGGGATCGGCGACAAGTTCGCCAAGGATATCACCGAGAAGGTCGGTATTCCGGCCGAGCGCCGTGTCAATGAACTGACCGACGCCGAAGTCATCCAGATCCGTGAAGCCATCGACCGCGATTACGTCGTGGAAGGCGATCTTCGCCGCAACGTGGCGATGAACATCAAGCGCCTGATGGATCTTGGTAACTATCGTGGCCTGCGCCACCGCCGTGGCCTTCCGGTCCGCGGTCAGCGCACCCACACCAATGCCCGCACCCGCAAGGGTCCGGCCAAGCCGATCGCCGGCAAGAAGAAGTAATCTCTGTTTCCCGCGGACGCGGGGCAGGTGTTTGGATTGGAAGGGCGGGGCAAGCTTTTTGGCTTGCACCGTTTCTTCCGTGGTGGAGCTGCTGGCATTACGGCAGCGCCGATACCCATCGAGGAAATGAATGGCTAAGACTGATACCGCGCGCGTCAAGCGCAAGGAACGCAAGAACATTACGTCTGGCGTTGCCCACGTGAACGCTTCGTTCAACAACACCATGGTCACCATCGCCGACATGCAGGGCAACACGATTTCGTGGTCGTCCTCGGGCGTGATGGGCTTCAAGGGCTCGCGCAAGTCGACCCCCTATGCTGCTCAGGTTGCTGCCGAAGATGCTGCCAAGAAGGCGCAGGAACACGGCATGAAGACCCTTGAGGTCGAAGTTCGCGGTCCGGGTTCAGGCCGTGAGTCTGCTCTGCGTGCCCTCCAGGCCGCTGGCTTCAACGTAACCTCGATCCGCGACGTCACGTCGATCCCGCACAATGGCTGCCGTCCGCGCAAGCGGCGCCGCGTCTAATCTAGACCATTGGATACCTCCCGGCTTCGCGGCCGGGAGTCCTATTGTGTTTGCGGCGGAGCGGCCTTTGCGGCCGCTAATTTGAAAGGACATACCGTGACGATCCAGAGGAACTGGCAGGAACTTATCAAGCCGACCAAGCTGGACTTTGTTTCGGGCAGCGATAACGCGCGCGTGGCCTCGGTGGTTGCCGAGCCGCTTGAGCGCGGATACGGGCTTACTCTTGGTAACGCCCTGCGTCGCGTGCTGCTGTCGTCGCTCCAGGGCGCGGCAGTGACGGCAATCCAGATTGACGGCATTCTGCATGAATTCTCGTCTCTCCCGGGCGTGCGCGAGGACATCACCGACCTCGTTCTCAACGTCAAGGAAATCGCGCTCAAGATGGGCGGCGAAGGCCCCAAGCGCCTGACCCTCTCCAAGCAGGGCCCGGCTTCGGTCACTGCCGGCGACATCAAGGTCTCCGGCGATATCGAAGTGCTCAACCCCGATCTCGTCATCTGCCATCTCGATGATGGTGCCGAGATCAATATCGAGTTCACCGTCAATACCGGCAAGGGCTATGTCCCGGCCGAGAAAAACCGTCCTGAAGACGCGCCGATCGGCTATATCCCGGTCGACTCGCTGTTCTCGCCGGTTCGTCGCGTGAGCTACAAGGTCGATGCCACCCGTGCCGGTGAATCGCTCGACAAGGACAAGCTGACCCTTCAGGTCGAAACCAATGGCGCGATCTCGCCGGAAGATGCCGTGGCCTATGCCGCCCGCATTCTCCAGGATCAGCTGTCGGTCTTCGTCAACTTCGAAGAGCCCACCAAGGAAAAGGCCCAGGACTCGGTTCCCGAACTGGCCTTCAACCCGGCGCTGCTCAAGAAGGTCGACGAGCTCGAACTGTCGGTCCGCTCGGCCAACTGCCTCAAGAACGACAACATCGTTTACATCGGCGACCTGATCCAGAAGACGGAAGCCGAGATGCTGCGGACCCCCAATTTCGGCCGCAAGTCGCTCAATGAAATCAAGGAGGTCCTGGCACAGATGGGGCTTCATCTCGGAATGGACGTCAACAACTGGCCGCCCGAGAATATCGATGACCTCGCCAAGCGCTACGAAGATCATTACTGATCCGGCGCCGCCCAAGACCTTTAGGAGATAACCCATGCGACACGGTAATCGCGGCCGCAAACTCAGCCGAACCGCTTCTCACCGCAAGGCCATGTTCGCCAACATGTCCGCCGCGCTGATCAAGCACGAACAGATCGTCACCACGCTTCCCAAGGCCAAGGACCTCCGTCCGATCGTCGAGAAGCTCATCACCCTCGGCAAGCGCGGCGACCTCCACGCCCGCCGCCAGGCCATCTCGCAGATCCGCGACGAAGGCCAGGTGCAGAAGCTTTTCGCCGTGCTCGGCCCGCGCTATGCCGAACGCCAGGGCGGCTATATCCGCATCCTCAAGGCTGGCTTCCGCTACGGTGACAACGCCCCGCTGGCCGTGATCGAATTCGTCGATCGCGACGTCGATGCCAAGGGCCAGGATTCTGGTCCGGTCTTCACGCGTGACGATGAAGATGAATCTGTAGCAGCGTAAGCTGGTCTAGATTTAGTTTTGGAACGCGGCCTCGGGAGATCGGGGCCGCTTTTCTTTTGGGGCGTCTATCAGTAGACCTCATCCTGAGGTGCGAAGCGCAGCGCAGCCTCGAAGGACGAGGTCGTGCCGCCCACATAGTGCCACGCCTCGTGGTTCGAGGCTGCGCTGCGCTTCGCACCTCACCATGAGGCTACGGAGAGAGCATCCATGAGCACAGTTCTCGTCACCGGCGCATCCGGCTTTGTCGCCAAGCACTTGATCGGGCAACTGCTCGAGGCCGGATATGACGTCCGTGGCACCGTGCGTGGGCAAAACAAGGTGCCCGGCATCTGGGCGGCTGTCGATGCTTTGGCGCCCGGTAAGGCTGCCCAGCTGGAGCTCGTAGAGGCAGACCTCCTCAGTGATGCGGGTTGGGCGGGAGCCATGATTGGCGTCGACGCCGTGATGCATGTGGCTGCGGCCATTCTTGGCGTTGAACCCAAGAACCCTGATGTGGTTGTGCGGCCAGCGGTTGAAGGTACGGAGCGGGTTCTGCGCTTCGCCCATGCTGCAGGCGTCAAGCGGGTGATAATGACCTCGTCCATCGCTACCGTCGGCTATGGCCACGGCCACGTGACCGGCAAGCGCATCTATACCGAAGAGCATTTCACCGACCTCGGGGCGATGCGGCACTCGTGGGCCTATTGCATGGGCAAGACCAAGGCTGAACGCGCCGCCTGGGCGTTCGCCGATGCAAATGGCATGGAACTGACCACGATCCATCCCGGCGCGATCCTCGGGCCGGCACTGGATCCGGAAGCCTCGATCTCGCTGGGCATGGTCACTGGTCTTCTGGATGGTTCGACTCCGGCAATGCCGCGCATCGGCTTTGCCATCAGCGATGTCCGCGACGTTGCCGCCATGCACCTGGCGGCGTTGCAGAAGCCCGAGAGCATCGGTCAGCGCTATCTCTGCACCAGCCCGTTCACGCGCTATGACGAAGTCGCTGCCATCCTGCGCCGCGCGTATCCAGATCGCCCGATCACGGTCAAATCCGTGCCCGACTGGATCATCCGCCTGATGGTGCCGTTCAACGGCACGATCCGTCAGATCATCAACGACATCGGCAACGAGAAGCACTTTGACGGCAGCAAGGGCGAACGGCTGCTCGGGCGGCCTTACCATACGCCGGAAGAGGCTGTGCTGAGCGCAGCGGACAGTGCGCTGCGGTTTGGGTTGGTGAAGCCGGCGTCCACGAAAGTCACTGCCTAAACTGCCCCCACCCAACCTCCCCCGTAAGGCGGGGGATGAGCTTGATCGAGCCAAGCCCACCGGCGGTGCTCCTCCCCCTTCTGCAGGGGGAGGCTGGGTGGGGGTCGTATCCCCACCCACGAAGCTCACGCTTACTCCGGCGCCACATCCTTGCCCGTATAGACCTCATCCACCCAATACTGGTCCCGGCGCACGAAGCCGTTGAAGGGGGTGAGCGAGGCCTGGGTATAGGCACCCATGAGGCCGAATTCGATCCAGTCGTCCTCATCGATATCGGCCGGCAGGGTGAAGACTTGAGGCAGCACATCGTAGCTGTCGCAGGTAGGGCCCCAGACGGTGAATTCGGAAAATTCCTGGTCATTGTCGTGGATACGCGGACCACGCCACACCCGCACCGGCGGGGTGAAGTGCATGAACTTGACTTCCATCAGCGCGCCATAAGCGCCGTCATTGACGTAAACCGACTGGCCGCCGCGCTGATGTTTGACGCGCAGCAGCAGCGAAGTCGAGGAGGTCACCAGCGCCCGGCCTGGCTCGATAATCAGCTCCGGCTTGTTCTTGTCGCCGAAATGATCGTGAACGGCCTGCGCGATGGTCTCGAAATAATAGCTCATCGGCGGCGCTTCGCTAGTCGGGTAGGGGGCCGGATAGCCGCCGCCGATATTAAGGCGCTTGAGTTCGATGCCGCTCTCTTCGACGATGCGCGAGGCCGCTGCGATGTGACGCTCATAGGCGTAGGCGTCTTCGCACTGCGAACCGACGTGGAAGCAGAGGCTGGGCGTATAGCCCATCTTCTCGACGGCAGTGACGATTTCAGCCGCGCCCTGTTCCATGACACCGAACTTGATGCCGAAGTCATAGGATTTTAGCGCCTTGCCGGCCTTGAAGCGGGTGGTCACTTCCACATCGCGCGAGGGCGACACGACCGAAGCCAGCTGGTCGAGCTGCTGCGGGTGGTCGATGGTGAAGGAGCGAACGCCGAACTCTTCATAGGCGCGTTCGATCTCGCGCTTGTTCTTGATAGGGTTGTTGTAGTGCATGACGGCGCCCGGCGCATGGTCGCGCACCAGTTCCATCTCGTTGTTGGAGGCGACGTCGAACGCCGTCAGCCCTTCCTTGTGCAGTTGCGCAATGATGTGCGGGGAGGGGTTGCACTTGACCGCGTAAGTCAGCAGCCCGTCAAAGCCCTTCTTGAACACCTTGACCGCCTTGTGGAATTCCCGTTCCGAGAACAGAAAAGACGGGAAATCCGGCTGTTCGGCAGCGATCAGCGCAGAGGTATTGGCGTAGACGGTTTTCGGCTCGTCAGTCATTGGACAACAGGCCTTTCGGGCTCAGGAAAAAGCGGAAAAGTGAGCGCTGCATATAGGGTCGCATGACCCCTCATGCAAACGATTATTTCCGAGCCGAACCAACACGCTAGAAGCGTCATTTTCGTGACAGAATCCAAGCGCTCTGGTCCCTGAATAGGAGCTGCGAAACGCAGCTCTATTATTGATTCCGCCGGGTGCCTCATGTCTTTGCGTGTGCTTGCTTTTTCGCTTCTCGCCCTGGTCGCTTTGGCGATCGGCGGCACCTTCGCCCTGGCGCCGTGGGATGGGGCCAGGCCAGCGGTGGCGCAGATCGAAATGGCCCCGGCGCCGGATGCGGAGCGGGTCGCACCACAGAGTGATGCACAGGTGCAGCTGAGCTTTGCCCCGATCGTGCAGGCCGCCGCGCCATCGGTGGTGAACGTCTATGCAACGCGCATCGAACAGCAGGCAGCGTCGCAGTTCGCCAATGACCCGTTCTTCTCGCGCTTCTTTGGCCAGCAGTTCCAGAGCCGGCCGCGGGAGTCGCAGTCACTTGGCTCGGGCGTGATCGTCGATGCCTCGGGCGTCATCCTCACCAACCGCCACGTCATCGAAGGCGCGACCGACGTGCGCATCGCGCTGCATGACGGGCGCGAGATGGCGGTCGACGTGGTCATCGAGGACGAGCAGACCGACCTTGCGGTGCTGCGGGTGCGCGAGCCCGAAGACGCGACGTTCCCCGCCATCACCTTTGCCAACAGCGACGCGCTTCTGGTGGGCGACCTGGTCCTTGCCATCGGCAATCCCTTCGGCGTCGGCCAGACCGTCACCAGCGGCATCGTCTCCGGCCTCGCGCGCACGGGCGTCGAGTCCACCGACTACGAATTCTTCATCCAGACCGATGCGGCCATCAATCCCGGCAATTCCGGCGGCGCCCTGGTCGACATGTCTGGGCACCTGGTCGGCATCAACACCGCCATCTATTCGCAAAACGGCGGCTCGGTCGGCATCGGCTTTGCCATTCCGGCCAACATGGCCGAGCTCGTTGCCGAAGCCGGCGTCACCGGCGGGGCTATCGTGCGCCCGTGGTTTGGCGCCAAGATGCAGGCGGTGACATCCGACATCGCCCAAAGCCTTGGCATGCTGGCGCCGCACGGCGCCATGATCACCGAGGTCGCACCGGGCGGCCCCGCCGAGCGCGCTGGCTTCCAGTCCGGTGACGTCATTCTGTCGGTTGATGGGCAGCGGGTCGATGATCCGAGCGCCTTCAACTTCCGCCTTGCCACCCGCCCGGTGGGCGAGACCGCGGAGCTTGAGCGCCTGCGCGGCAGCGAAACCGACACCGTTGCCTTCACCGTCGAAGCGGCGCCGCAGCCGGCGGACAGTGCCATTGCGACAATAAATGCCGACTCGCGTTTCGATGGCCTCACCGTTCGCCAGCTCGATCCAGCGCTTAGCGAAGCCAAGGGACTGCCCTATGACGCCAAGGGCGTAATCGTCACGGCGATCGAACCCGGCTCCGCAGCCGAGGCCATGGGCCTGCAGCTCGACGACGTGATCCTTGCGCTCAACGACCAGGATATCGGCGATGCGGCAAGCTTCAGCCAGCTTGCCTCGCAGCGCGTCCGCACCTGGCAGATCATCCTGCAGCGCGATGGCCGCGTCAGCCGGGCAATCGTCAGTGGGTGATGCAGAGCCCAAGCGCCTCTGGTAAGGAGAGGTCATGTCCGACCTCTTCGCCGCCGATCCGTCCGAAACCGACCGCGCCCGCCCGCTTGCCGATCAGCTGCGGCCCAAAACGCTCGATGAGGTCATCGGCCAGACCCACCTCTTGGGCGAGGGCGGCACGCTGCGGCGCATGCTCTCGTCTGGCCGTCTCGGCTCGCTGATCCTTTGGGGGCCGCCGGGAACCGGCAAGACCACGGTGGCGCGGCTTCTGGCCGATCAGATCGATTTCAGCTTCGTCCAGATCTCGGCGATCTTTTCCGGCGTCGCCGAGCTCAAGAAGGTCTTCGAGAAGGCGCGTTTCGACCGCCTGTCCGGTCACCGTACGCTCCTTTTCGTCGACGAAATCCATCGCTTCAATCGCGCCCAGCAGGATAGCTTTTTGCCGGTGATGGAAGACGGCACCGTGACCCTGATCGGCGCCACCACCGAAAACCCTTCCTTCGAGCTCAACGCCGCTCTTTTGTCGCGCAGCCAGGTCCTGCGCTTTGAGTCGCTGAACCTCGAAGACCTCGCCAAGCTGCTCGACCGGGCAGAAACGCTTCTCGGCGACAAGTTGCCCCTCACCGACGAAGCGCGATCGACGCTGCTTACGCTCGCCGACGGCGATGGCCGCGCCCTTTTGGGCCTGGTCGAAGAGGTTTTAGCATCGGCGTCGCCGGATGAGGTGCTGGACGCCAACAGCCTCCTCACAGTCGTGCAGCGTCGGGCGCCGATTTACGACAAGGCGCAAGATGGCCACTACAATCTGATCTCGGCGCTGCACAAAACCATTCGCGGCTCGGACCCGGACGCAGCGCTCTATTACTTCGCGCGCATGCTCGATGCCGGCGAAGATCCGCTATTCCTCGCCCGCCGCCTGATCCGCATGGCGTCGGAAGACATCGGCCTTGCCGATCCGCAGGCGCTGACGCTCGCCGTTGCCGCCCGCGACGCCTACCAGATGCTGGGCTCGCCCGAGGGCGAGCTGTCGCTGGCCCAGGTCGTGGTCTACCTGGCGCTGGCGCCCAAATCCAACGCCGTCTACACAGCCTACAAGGCCGCAGTTTCTCTGGCGAAATCGACCGGCTCGCCCATGCCGCCAATGGTCATTCTCAACGCCCCGACCAAGCTGATGAAGGGCGAGGGTTATGGCGGCGGCTATATCTATGACCATGATACGCCCGATGCTTTCTCCGGCCAGGAATACTTTCCCGAAAAGCTTGGGCGGCAAAAGTTCTACCAGCCGGTCGAACGCGGTTTCGAGCGCGACCTCAAGAAGCGGGTCGACTATTTTGAGCGCTTGAGAGCAGCAAAGCGCGAGGCTGAAGACTGATGCCCGCCGTCTTGCTCGTCGGCCTTGGCGGCGCCCTGGGTGCGATGGCGCGCTACGGCTTTGGCAGCGTCATCAGCCGTTTCTGGCAAAACTCGTTCCCGCTGGCCATTCTCCTGATCAACATCTTGGGCGCCGTTGCCATGGGCATCACCATTGGGCTTCTCACCCGCTTCATGCCCGCCTGGCAGGAAGAGGCGCGCTTGTTCCTTGCCGTCGGCGTTCTGGGCGGCTTCACCACCTTCTCGTCCTTCTCGCTCGATACGGTGGTGCTGCTCGAGCGCGGCCAGTGGGCGCAGGCAATGCTCTATGTCGGCTTGTCGGTTGTGGTTTGCGTTGCGGGCCTATATCTCGGGCTTCTGATGACACGAGGCGGAACGGCATGAGCGGCGTACAACATAGAACAGTCGGTGCGGATGACGATGGCATGCGCCTCGATCGCTGGTTTGCGCGGCATTTTCCGCAGCTGGGCTTTGCGCGCCTGCAAAAGCTGATCCGCAATGGCGAGGTCAAGGTCGACAAGGCCAAGGTCGAAACCAGCACCCGTCTGAGCCACGGCCAGACCGTCCGCATCCCGCCGATCGACGACCCGGACACGGTTCGCGAGTTCAAGGTGAACCAGGACGATGTCAACTTCCTCAAGGACCTGATCCTTTATGAGGATGATGACCTCTACGTCTTCAACAAGCCGCATGGCCTAGCCGTGCAGGGTGGCAGCGGCACGACCCGCCACATGGACGGGCTGCTCAAGAACCTTCCCAACAAGCAGGGCGAGGCACCGCGCCTGGTCCACCGTCTCGATCGCGATACGTCGGGCTGCCTCGTCGTCGCCAAGACTGCTGCGGCAGCCAAGCATTTCGGCTCCGTGTTCCGCTCGCGCTCGGCCCGCAAGATCTATTGGGCGCTGGTCGCCGGCAATCCGACACCGCGGCAAGGCGAGATTTCCTGTTTCCTCGCCAAGCAGCAGACCACGGATGGCGAGCAGATGGTGGTGGTGCGCAATGGCGCGCCCGGCGCCGTCCACTCCTTCAGCTATTATTCGACCACCGATACGGCCAGCCGCCGTTTCGCTTGGGTGACACTGAAGCCGGTCACGGGCCGCACGCATCAGCTGCGCGTGCACATGGCGCAACTCGGCACGCCGATCATCGGCGATCCGCGTTACTTCAACATCGAGAATTGGCAGGCAGCGCCCGGTCTGGGCGAGGGACTGCATCTCCACGCCCGCCGCATTGCCATCCCGCTGCGCAACGGCAAGAAGATCGACGTTTCGGCGCCCCTGCCTGAGCATATGCGGCAAAGCTGGGATGCGCTGGGCTTCGACGCCGATCGCTTTGACGTGCAGAACACCGATCCCGAGGAGGGCTGAGCCATGCGCGACCAACTCGAGGACGCCCAAAAGCACATCAATGATGGCTATGGCCGTGCGCAGCACCTCAACAAGGTCGAGCTGCCCAAGCGCTTCTACAGCCAAGTCGATGTTGCCCGCAGCGCCGAAGGATTTTCGGTGACGCTGGATGGCCGTCAGGTGCGGACGCCGGGCAAGAAGGTCCCGGTGGTGGTGCCGGCCCTCAGCGTGGCGCAGACCATGGCGGAGGAGTGGGCGGCACAAGGCGAGTTTATCGATCCGGCGACCATGCCCATGGTGCGGCTCGTCAATTCCGCGGTCGAAAGCGGCGAGGAGATGATCCCGGAATTTCGGGCCGAGGTCATCAAGTTCGCTGGCAACGATCTGCTGCTTTATCGCGCCGATACCCCCCAGGAGCTCGTTGATGAACAGGAACGCGTCTGGGACGGCGCGTTGGTCAAGGTGGCGCGCCATTTCGACGTGGCCTTCCAGCCCACCATCGGCATCATTCACCAGCCGCAGCCGGCCCAGACGCTGGAAAAGCTCGACCAGGCTCTCGAAGGGCAGCGGCTGCTGCCGCTGACGGCATTGGTTTCGATCACGGGCCTCACCGGTTCAGGTATCCTTGCCCTGGCGCTGCTGCACAAGCTGATGACGCCGGATGAGGTTTGGACCGCGGCCCATGTCGACGAAGATCATCAGATCCGGCTTTGGGGCGAAGACGAAGAAGCCATGGAGCGCCGGGCCAAGCGCCGCGTCGAGTTCGACATTGCGGTGGCCGTTGTTCATCCGGTCAATGCAGGCTAAGCAGCCACTCCGCCGTTTGCGGTGAGATTTCACGCAGCGGCTCGAGCACGAAGTCGCGTTCATGCGCGAAACGATGCGGCAGCGTGAGCTTTGCCGTATCCATCTCCAGCCGCTCGTAGGCAATGAGGTCGATGTCGATCAGCCGCGGGCCCCAGACTTCGTGCCGGACGCGGCCCATGTCACGCTCGATGTCGAGACAGGCATGCAGCAGGTCGATCGGCGGCAGGTCGGTTTCGATTTCGGCGGCCATGTTGGCGAAGTCGGGCTGATCGGTCTTGCCCCAGGCCTTGGTGCGGATGATCGCAGACTGCGCCACGACCTCGATATGCTCGTGATCCGCAAGCAGGCGTATGGCCTCGGCCAACTGCGCAGGCGGATCGCCGATATTGGCCCCAAGGCTAAGCCAGGCACGCGCCATCAAGTGGGCCGAACGCGGTGCAGTTCGATCGCTGCTTCGCCGCGCACCATGGCGATGGGCGCTTCGGGCTTGCGGACCCGAACGATGACCCAGTCTATATCGTCGAAGGCAGCGAAAAGCGCATCGACGATATTTTGTGCCACGGCTTCGATCAGGTGCATGCGGCGCGTCTCGAAGGCGGTCTTCACCGTGTCGTAGATCGCCGCATAGCTGACCGTCGAGCCGATGGCATCGGTCTGTGCCGGGCCGGAAAGGTCGACGCCGCATTGCAGGTCGATGAAGAAGCGCTGGCCCAGCGATTTTTCTTCCGAGAACAGGCCATGATAGCCATAGAAGCCGAGGTCGCTGAGGATGATGCGGTCGCCGCTGAAGGGGGTCATGCTTGGCCTTCCCGTTTGGGCGGACCATACAGCGTTGCCTGTGCGACGCGAAGGGCATCGGCATTGGCTTTGACATCATGCACGCGAAAGATGTGCCCGCCGCGTTCGTAGCCCTGGACGGTTGTGGCGATCGTTCCAGGCAGGCGCTCTGCCGGCTCGTTGTCGAGCAGCTTGCCTATCATCGATTTTCGCGAGGTGCCGACAAGGACTGGATGCTCGGGAAAAGCCTGAGTCAGATCAGTCAGTTGTCGCAAGATGCTGTAGTTTTGAGTCAGGGTTTTGGTGAAGCCAAACCCAGGATCGAGGATGAGCACTGGTACGCCCGCAGCGTCTGCGATTTCGATGGTCCGTCGGAACCACGACACCATGGCGGGCAGGGGCTCGGTCGCTGCCGTCCAGCTCTTGTCCCAGTGCATGGCGATTACCGGCGCCCCGCACACGGCCGCGATCTCTGCCATTTCGGGTGCACCCTGAAGCCCGGTGACGTCATTGATGATGTCGGCGCCCGCTTCGATGGCCTGATGCGCAACCAGCGGCTTCATGGTGTCGATCGAGATCGGCGCCTCGATGCCTGCGGCGCGGATAGCGTCGATCACCGGCAGGACCCGGTCGAGCTCCTCCTGCACGCCGACGGTTTCGGCACCCGGGCGCGTACTCTCCCCGCCGATGTCGAGAATATCGGCGCCTTCCGCCAGCATAAGTTGGGCATGGGCGACGGCTGCCGCCACATGATCGTGCTGGCCGCCGTCGGAAAAGCTATCGGGCGTGACATTAAGGATTCCCATGACAAGGGCACGTGGGCCAAGCGTCAGCGGTGGACGGCGGCGCAGGGGAATGGAGTGGCTAGTGTGCATGAGCGGTTCAGGCGTGCTGGCGGCTTTCCAGCACACTCTTGATCAGAAGCGTCGCGACGGCAATCAGCGTCAGCGTCGATGCGGCAGCAAAGGCGCCGGTGACGTTAAAGTCGTTGAAGAGGAGATTGATCTGGAGCGGCAGGGTGTTGGTCTGGCCACGAATGGTGCCGGAGACCACGGACACGGCGCCGAACTCGCCCATGACCCGCGCATTAGTCAGCACGGCGCCATAGACCAGTGCCCAGCGGATATTGGGCAGCGTGACCAGCCAGAACATCTGCCAGCCATTGGCGCCGAGCGACAAAGCCGCTTCCTCGTCCTCGGTGCCCTGCTGGCTCATCAGCGGAATGAGTTCGCGGGCGGCAAAGGGTGCGGTCACGAAGAGGCTGACCAGGATAATGGCTAGCGGCGTGAACATCACCTGGATGCCGGCAGATTGCAGCGCCGGACCAAACAGGCCCTGCGCACCATAGAGAAAGAGGTATGTGACACCGGCGACGATCGGGCTCATCGCGGCGGGCAGCTCTATCGCCGAGATCAGCAATTGGCGGCCGCGGAAGCGGAAGCGCGTCACCAGCCAGGCCAGCGCCGCTCCCACGGCAATGTTGATCGGCACAACCACGATGGCCGTCAGCACAGTCAGCCAGATGGCGTGGAGCGTGTTGCGTTCGAAGATATTGGCAAAATAGACCGCTGCGCCCTCGCGAAAGGCGAAGGCAAAGATCAACGCGATCGGCACTGCGAGAACAAGGGCTGCGAAGGCGAAGGCGAGGCCGATGAGGACGATTTCGCCGGGTGAGCGCGCGGGCTTGGCCATCACGCCGCCCTTTCGACATAGCGCGTCTGCCAGGCCGCCAGCGCATTGGTGGCGATCAGCGTCAGTAGCGCCACAAGCAGCAGCACGAAGGCTAGGGCGGCGGCGGCCTCGTAGTTGTATTCGTCGAGGCGGATGAAGATCAGCAGCGAGACGATCTCGGTCAGGCCTGGCAGGTTGCCGGCGATGAAGACCACCGCACCGAACTCCCCGAGCGAGCGGGCGAAGGAAAGGACGCAGCCGCCGATGAAGGCAGGGAGAATGGCGGGCCAGATGATGCGGGTAAAGATCTGCCCGCGCGTTGCGCCCAGCGTGCGCGCCGCAGCTTCAAGCGCTTCATCCACCTCTTCAAGCACCGGCTGCACCGCTCGGACCACAAACGGGATCGAGGTGAAGGTCATCGCCGCGATGATGCCGGCCTGGGTGTAGTTGACCTTGATGCCGTTGGGTTCGAGCCACTGCCCGTACCAGCCGGTATTGGCGAAGAGCGTTACCAGCACGAGCCCCGCCACGGCGGTGGGAAGGGCGAAGGGAAAGTCGATCAGCGCATCGAGAAAGCGTCGGCCGGGAAAGCGGTAGCGGGTCAGAACCCAGGCGAAAAGCAGCCCCACGACCCCGTTGATCACGGTCGCGATCAGGGCGGAGCTGAAGGTGATGCGATAGGCAGCCAGCGCCCGATTGGAGCTGATGATGCGCCAGAACTCTTCCCAGCCCATGCCCGCGATCTTGAGCAGCATTGCGGCGATCGGCAAGAGGATGATCAGCGTGATGTAGAACAGCGAGACGCCCATGGTGAGGCCGAAACCGGGAAGCAGGTGTTTGCTGCGGGCCATTCTTGAAGCGTCCTACCGGCTTTGTGCCTAGATCTAGCGCCTCCCTCCCCTGGACGGGGAGGGAATGAGGGTGGGGTGGGGCCACGCACACCGATAGCGTGCCTGGCTCCACCCCACCCCAGCTTTGCTATGGCCTTAGGCCAAGCGCCGCTACCCTCCCCCTCAAGGATAGGGAGAGCTGACTGTTGTCTCTCGCGCTTACTGGTTGATGAAGACCTTGTCGAGGAGGCCACCGTCAGCGAAATGCTCGCTGGCGACCTGGTCCCAGCCGCCGAACTCGTCTTCGACGGTGACGAGGCGGATTTCGGGGAAGGTTTCGGCGTGGGCAGCGGCAACGGTCTCGTCCTGGACGCGGTGGAAGTTCTGCGCGGCAACTTCCTGGCCTTCCGGCGTGAAGAGGAAGTCGAGATAGCTCTTGGCAAGGTCGCGGCTGCCGCGGGCATCGACGACCTTGTCGACGATAGCGACCGGGAACTCGGAGAGGAAGCTGACCGAGGGGGTGACCGGCTGATACTGGTCGTCACCCAGAAGCTTGGTGACGGCCAAGGTTTCGGCTTCGAAGGTCACCAGCACGTCGCCGAGCTGGCGTTCGGTGAAGGCGGTGGTGGCGGCGCGGCCGCCGGTCTCGAAGACTGGGACGTTGCTGAAGAGCTTGGCGAGGTAAGCCTCGACCTGTGCTTTGTCGCCGGCATATTCCTCGTTCGCCCACGCGCGGGCGGCGAGATAGGTGTAGCGGCCATTGCCTGAGGTCTTCGGGTTGGGGAAGATCACCTGCACGCCTTCGGCGGCCAGATCACCCCAGTCATTGATGTTCTTGGGATTGCCGGCGCGGACCAGGAAGGACGGGAAGGAATAGAAGGGCGCTGCATTGTTGGGGAATTCGGTCTGCCAGTCATCCGAGACGAAGCCGCCTTCGACCAAGCGCTCGACGTCGGTCACCTGATTGAAGGTCACGACATCAGCCTGGAGGCCTTCGAGGATCGCGCGGGCCTGGGCGGAGGAGCCGGCATGGGACTGGTTGACGGTGACGGTCGCGCCCGAGGCGGTGTAGGCGGCGTTTTCAGCGTCGAACAGCTCGCGCGCGATGTCGTAGGAAGCGTTGAGGATATCGGTCGGCTGCGCGAGGGCAGGCGTGGCGGCGAGGGCCAGGACGGCGAAGGCCGGGATGAAAAGCTTGTTCATGGTGACGCTGGTCCATCGGAGGAGTCGAATTGTCGACGTTGATGCGATGGACAAGTTCAAGCGTAAAGCGCTAAAGGCCTGCACTGGATGAGTAATTTATCGACGCGTCGAGCGCTGGAAAGACGTTCTTTCCAAGGCGCCGATGACGCCAAGTTCTTCCCGGGGAGTTCCGGCCGCCGTGAAGCGGCCGGGTCGTCTTGCTTACCGGCGCACCGCGCGGGCAATGGCGATGATGATGCAGGCGCCGATAAAACCTGCGATCAGGTAACCCAGCCAGCCGCCGAAATTGACCCCCAAGAGGCCAAACAGAAGGCTGGCGAGAATGGCGCCAACAATGCCGAGCAGGATGTTCATCAGAACACCGCCGCCGGACTTCATGAACATGCTGGCAAGCCATCCGGCGACACCGCCGATAATGATTGCGGCCAGCCAACCTACACCGTCAAAACCCATTTTCGTTCCCTCCTCGGAAATTGAGTCTTCCGACAAGGAGAGCGTGGCACAGATTGATGAAAAGGCAAGCTGGGCCTAGAAGGGCCAGACGATCATCAAGGCTGGGACCGCGACGATCACGACGAGGATCGAAAGCGGCAGGCCAAGACGCCAGTAATCACCGAATTTGTAGCCGCCCGGCACCATGACCAGGGTGTTGCATTGGTGGCCGATCGGCGTGAGGAAATCGCAGCCGGCCCCGATCGCAACCGCCATTAGGAAGGCCTCGGGGCTGTAGCCGAGCCCTGTCGCGAACACTGCGGCGATGGGGGCCATGACCAGAACCGTAGCGGCATTGTTGAGGAAAGGCGTGACCGCCATGGCCGCAACCATGATCAGCGCCAGGGCGGCCCAGCCGGGCAAGGCCTGGGCCGTGACCGTCAGCCAGTCGGCGATCAAATCAGTGGCACCGGTGGCCTGGAGGCTTTCGGAAACTGGGATCAAGCAGGCGAGCATGATGAGGATCGGCGCGTCAATCTGGTTATAGACATCGCGCAGCGGCAAGGCACCCGAGATCACCATCAGCGCGGCCGCCGCAAAAAAGGCGGGTGCGACGGGCACGATGCCGAAGGCGGTCGCGGCCATGGCGGCAAGGAGGATCAACAGCGGCACAAGTCCGTTGCGAACACTGCCGAGCTTGAGGCCGCGTTCGACCAAGGGCAGGCAGTCCCACTGGCGCAGGAGCTCAGGCAAGCGCTGCAGGTGGCCTTGCAAGAGAATGACATCGCCGTTGCGAAAGCGGATTTCGCCCAAGCGGCTGGTGAAGCGTTCGCCGCGACGTGACACGGCAAGGAGGTTGAGGCCCGTTGTGTCGAACAGCGTCAGTTCCTGCGCGGTCGCACCGATCAGGGCCGAGTTTTCGCCGACAATGGCTTCGATGACGCCGGTATTGGCGACGTCCTTGGCGGCCTCGCCGCGGCGTTCCGAAAAGGAGAGGCCGGTCTGGCTGACCATCTTGTCGAGGGCTTCCGGCGCGCCTTCGACGATCAGGATGTCGCCTGCCTTGATGGTTGCGTCCGGGAGCGGCGTACGGCGATTGCCGTTCGGTCCGACGATGCCGGTCACCATGGCCGAGTTGTCGGCTGCGACGTGAAGGTCATGCACAGTGAGGCCGACGGCGGGCGAGTCTTCGAGCACTCGCGCTTCGGTCGTGTAGTTCTTGATTTCGATCGCCCGTTCCATGCCCGTGTCCTCGCGCTCGCGCTTGGGCAGAAGCCAGTAAAAAAGTGCCAGGAAAACGATGCCGATAGCGGCCAGGATGGCGCCGACCGGGGTGAAGTCGAACATGGTAAAAGGCGTGCCGGTGAGTTCCTCGCGCACGCTCGAGACGATGATGTTGGGCGAAGTGCCGATCTGGGTCATCAATCCGCCGAGCAGCGACCCGAAGGCCATGGGCATCAGGAACATTGAGGGCGAAACGCCCGATCGCCGCGCCATCTGAAAGGCGATGGGCATCATGATGGCAAGGGCGCCGATGTTTTTGACGAAGGCAGACAGCACGGTGACAATGGCGACAAGGAGGATCAGCTGGGCCCGCGGACCGGACAGGTTTGGCGCAAAGCGGCGGATCGCCACTTCCATGATGCCGGAGCGCGCCACCGCGGCGCTGACAACAAGCGCACTTCCCACGATGATGACGATGTCATTGGAGAACCCGCTAAAGGCGGCGTCCGGCGGAACGATGCCGACAAGGAGAGCAATCAGCAAGGCGCCGACGGCGACGATGTCGTAGCGCCAGCGGCCGATGACGAATGCCACCATCATCCCCGCAATTGTCAGAAAGGCGAGGATTTGTGGCGTGGTCATAGTCTGCTCCGGTTAGGCGCGGACTAAACGGGCGAGCGGCCGGTTGGTCGCCTCTCGAGTCAGCTAAATTTCAGACTGGCGCAACGGCATGCGGAAGGTGAAGCAGGTCTCCTGCGCATTGGAGCGAACGATCAGCGCGCCGCCATGCGCCTTGGCGATTTGGCTGGCGATATAAAGGCCTAGGCCCAAGCCCTGCATGCTGGGACGAACCTGGCCGCGATAGAAGGGCTGGAACAGGCGCTCCATGGCTGCCGGGGGAATAGGCTCACCGGCATTGGTAATGCTGAGTTCAAAGCCGTCGCCCGCCGCGGCTGCGCTGATGCGGATAGGTGTCGATTCGCTGCCATGGGTGATGGCGTTTCCGAGCAGATTTGAGACCATTTGCGCAAAGCGCGCGTGGTCTACAGAGACGGGTTCGCTGATGGCGAAGTTCGTGATGATTTCACGATCCGGATACGCGGAGCGGATCTCGTTGATCACCTGGGAGAGCAAGGGTTCGATCTCCCCGTCCGGCGAGCGCTCGATGCCGATGCCGCCGCCGAGCCGTCCGCGGGCAAAATCCATGACATTGTCGATAAGTCCGCTCATGCGCGAGACGCTTTCACCCATGAGGCGCAGCACGCGTTCGGATTTTGGATCGGAAACCTGATTGCTGAGAATTCGGCGCCCGCCTTCGATGGCGGCGAGGGGATTACGCAAGTCATGGCCGAGCACGGCGATGAACTGTTCTCGCAGTTCCGAGCCGGTTTCGGCGTCGAGCAGGCTGGCCTGGCTAGTGGCGAGATCGAAGCGGGAATTGTCGAGCTCGGCGTTGGCCTGCGTGAGCTCGGTGCGAGACTGGTCGAGCTTTTGCAGCGCGTCGAGGTGGAACGAGATGAGATCGGCGAAAAGCCGGAAGATCTCGACCGATTCGGAAGGCTTGTGCGGCTTGGGATCAATGGCGCAGAGGGTGCCGAAAACCTCGCCATTGGGCAGGACGATCGGAACGGCGATGTAGCTTTGAAGGCCATAAAGCGCCGGCGTGTGATGGGCGGCATAGGTCGGGTCGGTGGCGACTTCGTCGATCACCACTTCCCGGCCGAAGTCGAGCACTTCCGAGCAAAGCGTTGTTTTGACAGGAAGTTCGCCGCCGGCCGTGAGGCCGAAGTCGATGCGATCAAGGACGCTGCAGGCCACCCAGCGCTCGGCAGTAACGCGCGCCACGACGAGAAAGCCCATGCCCGTGGCCTTGGCCAGGACCTGCAGGATAACAGGAATGGCCGGGATCCGCTGGATGGCGGCTACGTCGTCCAGAATGTCGTCAAGTCCCAAGTCCAAAGCCCAGCCCCAAGCCTAGTCGCGACCATGCTATAGCCGGCATGCTCAAGAGTCACTTCACGCCAATGTTGGCGGCGATGCTTCTTAATGCAGTGCGGGCGTGGCGAACAGATCGTACTCATCGTTGTCGGTCACTGTCACCGATACGATGTCACCGATCTTGATGCCGGTGGCATTGGAGACGATCACGTTGCCGTCGATTTCCGGAGCATCCCACTTGGAACGGGCGATGACGCGGTTCTCTTCGGGGCGAACATCGTCGACGATAACGTCGATGGTGCGGCCGACCTTCTGCTGCAGGCGGTGGAAGGACACGTCCTGCGCCACTTCCATCAGCTGGGCGAAGCGCTCGTCCTTGACCTCTTCGGGCACGACACCGTCGAGCTCATTGGCGGGTGCGCCGGTGACGGGCTCGTATTTAAAGCAGCCGGCGCGATCGATCTCGGCTTCTTCCAGCCAATCGAGCAGGAATTCGAAATCTTCTTCAGTTTCGCCGGGATAGCCGACGATGAAGTTGGAGCGGATGGCGAGATCGGGGCAGATGTCGCGCCACTTCTTGATCCGGTCCAGGGTTTTTTCCTGGTTGGCCGGGCGGCGCATCGATTTCAGCACGTTTGGCGACGCATGCTGGAAGGGGATGTCGAGATAGGGCAGGACGAGGCCCTCAGCCATCAGTTCGATGACCTGGTCAACATGGGGGTAGGGGTAGACATAGTGAAGGCGGGTCCAAGCCCCCATCTGGCCCAGTTCCTTAGCCAGGTCGTAGAACTTGGCCTTGACCTCGCGGCCGCGATATTTGCTGGTCGCGAACTTGACGTCGACGCCATAGGCGCTGGTGTCCTGCGAGATCACCAGCAGTTCCTTGACGCCGGAGCGGATCAGTCCTTCGGCCTCGCCCAGAATGCCGGCAGCGGGGCGCGAGACAAGATCGCCGCGGATTTGCGGAATGATGCAGAAGGAGCAGCGATTGTTGCATCCTTCGGAAATCTTGAGATAGGCATAGTGGCGTGGGGTGAGCTTGAGGCCGCTTTCCGGCACGAGGTCGACAAAGCGGTTCGGCACCGGCGGCAGGTGCTGGTGCACGGCCGACACCACGCTCTCGTACTGATGCGGACCGGTAATGGCGAGCACCGAGGGGTGGGTCTCGCGGATCAGGCCTTCCTCGACGCCAAGGCAACCCGTAACGATGACGCGACCGTTCTCGTTAAGCGCTTCGCCGATCGCCTCGAGCGATTCCTGCTTGGCACTGTCGAGGAAACCGCAGGTGTTGACGAGAACGATGTCGGCCCCCTCGTAGTCGCGGCTGAACGAATAGCCCTGCGAGCGCAGGGTCGTCATGATACGCTCGCTGTCGACCAGCGCCTTGGGGCAGCCGAGGCTGACGAGTCCGATTTTTGGCGCCTGGTTCATGCGCGTACGACGTTCCGAAAATGGGGAAAGGTTGGCGCGTCATACAGAAAGTCTGACGGTTACGCAATGTGACCGTCTCATCAAGGATGGCGGAGCAGACCTTCGCGCAGCGGGAAGCGCAGGCGCTTGAATGTTGCGTTTAGCGAACAGTGCATCCCGATTTTAGCCAATTCCAAGCACTTTGCGGATATCACAGGTTAGTTCAGCGTCGATTCCAGACGCGCATCATGGAGCATTCCTTTGTTCGATCGTCTCTCCGCATACGCGCCGCAGGCCCTCGCCGTGCTGCGCATCGTCGCCGCGCTTCTGTTTATCGAGCATGGCACGCAGAAGCTGTTTGGCTTCCCCGTTCCTGCCATGGGCCCGACCGAGGGCCTGATGCTGGTTGCCGGCATTATCGAGCTGGTGGCAGGTCTCTTGATCTTTATCGGCTTCTTCACCCGTCCGGCTGCCTTCATCGCTTCGGGCATGATGGCCGTCGCTTACTTCATGGTCCACTTCCCGATGAACTTCTGGCCGGTGGGCAATGGCGGCGATGCTGCCGCGCTCTTCTGCTTCGTGTTCCTCTACCTGGTTTTTGCCGGCCCGGGCGCCTGGAGCATCAACAAGAAGTAAGCTTTTTCAGCTCCTCTTGAAAAACGAAGGCCGCCTCATCGGGCGGCCTTTTTGTTTCAGGTGATCGAATTCGGCGGCGTTCGCTTGGCAGTCCGGCGCGGCTTGAAGGTTTCGCCGGGCTGGGTCGAAGGCTCGCGCAGCGTATCGCCGGTCGAATAGGGCACCGGGTCGGTCGCCTCGCTCAGATATTCATCGGCTTCGGCATAGTCGCTCTCGTCGCCCGCCTCGGCCAGATCGCGAATGGCGTCGCGGACTTCATCGAGCAGCGAAGCCGACAGCCGCGTGCGCTGGACGGTGTCGCCCGTCGCTTCATGCGACTTGAACCAGACGAGCAGCGCCTCGCAGAGGATGCGCAGGCCGACAAAGCTCAACAGGCCAAAGACCAGGATTTCGAGAATGCCCCAGAGCCCGTCGCCAAAGCCATAGCCGAAGCGGAAGAAGAAGTGGCTGATGGCCCAAAGGAGGATGCCGGCGAGGCCAAGGGCGTAAAAGATCGGCACCAGTTTGGGCGACAAAATCGCATCGAGCCGGAACAAGGTTTGCCGCGTGAGCAGGCGCTTCAAATCATCCAATGTCATCGCAAGATCCTCGATTCCGACAGGTGTGCAAATTGGGCGGCTCAGGCGCCGATGGCAAGACTGGATCGCGCCCGTTCGGTTGGTCCGAACAGGGCTTCGAAACGGCGGCGCAGCACGGAATCGACTTCGGGCAAGGTCAGCAGCAGGCCGAGATCCTCGAACGAGGTGATGCCCTGGTCGCTGATGCCACAGGGCACGATGCCGTCATAGTGGCTGAGATCGGGTGCGACGTTGATGGCGATGCCGTGGAAGGTGATCCACTTGCGCACGCGAACACCAATCGCAGCAATCTTGTCCTCGCGGCCAAGACCCTTGTCGGGCCGGGCCACCCAGACGCCGACGCGTCCTTCGCGCCGGCCGGCGGTGATGTTGTGCGCGGCTAGCGTATCGATGACCCATTGCTCGAGACCCTGGACGAGGCAACGGATATCGCGGCCGCGCTGGGTGAGGTCGAGCATCACATAGGCCACGCGCTGGCCGGGGCCGTGATAGGTATATTGCCCGCCCCGGCCGGCCGGATAGACCGGAAAGCGCGGATTGAGCAGGTCTTCGGGCCGCGCCGATGTGCCAGCGGTATAAAGCGGCGGATGCTCCAGCAGCCAGACCGCCTCCGGCGCCTCGCCTGAGGCAATGGCGGCAACGCGCTCGTCCATCATGGCCAGGGCCTGCTCATAGTCGAGGGTCACGTCGAAAATGCGCCACTCGACGACCTTGCCGTCTTCGCGCAACAGTTTGGACCGATTTTGGCACGCTTCGTTCACTGCCGTTAACTCTTCCATAACCACGACTGCCCGACTGTGGAGCCCATCGAATCCGCCTTTTGGCACCAAGGCCCAGCCCCTTATCTATGAGCACCCTGGACAATATTGAAGTCGATATCACCGTGGAACTCGGCGCCACCACCATGCCGATCCACCATCTGCTGCGCATGGGCCGCGGCGCGGTGATCGAACTGGACGCAACCGAGCACGATCCGCTGCGCATTTATGCCAACAGCACCCTGATTGCGCAGGGGGAAGTCAATGTCGAAGAGGGGCATCTGCGGGTGGTGGTCACGGAAAAGGTCTTGCGGCTCGGGTGAGCTGGAAAGTCACCCCCTCCCGAGCGCCGCTAAGGTGCTAGGCACCTAAGCTCTGCTTGACCTCCCCTCTGAGGGGGAGGGTAGGCTCCACTCTCTTCACAAACTCGGCGCACACCTTCCCCCTCAGAGGGGAAGGCAAGCGAAGCTTAGCCGAAGGCTTAGCGAAGCTCGGAAGGGGGTGCCTTTCTTCTCTCTCCACAACCTCAGACGATTTCCCGATTTAACCGCTTGAGGTTACGAACGAGCTTTGCTACATCCCCACTCGCTCCGGCGCCTTCGGGTTCCGGCGTTCTACCTGACACGTGCGGTCGTGGCGGAATTGGTAGACGCGCAGCGTTGAGGTCGCTGTATCGCAAGATGTGGAAGTTCGAGTCTTCTCGACCGCACCAGTCACCTGAGTGACGAACAAGAAGCTGCCGCAAGGCGGCTTTTTTGTTGTCTGGCTTTAGGTGGCGCCAGCCTCCTTCACGTCGAGCTTTGGCGATTTAAAACCCATGGCGATCCATGCGGCGAGCAGCTTGCCGTAAAAGCCCGCGGTGGTCATGGCGCCGGCCGGGAGCGAATCGTCGAGCTTGGTGCCGTCCGGCACGTCCGCGGTCTGGGTGCGAATCTGCATCGCAGGGCGCGCTGTATCTGGCCAAAGGCTGGCGTAGAGGCTCAGCCAATGGCCGCCGTTAAATTCGACGAAGACCGGAGTGTTGCAGCAGGTGGTGACGGTGCGTCGCGTCGGGGCGTTTTCCGACACCCGATAGGCGCGGAGCAGGGCGGTGCCGTCAGGGAAGCGGACGCGGTCCTTGCGATATAGCACATAGGTTGTGCCGCCATTGGGCGCCTGGACCGGTGTCGCAGTAGGAAGCCGGCCGGCCGCCGTGCGGCAGGAGTTGCAATGGCACTCGGCCGTGATGAAGGGCTCGCCTTCGAGTTCGACGTGGAAGCGGCTACATTGGCAGGCGAGAGTGGTCGTTTGGCGCAAGGTCTTTCCTTTCAGCGATCGTCGCTGCGACGAGCGAGGTCGACCCAGTCAGACATCGGCTTGCTTACTTTCGCAGCCGTTCCGGTGCCTTGAATGTCCAGGCGTCCTCAAGCTTGAGCGCCAGCTCCTCGTCGCTGATCTGGTCGAGCCGGACGAGCACCGCGTCATGGCCGACATAATGATCGGTCTCGAAAAAGATCTCGGGCGAGATCTCCATCAGCAACACCTTTTGGTCCACCGGGCACTGCAAGACCGCAGTTGTATCGTCGAGCATCCGTACGAAGGCATTGCCGGCGACCTTGAGGGCGGGCGTGTTGTAGCTCGTCGACTGCTCCACTTCCCGCAGCCCCCGCGCCTCGACGAGCCGCGCTATGCGGGCAAAATGCTGGTCGGCCATGGCCTTCTCCCGATTGGCAAAAAAGCGACCGGCCCAGTCTGGCGCATCGGGCAGTGATTGGCTACAGCTTGATTCGCCCCCGAAACCAATGCGGCACGCAAAGGGCTCCCAAATGAGCGACGACTTCGACATGGCGACCGGCCCGGAAGCCGGGATGGACGATGGCGCCTTCCGCACGGCGGAGGGGCGGATCAGCCTGCTTTGGCTCGAGCGCTTGCGTGCCTATCTTGAGGCTGGCCGCGACGAGGACGTCGCGCTGGTTATGGAGCCGCTGCACAGCGCCGACATCGGCGACGTGCTCGAACAGCTCGAGCCTGCCGAGCGCATTGCCCTTGTGGTCATGCTCGGTGATCGCTTCGACTATTCGGCGCTGACCGAGGTCGATGAAAGCATTCGCCTCGAGATCATGGAGGCCCTGCCCAACGCCGACATTGCTCGCGGCGTGGCCGAGCTCAGCAATGACGATGCGGTGTTTCTGCTCGAAGATCTCGAGCCGGAAGACCAGCACGAAATTTTGTCGGCCCTGCCGACTTTCGAGCGGCTCAAGCTCAAGCGCAGCCTCGATTTTCCTGAAGACTCCGCCGGGCGGCGGATGCAGACCGATTTCATCGCCATCCCGCCATTCTGGACGGTGGGACAGACGATCGATTACCTGCGCGCCGAGCAGGACCTGCCGGAAGAATTCTACCAGATCTACGTGGTCGACGCCGGCTACACGGTGCTGGGCACGCTGCCGCTCGACAAGTTCCTGCGCACACCGCGCTCGGTCAAGATCGACACGATCATGAACACGACCTTCGTCCTGGTAAAGGCCGAGGAAGACCAGGAAGAAGCGGCGCGCAGCTTCGAGCGCTATGACTTGGTGGAAGTGGGCGTGGTCGACGAAAGCGGCCGGCTGGTGGGCGTGCTCACCATCGACGACATCGTCGACGTGATCCAGGAAGAAGCCGAAGAAGACATCCGCCTTATGGCCGGCGTCGGCGATGAAGACGTGTCCGACACGACGGTAGACACGGTGAAAAGCCGCGCGCCGTGGTTGGCGGTCAATCTCGTCACAGCCGTTCTCGTTTCCTACGTGATCGGGCTTTTCAACGCCACGATCGAGCAGATGGTGGCGCTGGCGGTCCTGATGCCCATTGTGGCTTCGATGGGCGGCAATGCCGGAGCGCAGACCATGACGGTGACGGTGCGCGCGCTGGCGACCCGCGAAATCGAAGGCGGTCGCGTGCGGCGCCTGATCCGGCGTGAAATGGTCGTGGGCATTTTCAACGGCGCCATTTTTGCGATCCTGATCGGGCTGATCACCTGGCTGCGGTTCACCAATGCCGGCCTCGGCGTGGTGATCGGCCTCGCCATGATCATCAACATGATCGTGGCCGGGACCTTCGGCATCCTGATCCCGCTAACGCTCGACAAGCTCAAGGCCGATCCCGCCATCGCTTCGGCCGTGTTCGTCACCACCGTCACCGACGTCGTCGGTTTCTTTGCCTTCCTTGGCATTGCAGGCCTTTGGTTCGGCCTGTTCTAGCCGAGTTTTCCACCGTTACGGGTGTTGCAGATTGGGCGCTTGCTTCCCAATTGACCTCTCGTTAACGTTTTGGAACCGGTCAGCCTCGTTGCGGATTTCTAGGCTGATCGAGTGGCTGCAAGGAGCGAGCGATGCGAACTCAACCGAAGGCCAATATCTGGCACACTGTGAGTTGGACTGCTGTTTGCCTCATGTCCATGGGGCTGGTTGTTTCCGTGATAGCCGGCGGCTAATGCCCGCCAGAAGACGGTGAATACAAGAAGGGCGCTCAACGGCTGAGCGCCCTTCGTCTTGAACGCTAGGATATTCGATGAAGCTCTTGATCGGGAATCGCAATTATTCCACCTGGTCGCTCCGCCCCTGGCTGGTGCTGCGCCACTTCGACATTCCTTTCGAAGACGAGGTTCTGCAGCTTTCGGGCGAAGGCTGGCGCGAAACGCTGGCCAAGCGCTCGCCCACCGGCAAGGTGCCGGTGCTGATCGATGGCGATCTCGTGGTCTACGAAACCTTGGCGATCATCGAATATCTGGCCGATATTTTTCCGGAAAAGCAGATTTGGCCCGCGGATCGCTACGACCGCGCCCTGGCGCGCGCCGCTGCGTCAGAGATGCACGCCGGCTTTACGGCACTGCGTAGCCACGCGCCGATGAACCTACGGGCCTCGCATCCTGGCAAGGTCGATGCGGATGCGGTGCGCAAGGATCTCCATCGCGTCGAAACGCTTTGGGGCGAGTTTTTGGCGCGCTCGGGCGGACCTTACCTCTTCGGCGACTTCACCGCCGCCGATGCAATGTATGCGCCGCTGGCGACCCGGCTTCGTACCTATGACCTGCCGGTCTCGGACACGGCTGCCCGTTATGTGGAGGCGATCTATGCCCTGCCGGCCTTCCAGGACTGGCTGAGCCAGGCGCTGCAGGAGCCATGGGTTGTCGACGATGACGAGATCGACGTGATCCAAGGCCGCGTCGCGCCGGGAACCATCGCATGATCCACATGGTCAAGCTCTGCGTCGGCGTTGCCAGCGTCGAGGAGCTCGAAAGCTATCGTGACGAACGCGCGCATTGGTGGGACGCCGATTACGGTGAGGACGTGCATGTGCACCGCACCCGCATGATGCCCAAGCGCCGCGAAGAGATGGAAGGCGCGGCCTCGATCTATTGGGTCATGTCGGGTCAGATCGTCTGCCGCCAGCCGATCCTTCGGCTCACCAAGTTCACCGATGCCGAAGGCAAGGATTACTGCGACATCGTCATGTCCCGCGACATGATCCGCACCGTGCCATACCCCAAGCGCCCCTTCCAGGGCTGGCGCTATCTCCGCGCCGAAGACGCACCGCCCGATGTTGGCGCGAACGAGAACGGCAACTCGATGGAGATTGCGGCTGAGCTGGCGCGGATGGGGCTGCTTTAGGGCGCACCATCCCTAACAGTAGACCTCATCCTGAGCCCGTCGAAGGACGAGGTCGTGGCACCATCTGCGTGCCCGACCTCGTGGTTCGACAGGCTCACCATGAGGTCTAAATGGTATCTACTCCGCCGCCCGAGTCGCATAATGCGGACGCCGGTCCATCACTTCCTTCAAGAAGTGCCCGGTATGCGAGCCTTTCACGGCCGCGACCTCTTCCGGCGTGCCCATGGCGACGACCTGGCCACCGCCGTCGCCGCCTTCGGGGCCCATGTCGATGATCCAGTCGGCCGTCTTGATCACTTCGAGATTGTGCTCGATGACGATCACAGTATTGCCGCCATCGACAAGCTCATGCAGCACTTCGAGCAGCTTGGCCACGTCGTGGAAATGGAGACCCGTCGTCGGCTCGTCCAGCATATAGAGCGTGCGGCCGGTGGCGCGCTTGGAGAGCTCCTTGGAAAGCTTGACGCGCTGCGCCTCGCCGCCCGAAAGCGTCGTCGCCGGTTGGCCGACCTTGACATAACCGAGGCCCACGCGCTGCAGCGTCGCGAACTTGTCGCGGATCACCGGGACAGCCGAGAAGAACTCGCATCCCTCGTCGATGGTCATGTCCAGGATGTCGCTGATCGACTTGCCCTTGAACTGCACTTCCAGCGTTTCGCGGTTGTAGCGCTTGCCCTTGCAGACGTCACAGGTGACGTAGACGTCGGGCAGGAAGTGCATTTCGATCTTGAGGACGCCGTCGCCCTCGCACTTTTCGCAACGGCCGCCCTTGACGTTGAAGCTGAAGCGACCCGGGCCATAGCCGCGCGCCTTGGCCTCGGGCAGGCTCGCGAACCATTCGCGCAGGGGCGTAAAGGCACCAGTATAGGTGGCCGGGTTGGAACGCGGGGTGCGTCCGATCGGCGATTGGTCGATGTCGATGACCTTGTCGAGGAATTCAAGCCCGGTCAGTGCTTCATGCGGGGCAGGGACCACGCGCGCGCCGTTCAGCCGGCGGGCGATGGCCTGATACATGGTGTCGATCATCAGCGTCGACTTGCCGCCGCCTGACACACCGGTAATAGCCACGAACATGCCGAGCGGAATGTCGACCGAGACGTTCTTGAGGTTGTTGCCGGTGGCGCCGCGGATCGACAGCGACTTGCCCTTCTTGCCCTCGCGGCGTTCGGCCGGCACCTGGATGCCCATGCGGCCGGAAAGGTATTTGCCGGTCAGCGAGTCCGGGTGCTTGAGGATGTCCTGCGGCGTGCCTTCGGCGACGATATGGCCGCCATTGACGCCTGCACCGGGTCCGATATCGAGCACATAGTCGGCCGTCAGGATCGCGTCCTCGTCGTGCTCGACGACGATCACGGTATTGCCGAGGTCGCGCAGGCGCTGCAGGGTTTCGAGCAGCAGGGCATTGTCGCGCTGATGAAGGCCGATGGAGGGCTCGTCCAGCACGTAGAGCACGCCTGTGAGGCCCGAGCCGATCTGCGACGCGAGCCGAATACGCTGCGATTCACCGCCCGACAGCGTCCCGGAATTGCGCGACATGGACAGATATTCCAGGCCCACATCGTTGAGGAAGTTCAGGCGCTCGCGAATTTCCTTGAGGATGCGCTCGCCGATCTGCGACTGTGTCGGCGTCAGCTTGTCGGAAAGATCGACGAACCATTTGCTGGCCACCTTGATCGACATGTCACTGACCTGGCCGACATGCAGCCCGTCGATCTTGACCGCCAGCGACTCGGGCTTGAGGCGATAGCCGCCACAGGCGAGGCACGGCTTGGCCGACATGTACTTTTCGATCTCTTCGCGCATGCCGGCGCTTTCGGTTTCCTTGTAGCGACGCTCAAGGTTGCCGATCACGCCCTCGAAGGGCTTGCTGGTCTTGTACTGGCGCAGGCCATCGTCATAGACGAAATCGACCGCAGTCTTGCCGGTGCCATAGAGCACGGCGTGCTGGACCTCGAAGGGCAGCTCGTTCCAGGCTGTGCCCGTCGAGGCGCCAAAGCTCTTCACCACCGCCTGCAGGGTCTGCTGGTAATAGGGCGCGCTGGTCTTGCTCCAAGGCAGGATGGCGCCATCGCGCAGCGACAGCGACCCATCGGGGACGATCTGGTCCGGATCGATCTTCTGCTCGGTGCCGAGGCCATCGCAGACCGGGCAGGCGCCGAAAGGGTTGTTGAACGAAAACAGCCGCGGCTCGATTTCGGCGATGGTGAAGCCGGAAACCGGGCAGGCGAATTTTTCCGAGAAGGTGATCTGGCGCGGCGTGCCATCCTCATTCTTCTCGTCGGCCAATTCGACTAGGGCGATGCCTTCGGCCAGCTTCAGCGCTGTTTCGAAGCTTTCAGCAAGGCGGCCGGAAATGTCCGGCGAGACGACGACGCGATCGACCACCACTTCGATGTCGTGCTTGAACTTCTTGTCGAGCGCTGGCGCGTCCTCGATCTCGTGGTATTCGCCATCGATCTTGACGCGCTGAAAACCCTTGCGCATCAGGTCGGCCAGTTCCTTCTTGAACTCGCCCTTGCGGCCGCGCGCGATCGGCGCGAGTAGATAGAGCCGCGTGCCTTCCGGCAGCTCGAGCGTGCGATCCACCATCTGCGACACGGTCTGCGACTCGATCGGCAGGCCGGTAGCCGGGGAGTATGGAATACCGACGCGGGCATAAAGCAGGCGCAGGTAGTCATAGATTTCGGTGACGGTGCCGACGGTCGAGCGCGGATTGCGCGAGGTCGTCTTCTGCTCGATGGAAATAGCCGGCGAGAGCCCTTCGATGTGCTCGACATCGGGCTTCTGCATCATTTCCAGGAACTGGCGCGCATAGGCGGAGAGCGACTCCACATAGCGGCGCTGGCCCTCGGCATAGATGGTGTCGAATGCCAGGGACGACTTGCCCGAGCCGGAAAGCCCCGTCATCACGATCAGGCTGTCGCGCGGCAGCTTGACGTCGATGCCCTTGAGATTGTGCTCGCGGGCACCGCGCACGATGATTTCGCGGTTCTGGCTGGCGGAAGGCTTCATCATATCAGTCCATGGCTCGGGGCACCGTTTTGGGTGCGACGGCAAGAGGATCGGGGCTTGGCTTCGGGAGAACCCGACACATAGGAGCCGCATCGGTCACGCGCAAGCCGCGCCGCAGCATAGCGGCCAACGGCGTCGCTCACAACTTCGCTGGTGAACACAACCAGAACGAGGCGGAGTCGGTCAAGCTGCAGCAAGGCCCATGCTGACAAAGCATGTCAGCAGCACGCCATTGACTCGCGTTAACACTTGGAACAAAGATAGAACAACGATCCTGTTTACAAAACAAGTCAGCAGGAGCAGCCATCATCGCAAGGTTGTATGGTGGCCGCCTTAGTAAGTGAGCGTTCCCGCCATGAGCCGGGGACTGAATAGGAGAAGGCCATGGCTGGCAGCGTGAACAAGGTTATCCTGGTCGGCAATCTGGGCAATGACCCGGAAGTGCGGAACCTGCCGAGCGGCGGCAAGGTCGTGAACCTGTCGGTCGCGACATCGGAAAACTGGAAAGACAAGAATACCGGCGAGCGCCGCGAAAAGACCGAGTGGCACCGCGTGGTGATCTTCTCGGAAGGCCTCGCGCGCGTGGCCGAAAGCTATCTGCGCAAGGGCTCCAAGGTCTATATCGAGGGCCAGCTGCAGACCCGCAAGTGGCAGGACCAGTCGGGCGCCGACAAGTATTCCACCGAGATCGTGCTGCAGGGCTTCAACTCGAACCTGACGCTGCTCGATGGTCGCGGCGATGGCGAAGGTGGCGGCGGTGGTTCGGGTGGCGGCTACGGCAATGAAGGCGGCGGCTTCCGCGGCGTGCGCGACCAGGGCGGCGGCGGGCGTCGGCCGTCCGCCAACGCCCCGGCCTTCGAGCCCGGCGGCATGGACGACGACATCCCGTTCTGAGACGGAGCTGGAGAAGGGCGGCTTGGCCGCCCTTTTTTGTTCTGAGCCCCAGCTCTCAGCGGAAGGTCACGGGCGCGGCGGCTTCATAGACCTTGCTGGCCATGGCATCGACCTCGGCCTGATCTGCGCCATAGACCCTTATCAGCAGCTGCTTTCCGTCATTCCAGAGCTGGTAGGTCGCGGAATAGTCGCCAGTGGCTCCGCGGGCGCGCGTGGAAAAGCCCTGAGCGGAGCCATACTCGATGTCTTCGGTGCCGTAATAATCAGCGTCCCCGCCAAGTGTTGCCGCATTGGCGCTTCCGATCTCTGTGAACCGATCCGCCGTTGTTTCGCCCGATGCGACGCGCCCGCCGGTGCCATCGTCGGGTAGCACCTTGACCTCGAACATCATGGTGCCTTCGCAGGCGGTGCAGAGCGCAATGTAGTTGCCGTCATTCTCGCCCGCGATCCAATCGGGTGCAGCGACGCCCTCAATGCTGAACGCCGACCAGTCCGGATCAAGGAACTCAGCCTGGGCCGACAAGGGTGCCGAAACCACGAGAAGCGCGGCAGCGAAAAGGGGGATGGTATTGCGGTTCATCGAAATCTCCATGCATCCGAAACAATTAGGCTGGAGATTTGACAGAACAATGATGCGCCGCCGGCTTGTGACCGGCGGCCCGGCTTCAGCGCGAGAACGGCACTTCAGCGCGGAGGCTGTCGCCCGATTCGACATAGACCACTTCGAAGGTCACCTGGATGGCTTCGGGCGCCAGCTTGATCTGCGAAGTGATGTTGAACTCCTTGCCTTCCTCGTCTTCCTCGCGTTCGCGCAGGTTGAAAGTGAGGCCGGAGCCGCGCTTCTGGCCGACGGCAAGGCCGGTGAAGGTGGCATTGGAGGTCATAGCCGCTTCGAAGCGCTTGTTCGCTTCGACATAGGCCAGCGTGCCCGCGATCGAAAGGTTCTGCCCAGCCAGGGTGCAGCGCCCGTTGTAGTTGACCTTATCCTGGTTGCCTTCGCTCAAGGTCAGGCGGCACACGACGCTTTCCTGCTCAGCGCCGATCATGACACCGCGGCCGCGCCACTCGCCGATATAGGATTTCAGCAACGCCACATCGGCAGGCGCCGCCATGGCCGGAGCGAAAGCAGCGCCGGCAGAAAACAGAAGACCGGCGAGGGCGAAGGCGCGGGTCATTGGTCCGAAAGTGGTCATGGCGTTGCGCCTCCAAAAAGCAAAACAAGCCCCCCGGCTGTCAAGCGACTCTCGCATAGCAAATTCGCCGGGAAGTTGCGCAGTGATTCTCCAGAAAGTGAACGGTTGGCAACACCCATTCAGGTGGGGGTTGCGGCAGGTCCCGTCGTGTGCGTATCGGCTGTCGGATCGTCCGGCGTCGGGTCCTCGTCGGCCATGCGCACGCCGATCTTGCCCAGGGGGTGGAAGAACTTGCCACCCGCAGCCAGGAGGGCCGGCAGGATGAACAAATCGCCGATCACCGCAAAAGCCAGGGTCGAGACAAACAGCGTACCGAACAGTGCCACCTGCGGCAGTTCGGAGAAGGTGACGATCACCACGCCGGCGCAGAGGATGATGGTGGTGGCAACGATGGCGCCGCCGATGCGCTCCAGCGTGTGCTTGACGGCATCGAGATGCGCCAGGCCCTCGTCCCGCCGGGAATGGAGGTAATGGGAGAGGAAGTGCACCGTGTCATCGACCGCAACGCCGAAGGCAATGGTCAGCGCGATCACGGTGGTGAGCTGCAGCCCCTGGCCGGTGAAATAAAGCCATGCCTCGGTTCCCAGCACCGGAAAGAGGTTGGGAATAGCGGAGGCCAGGGCGACGCGGAAGCTTTGGAAGGCAAAGCCGATCAGACCGAGGTTGACCAGAACCGAAATGGTGAGGTCGAGCTGGAGGCCGCGCACGATGTCGTCGGTGGCAAAGGTCGTGAGGATACGAAAGCCGCCCACTTCGGCGTCGGTGATGCCGGCAGCGCGCAGGTCGGACTGCAAGTCGGAGACCAGTTGCTTTAGGACGCCGGACTCAATGATCGTCGGCATGAAGCCGGTGACCAGGCCCTGCGAGCCGTCATCGGTGACGAAGCGCTGCCGCATGAACGGTCCAACTGCGTCGAACACTTCTTCGCGGGTGAAGCCGGTCTCGGTATAGTTGGTCATGCTGGCCGCGGAAATGACCTTGTTCTCGCCCAGCCGCGCTTCGACGATCTCGTGCACCTTGCGGATTTTCTCGAAATCCTGCGCGCCCACATTGGGGTCCATTTCGGTCAGCGGCACGCGCACATAGAGCGGGGCCACGCCGCCGACGCCGCTGTCGATCTCCTCCGCCGCAGTCAGCGCCGTGGAGTTGGTGGCGACAAAATCCTCGAAGGAAAAGCGCGGCTGGATCAGCCCATAGGGGATCAGCAGCAGGACGGTCACGATGATGGCGGCGATCGAAACAGGCCGGCCAAATTTGCTGGCGATGAACCAGGCCAGGGGCAGGGGAGCGGTCAGCACCATGCTCGACTTGGGCGGCGCCTTGAAGCCCATGCGCACCGCAAATTTCAGCAGCAGCGGCAGGAAGGTCATAAGGCAGACGAACAGCAGCAAGGTGCCGATGGCGCCGGCCATCGAGAACTCGCGAATGCCCTGGCCGGGGGTCAGCGACAGCGAGGCAAAGCTCACGAAGGTGGTCAGCATGGTCAGCGCCGCAGCGGGGCCGACCAGTTTGACCGTGGCATCTACCGCCTTGTTGGGCTCCATGCCGTCCCGCCAGAAGGCCAGCCAGTTGAAGACGAAAAACATGGATTCGGCAAAGGAGATCACCAGCACCAAGGTGGTCACGATGATGGTGAGGAAGGAAAAGGAGCCGAAGGTAAGGAGGATGATCCCCATCGACCACATGACCGCGAGGAACGGCGTTGCGGCCACGATGATCGCACCAAAGAAGGAGCGCAGTGCGAGCAGGGCGATAATGGATCCGAGCCCAAAGCCCCAGACGGTGAACTTGACCTGATCGTCCACCGCGGCATTGAGCATCTCCGAGCTCCAGACCGGGGGACCGGTGAGTTCGATCGAGATGGCATCGGTTTGATAGGGAGCGATGGTCTCGCGCAGATTGGCGATCATCGCCTTGGCCCCGTCCTCCCGCACCTTTTCCTGGTTGGGGAACATGATGAGCACCACGCCGGTGAGATCAGGCGTGATCAGATTGCGCATCATGGGGTCGTTCTGCTGCAAGTCCATAAGCGCCATGGCGACTTCATCGGTCGTCAGCATGCCTTCGGGCACAGCTGGCACGGAGCCGCCGTCGGCCGTCGGTTTGCGCAGGGTAAAGGGCGACATGGTGCCCACGGCATAGTCGTTGAGCTCGAGGTCGAAGGCGAGGCTGCGGATTTGCTCGATCACGTCGGGATCGGCGAGACGGGGCGAGTTGACGAGGACGTAGATGTCGTTCTCGAAAGTGCCAAAGGTGTCCGACAGATGCTCATAGGCATCGTAATACTGGCCTGAATGCGCATAAACGCGCAGCAGGTCGCCGTCGACATTGGCGCGCGGGATCTGACTGAAGGCCAGGATTGAAAAAGCCAGGATGGTGAGGGCCACGACGCGCGGGAAGCGCAGCGTCATGAGCCCGATATATTCAAGGCCGAAGCCGATCGAACGCTTGTGGGTAATGCGGTCCAGAGCCCGCTTCAGAAAAGAACCAGAAGACACCGAAAACCCACTCGCAAATGAGGCGACAATCCGGCGGGGTTCTAAGGTTTTGCGCCCGTGGCGTCCAGCACCGGCTAAACAAATCTGCCTTCGATCAAGCAAAAGGGACCCGCCTGTTGCAGCGGGTCCCGGAATTATTAGCCGGCGAGGGCAGCTTTGTTGGCGGTGAGGAATGAATCAAGGCTTTCCGGTTCGCGGCCGGTCAGCTGCTTGACGGCATCGGTCACCACCGCATGGTGGCCCTGAGCGGCATCGAGATCGAAGGCGACCAGAAGCTCGGCCATGAAGCTCGGAACGCCAGCCGCCTGTAGACCGCCCAGCAGTTGCTCGCCGGTGAGGGTGACGGCGCTGACCGATTTGCCCGTCAGCTTGGTGTAGAGCGCGGCGACCTCAGCCTGCTGCACGGGCGCAGGGCCGGTGATGTCGAGGATCTGCTTGCCCGTGGCGGTCAGCAGCGCACCCGCCGCGGCGCGTGCGGCATCGGCGCGGGTCACATAATTGCGGCCCTTGCCGGCTGTGGCTTCGAAGAGCTGGCCGCTGGCAAGGGCCGGAGCGGCGCCGACAAGGGTCATGTCGGCATAGATGTGATTGCGCAGGATCGTAAAGTCGAGCCCGGATGCAGCGATGGCCACTTCGGTCCAGTAGTGGTCGGCAATGCCGCCGGCATCGGCATTCGGGCGAGCATTGGGTGCTGACGTGTAGGCGAGGTAGCTGACGCCCGCAGCCTTTGCAGCAGCAACCGCGGCGGTCTGCTGTTCGGTGCGGTTCGGCGCCACGGTGCTGATGATCAGCGCACGATCCACGCCAGCAAAGGCCGACTGGAGCGAGGCGGCGTCATCGAAATCGAGGCGGCGCACGTCGACGCCGCGGGCGGCAAAGTCCGCAAGGGCTGCGGTGTCGCGCGTGCCGGCCACAGTGTGCTTGGCGCCGCGGGCAAGTAGCTCCTCGACGACGATACGGCCGAGATTGCCGTTGGCGCCGGTAACGAGCAGGGTGGAATTGCTGAAGTCGGTCATAGTCTCATCCAATCTTGATCTGCCTCGACGCTTGTCTCGCCAGAAGCGGGAGAGTAAGTATCGAAAAGAGAGTGCCTAGCTAGGCTGCCGTCGAGGCAAAGAAAAGGAGGCACCTTTTCGGCAATACGTTACCTGGAGGTAAGTGCATGTTTGAGGGTCAGGACACCGCCGCAATCTATGTTGCGCGCTGGGCCGATGCCGTCGCCACCCCTGCCGCCGGTCCTTGCCCGGTGCGCGACGTGCTCGACAAGATCGGCGACAAGTGGAGCATGCTGCTGGTGATGACGCTTGCGGCCGGTCCCAGGCGCTTCAACCAGCTGCACCGCGAGGTGCCAGACATTTCGCAGAAGATGCTGACGCAAACGTTGCGCGACCTGCAGCGCGACGGCCTAGTCGCGCGCCAAGTCTTCGACACCAAGCCGCCCTCGGTCGAATACCGGCTGACGGATCTCGGCCAGTCGCTGATCGTGCCCATCGGCACCCTGATCGAATGGGCCAACAAGAGCATCCCCAGGATCGAAGCCTCGCGCACCCACTTCGACCAGGTGAGCTAGCTCGGAAACACGCGGTGCTGGCGCAGGCGGGCAGGGGAGGAAGCCTGCTTGCGCTGGCGCTCCGCCGCCTTGCAGCTGCGGATAATGCCGCGCACCCGGCGCAGGACACCGACGCCGATGCCTTCGAGCTTCAGCAGGTCGGACCCGTCCATCTTGTCGATTTCACCCAGCGTCTTCAGCCCCGCAACCTGCAGGCGCTTGCCGGTACCATCCTCATCGCGAAGATCGATGACCGCGATGTTCTGCCAAGTCTGAACGCCGCGCAGCCAGGCGCGATAAGTGTCTGCCATCTACTTCCTCTCTTGCCGCAGCCGTCCGAGTTCAAGCACCCTGGAGCCCGAAGGTTTTATAGGAGGTGCCCATGGATCACGCGACGCCCAATCTGCCCTCAGCCGATTTCGACCGCACCGAGCGCTTCTACGCCGGCCTAGGCTTCGCTCGCAGCTGGCGCGACGAGGGCTGGATGATCCTCAAAGGCGGGACGGTTACGCTCGAGTTCTTTTCGCATCCAGATGTCGATCCTGCGACAAGCTGGTTCAGCTGCTGCCTCCGGCTCGACGATGTCGACGCGTTCTACCAGACATGCCTAGCAGCGGGCATCCCCGACACGCGAACCGGCTGGCCACGTGTGCATTCCCCACGGGTGGAAGCTTGGGGCGGACGCGTCGGCGCGCTGATCGATCCCGACGGAACCTTGCTTCGCCTGATCCAGAACTGACCTCGCTTGCTCTATCGCAAAGATATTTTGCAAAATTATGTTTGTGGTTTACGGTCGGCTATGTTTGGAGCAGGCTGATGACCGCAAGATCCATCTCTCGTATATCGCCGGATACGATGGCCCTGCGTGCACTGGCGCATCCTCAGCGCATGCGCATGCTGGGCCTGTTGCGGCTCGACGGGCCAGCAACCGCCACGAGCCTCGCCGCTCGGATGGGTCTGAATTCGGGCGCAACTAGCTACCACCTGCGGCAACTCTCCCGGCACGGTTTCGTTGAGGAGGACACCGAGCGCGGCAACGGACGGGAGCGATGGTGGCGGGCCTCGCACGAATCCACCTTCACCAAGAACGTCACCGAGGACGAAGACGCACTTGATGCCGCCGCAGCGTTCGGGCAGGCGGCACTGCAGTGGCAGGTGAGCCAGATGCAGCAGGCGGTGGAGCGCTTCACACAGCTGTCTCCGGCCTGGCGGGAAGCATCCACGGCCAGCGATTTCACCATTCCGCTGACCGCCGAAGCGGCCAAGGCGCTGACCGAAAAACTTGTCGAGCTCCTCTGGGAGGCGAAGCGCTCGGCTCCGCCCCTTGGCGAGCCACTGCCCTCAGACATGGAAAAGGTCACCTTTGTGCTGCACGCCTTCCCCAGCGTGCCTGATGGCGAGCCATGACCCGGCATGGACCGCTCGCCGTTCTGGCCGCAGCCACGGTTATTTCGGTTGGCGGAACGCGGCTTTCCACCATCGCCATTCCCTGGCTGGTGCTGACCACAACCGGTAACCCAGTGCTGACCGGTCTGGTGGGTCTTGCCGAGATGCTGCCCTATGTGGTGGCCAAGGCGCTGAGCGGTCCCTTGATCGACCGGCGGGGCGCCAAGCGCATGTCGATCCTTTCAGATCTCCTCTCCATGTTCGCAGTGGCAATCGTGCCAGTGTTGTTCTGGTCCGGCCTGCTCTCGATCTGGCTATTGCTGCCAGCCGTCGCACTGATCGGCATTCTTCGGGCGCCTTCCGATGCAGCCAAGCAGGCGCTGGTTCCCGCCGTCGCGGAAAGCGGCTCTTTGCCGATGGAGCGGGTCACCGGCATTTTGGGTGCCAGCGAACGGCTTGCCGGCACGCTGGGTGCAGCCGGGGCAGGGGCGCTCATCGCCTTCATCGGGCCGGCACCGGCGCTGATCGTCAACGCCGGGGCGTTCGGCGTATCTGCGCTGGTGCTGTGGGCTGGTCTCCCCAAGCCGGCGCGGGTCACTCCTGACCTTGCACCCTATGGCGCCCAGCTGGCTGAAGGCTGGTCCTTCCTCCTTCAGGACAAAGTACTGGTCAGCCTCGTGATCATGGTGGCCATCACCAATCTCCTCGATCAGGCCTATGCGGTGGTGCTGCTGCCTGTCTGGGTCCGATCGGCAGGTTTTGACGCCGGCTTCCTCGGGCTGCTGTTCGCCCTATTCTCAGGCGCGTCCATCGCTGGTGCGGCAGTCGCGGCAGCCATCGGCCAGCGCTTGCCACGGCTTACCGTTTACACCGTGGCTTTTCTTCTGACCGGACTGCCGCGTTTTGCGGTCTTTGCCTTCGAGCTGCCGACGCTTGTGATCCTGGCAACCATCACCATTTCCGGTCTGGCCTCCGGCTTCCTTAACCCAATTATCTCCGCCATCATGTTTGAGCGCATACCCTCGCGCATCACCGGTCGCGTCGTGGCGCTGATTGGCTCGCTCACCTGGATACTGCTGCCTTTTGGCGGGCTCTATGCCGGCATTCTTGTTGAGGGCGCGGGACTTGCATTAGCCTGGGCACTGTCTGGCGCGCTCTACTTCCTGGTCACGCTTGCGCCCATTGCTGTTCCAAGTTTCCGCGACATGCGGCGGCGCCTGCCACTGTCCACAGTCTGACGGGGCGAAATTGGCATTTGGGCCCGCGATGTCCTATATTTGCGGGAACAAGAATCAACGTAGAATCACAACGTGACAGATACGCCTGACGACGTGAGCGGCGGGAGCCTTCCGCCTTCCGATATCGCCCCGATCTTTATCACCGACGAGATGCGCAAGAGCTACCTCGATTACGCCATGAGCGTGATCGTGAGCCGTGCGCTGCCAGACGTGCGCGACGGCCTGAAACCCGTGCATCGGCGCATTCTCTTTTCGATGAGCGAGAACGGCTACGAATACAACAAGCCATTCCGCAAGTCGGCGCGCGTGGTCGGCGACGTTATCGGTAAGTACCATCCGCATGGTGACAGCGCCGTCTACATGGCGCTGGTGCGCATGGCGCAGCAGTTCTCCATGGGCGAGATGCTGGTCGAGGGCCAGGGCAATTTCGGCTCTGTCGACGGCGATATGCCGGCGGCCATGCGCTATACCGAAGTGCGCATGCAGCGCATCACCAATTCGCTGCTCGACGACCTCGACAAGGACACCGTCGATTTCCGCGAGAACTATGACGGCTCCGAGCAGGAGCCGACGGTTCTGCCGGCGCGCTTTCCCAATATGCTGGTCAATGGCGGCGGCGGCATCGCCGTCGGCATGGCGACCAATATCCCGACGCACAACCTGACCGAGACCATCAACGCCGCGTTGGCGGTGCTCGATAATCCCTCGATCCTGACCGAAGAGCTGATCGAGTTCCTGCCGGGTCCGGATTTCCCGACCGGCGGCGTCATCCTCGGCCGGGCCGGCATTCGCCAGGCTTACGAGACCGGGCGCGGCTCGATCGTCGTGCGCGGGCGCTCAACCATCGAGGAAGTGCGCAAGGAACGCGAAGCCATCGTCATTACCGAGATCCCCTATCAGGTGAACAAGGCGGCGATGGTCGAAAAGATCGCCGAGCTCGTGCGCGAGAAGCGCATTGAAGGCATTGCCGACCTGCGCGACGAATCCTCCCGCGAAGGCATGCGCATCGTCGTCGAGATCAAGCGCGACGCCCTGCCGGACGTGGTGCTCAACCAGCTTTATCGCTTCACGGCGCTCCAGTCGTCCTTTGGCTGCAACTTCGTTGCACTCAATGGCGGCAAGCCGGAGCTGATGAACCTCAAGCAGATCCTCGACGCCTTTATCGCCTTCCGCGAGGAAGTGGTGACGCGGCGCGCCCGGTTCCTCCTCAACAAGGCTCGCGACCGTGCGCATGTCCTGGTCGGCCTTGCCGTCGCTGTTGCCAATATTGACGAAGTCATTGCCCTTATCCGCACCGCGCCCGATCCGGCGACGGCACGCGAACAGCTGATGACCCGGCGCTGGCCGGCTGCCGATGTGGCGCCGCTGATCGCCCTCATCGACGATCCGCGTCACCGCATCAACGAGGACGGCACGTTCAATCTGTCCGAGGAACAGGCCCGCGCCATCCTCGAACTGCGTCTCGCTCGCCTCACCGCTCTCGGCCGCGACGAAATCGGCGACGAACTCAATGGGCTCGGCGCCGAGATCGAGGACTATCTCGATATCCTCAGCTCCCGCGATCGCGTCCGCGAGATCATCCGCACCGAGCTTGAGGAAATCCGCGACCAGTTCGGCACCCCGCGCCGCACCGAAATCTCGGATCACGCCGCCGACTTCGAAGACGAAGATCTGATCGCCCGCGAGGACATGGTCGTCACCGTCAGCCATGCCGGCTACATCAAGCGCGTACCGCTTTCGACCTACCGGGCGCAGAACCGCGGCGGCAAGGGCCGCTCCGGCATGTCGACGCGCGAGGAAGATTTCGTTTCCCGCCTCTTCGTCGCCAATACCCACACGCCCGTGCTGTTCTTCACCAGCCGCGGCATTGCCTACAAGCTCAAGGTCTGGCGGCTTCCCTTGTCCGCGGCCAATGCCAAGGGCAAGGCGCTGATCAACATCCTGCCGCTCGAGCAGGGCGAACGCATCACCTCGATCATGCCGCTGCCGGAGGATGAAGCCTCCTGGGGCAATCTCGACATCATGTTCGCGACGACGCGGGGCACCGTGCGCCGCAACTCGCTCGCCGACTTCGTCGAAGTGCGCCAGAACGGCAAGATCGCGATGAAGCTCGACGAAGGCGATGAGATCGTCGGTGTCGAGACCTGCACGGTCAACAACGATCTGTTGCTGACCACGGCGCTCGGCCAGGCCATCCGCTTCCGCGTCGACGACGTGCGCCTGTTCAAGGGCCGCGACTCGATGGGCGTGCGCGGCATCCAGCTGGCCGACAAGGACAAGGTGATCTCCATGGCGGTGATCAACCATTCCGATGCCGATGCCGAACAGCGCGCGGCCTATCTCAAGATGAGCCGGGCGATGCGCGGCGAGGTCGAGGAAGCCGGTGCTGGCGACGAAGGCGATGTGGTCGCCGGCGAACTCAGCCAAGAACGTTATGCTCAGATGGGAGCGATCGAGCAGTTCATCCTGACCATTTCGGAAAACGGCTTCGGCAAGCGTACATCGAGCCACGAATACCGGATCACCGGTCGCGGTGGCAAAGGCATCGTCGCCATGGCGGTCAACAAGCGCAATGGCAACCTGATTGCCTCCTTCCCGGTGGAAGAAACCGACCAGATCATGCTGATCAGCAATGGCGGCCAGACCATCCGCCTGCCGGTGGGTGGCGACAAGCCGATCGGCATCAAGGGCCGCTCCACCCAGGGCGTCACCATCTTCGATACGGCCGAGGGCGAGAAGGTGGTTTCCGTCGAACGGATCAGCGAGCCGGAGGGCGATGACCCCGGCGATATCGCACCCGAAGGCGGCGATTCGATCGCACCGGCCGGGGAATAAAAAAGGGGCGCTCAGGCGCCCCTTTCGTTTGACTGGAAGCTGGATCAGGCGGTCTTGCCGTTTTCTTCCTCTTCAAAGGTCACGGCGACGTCGCCATTGGCGGACAGCCGGACCTTGTTGCCTTCCACATCGGCCACGAGGCCGAGTGAAATATAGTGATGGTGGCCCTCATGGCTGCCTTCGCCGCTGTCCTTCTTGGTCAGCTTGATGCGATCGCCTTCGACATGGTCGACAGTGCCGACATGCACGCCGTCCGCGCCGATCACTTCGGCATGTTCCTTGATCTGATCTGCAATGGCCATTCTGGTCTCCATGGTTGTGCGGAGATAACGCACGAACCCGCCTTTGGGTGCCGCCACCTTTCTTTCTGCGAACGGGAGAGGCAGTCACCCCCTTCCGAGCGGCGCTAGGCTCGTTCCTCGCCAAGCTCTGCTTGCCTTCCCCTCTGAGGGGGAAGGTGAGGCCGGTAAGTGTCGAAAGAAGGTGCCACGTACTCAGTCCCACCTTCCCCCTCAGAGGGGAAGGCAAGCGAAGCTTAGGCGCGACGCGCCTTAGCGTAGCTTTGAAGGGGGTATCGGCGCTTCCGCACGCTCGATCTATCCCTCTTATCCCCACCCCCAAGCCCCCGTGCCATTCTCCCTTCATCCCCGCCACACACGCGGTACCGACGAAGTGCCGGGCGGGGAGACGGGCCGTCCGGGGTCGCCTGGAGGGATGCGTGGATGCCGACACCGGTCAGGTGAGCGTGCGGATTTAGGGAGAAGGGAACTCGCGCACCCGCCCTGAAACCGAATGATCGCCGCCACCATTGGGTGGGCTGCCCGAGGCGTGCGCAAGAAATCCCGATCGTGCGAAGCGGCTTTCGCCTCTTCACTTCCCAAACTCTTCGGGGCGAAAGCCGCTTCTCACCGTGTTCGAACCGGAAGCCTGCGGGCCGGCCGGCATCTTTGCTCGCCCGCGATTCTTAACGCCCGCCAACTTCTCCTAACGAAACGCTAACCAATCCATCGCTCTCCCCGGTATTACCAATGATCCCAGCTGGACGAGAACAAAGATCGAACATATAAGAACGTTATAGCAACAAGGAAGATCGAGATGCTTGATTTCATCAAGGACGCTGCCGCCTTCGTTACCCTCAGCGCCTTCACCATCGGCTCGCTGACCTGGATGGATCTGCTGACCCACCTCGCGTGATTGTCTGTGGATTGATCGCGGCGCGGTTTGACCCGGCGCGCTCCGTCCAACAGAGTCGGATCAGGAGATCTCCATGAGCGGCCCCGGCTTTATCCATCTACACGTCCACTCTGCCTTTTCCCTGCTCGAAGGCGCGGTGCAGCTCGAAACGATTCTGAAGCTCGCCGCCGAAGACAAGCAGCCGGCACTCGGCATCGCCGACACCAACAATCTCTTCGGCGCGCTGGAATTTTCCGAGAAGGCGACGAAGAAAGGCATACAGCCGCTGATCGGCGTCGAGCTTGCCGTCGATTTTGCTGCCGCCGAGGAGCGGATCAGCGAACGCGGCCATGCGGCCTGGACCGGCAAGTCCTCGATCGTCCTGATGGCGCAGTCGGAAGGGGGCTTTGCCAATCTTTCGCGCCTCGTTTCCCGCGCCTATATGGAGAGCGATGACGGGCTGGCCCGCGCCAAGCTCGACTGGATGACGCCGGATGCCTTGACCGGCCTTATCTGTCTCTCGGGCGGCCCGGAAGGCGCCATCGACATGCCCTTCGCTCATGGGCAGGATGCCAATGCCGTCCGCCGCCTCGATCGGCTGGCCGACCTTTTCGGCGACCGCTTCTATATCGAGCTGCAGCGCCATGGCCGCCCGCAGGAAGCGGCAGTCGAGCCGCGCCTTGTCGATTACGCCTATCGCAAAGGCATTCCGCTGGTCGCGACCAACGAGCCCTTCTTCAAGACCGCCAAGGAATTCGAAGCCCACGACGCGCTGCTCGCCATTGCCGGTGGGTCGGTGCTGGCGCAGACCGAGCGCCGCAAGCTCAACGATCAGTATTTCTTCAAGACCCGGGCCGAGATGGTCGAGCTGTTCTCGGATTTGCCGGAAGCGCTCGACTCGACCATCGAGATCGCCAAGCGCGTCGCCTTCCGCCCACGCACCCGCGGGCCCATCCTGCCCAAATTCGCCGCTGGCTCGCACGATACTGAAGACGAAGTCGTGGCTGCCGAAGCCGCCGAGCTTCGCCGCATTGCCGTCGAAGGGCTCGACAAGCGCATCGCGACGACCGGCATCGCCCCGGGCAAGACCGAGATCGAATATCGCGAGCGGCTCGATTTCGAGCTCAAAGTCATCGAAAAGATGAAATTTCCCGGCTACTTCCTGATCGTGGCCGATTTTATCCAATGGTCCAAGGCTCATGACATTCCCGTGGGCCCCGGCCGCGGCTCGGGTGCCGGCTCGCTCGTGGCCTATGCCACCACCATCACCGATCTCGATCCCCTTCGTTACAATCTGCTGTTCGAGCGCTTCCTTAATCCAGAACGTATCTCGATGCCGGACTTCGACATCGACTTCTGCCAGGACCGGCGCGAAGAGGTCATCGACTACGTCCAGGACAAATACGGCACGAGCCAAGTCGCGCAGATCATCACCTTCGGAACGCTGCAGGCCCGCGCCGTTTTGCGCGACGTTGGCCGCGTGCTGCAGATGCCCTATGGCCAGGTCGACCGCATCTGCAAACTCGTTCCCGCCAATCCCGCCGATCCCTGGTCGATCGAGCGCACCATGAACGAGGTGCCGCAGTTCAAGCAGATGGCGGAGGATGATGAGACCGTCGCCCAGCTGGTCGAGATCGCCAAGTCGCTCGAGGGGCTGTTCCGCCACGCCTCGACCCATGCTGCCGGCATCGTCATCGGCGACCGGCCGCTCCAGGAACTGCTGCCGCTTTACCGCGACCCGCGCTCCGACATGCCGGTCACCCAGTACAACCTCAAATGGGTCGAACCTGCGGGCCTCGTAAAGTTCGACTTCTTGGGTTTGAAGACCCTGACCACCATCCGCTACGCCGTCGACATGGTCAAAAAGCGTGGTGTCGCGCTCGATATCGACGCGATCCCGATCGAGGACGCGGCGACCTATAAGCTCTACGCGCGTGGCGATACCTACGGCATCTTCCAGTTTGAATCCGCCGGCATGCGGCGCGCCTTGATGGATCTCAAGCCTGACCGCATTGAAGATCTGATCGCCATGAACGCGCTCTATCGGCCTGGTCCGATGGACAATATTCCGAGCTTCGTCGATCGAAAGCATGGCCGCGAGGATGTTGCCTATCCCCATCCGACGCTCTCGACCGTCCTCGACGAGACCTATGGCATCATCGTCTATCAGGAGCAGGTGATGCAGATCGCCCAGCTCCTATCCGGCTATTCCCTTGGTGAAGCCGACATGCTCCGCCGCGCCATGGGCAAGAAGGACCGTGCCGAGATGGACCGCCAGCGCGTCCGTTTCCGGGAGGGTTCCGCCAAGGAAGGCGTCAAGGAGTCGCTCGCCGACGAAATCTTCGACCTCCTGGCCAAGTTCGCCAATTACGGCTTCAACAAATCCCACGCCGCCGCCTATGCCTGGGTGAGCTACCAGACGGCTTATCTCAAGGAACATTTCCCCCACGAATTCTACGCCGCCTCGATGACCCTCGACATGGCGCAGACCGACAAGCTGTCCGATTTCCGACGCGAGGCCGGCAAGAAGGGCATCGAGGTCGTGGCGCCCTGCGTCAACACCTCGGAAGTGGTCTTTTCGGTCAAGGATAACCGCATTCATTACGGTCTGTCGGCGGTAAAGGGCGTCGGCCGGGCCATGGCCGAGCATATTGTTGAAGTGCGGGGCGACAAGCCGTTCAAGGACCTCGGCGACTTTGCCCATCGCGTCGATCCGCGCGTCCTCAACAAGCGCACCCTCGAAACCCTGGTCAATGCCGGTGCCTTCGATGCCCTGGTGCCGCGTCGCGAAGTGGCCTTTGCCGCGGTGGAGTCGGTGATCGGCACCGCCCAGGCGCTCACCAGCGAACGCAACGAGGGCCAGTGGAACATGTTTGCGTCCGCCGAGCCCGAGCCGTTCCGCCTGCCGACCGGTGTTGCCGCCTGGAATTCCACCGAGCGCGCCGACCGCGAGCTGGCCGCCATCGGCTTCCACCTCTCCGCGCACCCGCTTGATGCCTATGCCGATCTCTTCGAAAAGCTCCGCGTCCAACGCTGGAGCGATTTCGAGCGCGCCGTCAAGGACGGGGCAGGGGCAGGGCGCCTTGCCGGCACGATCGCGTCCCGTAACGATCGGCGAACGCGTAAAGGCACGCCGATGATGATCCTGACCCTGTCGGATCAGAGCGGTACCTTTGAGTGCATCGCCTTTTCCGAGCAGATCACCCAGTTCGGCTCGATCCTGCAACCGGGCAATTCGGTCATTCTGGAAGTCGGCGCCCAGGAGCGTGCCGAAGGCATCAGCCTCATGCTCAATGGTGCAAAGCCCATCGAGGGGGCAGCCGAAAGCATCAATCGCCAGCTCACCATCTTTATGGCGGACACCAAGGCGCTGGCACCCACCAGTGCCCAGCTCAAGCGCGGCGGCAATGGCACGGTCAATTTCGTCGTCATCCGCGAAGGCGGCGCAAAGGAATACGAGATCGAGCTGGCGGGCAAATACAATGTCACCGCCGAAGTGGCGGGTGGTATAAAGGCACTGGAAGGGGTGACCGACGTCCGTTTCGCGTAACCAGGCGCTTGCCGAACATAAACGCAGGAGAGGCGAGCCGGCCAGCCCATCCTCCCCTGCTTGAGGGCTTTCACCCCTGTCCCCGCGTCATTGGCGCGGGTCTATGCTTGACTAATGTAAGTCGGTTTGAGGCGGTTCCATGACGCGTTAACGATTGTGGCGGTCCCTCACGGCACTGTGTCCCAGACAGTGGCAGGCAGGGTGGCTTGCCAAAGGGGGAGCCTTCCCCTATATCGCCCCTGCGTTCGGCATCGTGCCGCACGTGATTTCACACACGAAGCAGGCTTTCCCCAGCGGAAATCCATCCGGTGGCGGTTCACCCGTCGCAAGGCTTCGTGGAGGCATCAACCGGTAAAGGAGCAGCCCATCATGGCACTGCCAGAATTCTCCATGCGTCAGCTTCTCGAAGCTGGCGTGCACTTCGGCCACCAGAAGCATCGCTGGAACCCGAAGATGGAACGCCACATTTTCGGCGTTCGCAACGACATCCACATCCTCGACCTGTCGCAGACCGTCCCGGCTCTGCAGCGCGCTCTTCAGCTTGTCAGCGACACCGTCGCCGATGGCGGCCGCGTCCTCTTTGTCGGCACCAAGCGCCAGGCTGCCCCGCTCGTCGCTGACGCTGCCAAGCAGTCGGCTCAGTACTATGTCAACTCGCGTTGGCTCGGCGGCACGCTGACCAACTGGCAGACCATTTCGAACTCCATCTCGCGTCTGCGCGAACTGGAATCGATGAGCGAAGCCGACCTTGCGCTCCGCACCAAGAAAGAGCGCCTGATGATGTCCCGTGAACAGGAACGCCTCGAGCGCGACCTGGGCGGCATCAAGGACATGGGCAACGTTCCGAGCCTCCTGTTCGTGATCGACACCAACAAGGAAGCGAACGCCATCAAGGAAGCCCGTCGCCTCGGCATTCCGGTGATCGCCATCGTCGACACCAACTCCGATCCGGACACCGTCGACTACGCCATTCCTGGCAACGACGACGCCTCACGTGCCCTCGAGCTTTATGTCTCGCTGATCTCGCGCGCTGCCCTTGACGGCATCGGCCGCTCTTCGAGCGCTCTCGGCACCGATCTTGGCGCTTCCTCGGAAGCTCCGGCTGAAGATCTGCCGGCCGAAGGCGAAGCCGCCGTCAACTAACTTTCGTCAAGGCGTGCCTTCCTGCGGAGGCACGCCGCGTCCGCCTACCGGACTATCCCCTACACACACGTGGCTCCGCGAGGGGCCGCCAAGAGGTGAACCCATGGAAATCACTGCTGCAATGGTCAAGCAGCTCCGCGAGTCGACTGGCGTCGGCATGATGGACTGCAAGAAGGCTCTGGCCGAAACCAATGGCGACATGGAAGCTGCGGTCGATTGGCTGCGCACCCGTGGCCTGGCCAAGGCCGCCAAGAAGGCCGATCGCGTCGCCGCTGAAGGTCTCGTCGGTGTCGCCACCGCCGGCACCAAGGCTGCCGTCGTCGAAGTCAACTCGGAAACCGATTTCGTTGCCCGCAACGAGCAGTTCCAGAACATCGTCGGCTCGGTTGCCAAGCTTGCCCTCGACGCTGATGGCGACGTCGTCAAGCTCGGCGAAATGCCGTTCCCCGGCACCGGCCACTCGGTTTCCGCCGAGCTGACCGAAGCCATCGCCAAGATCGGCGAGAACATGAACCTGCGCCGCACCAAGACCATCTCGGTCTCGGATGGCGTCGTGGAAAGCTACATCCACAATGCGGTCAAGTCCGGCATGGGCAAGATCGGCATTCTGGTTGCGCTGGAATCGACCGGCGACAAGGCTGCTCTCTCCGCCCTCGGCAAGCAGCTTGCCATGCACATCGCCGCTGCCCAGCCGCAGGCCATTTCGCCTGACGAACTGGACCAGGACGTTGTGGCCCGCGAGCGCGCCATCATTCTCGAGCAGGTCAAGGAATCGGGCAAGCCCGCCGAGATCGCCGACAAGATGGTCGAAGGCCGCATGCGCAAGTACTTCGAGGAAGTGACGCTGCTCAGCCAGGTGTTCGTGATCGACGGCGAGACCAAGGTCGTCGACGCCATCAAGAACGCCGAAAAGGATGTCGGCGCGCCGATCAAGCTGACCCAGTTCGTGCGCTACGCTCTGGGCGAAGGCATCGAGAAGGTCGAGACCGACTTTGCCGCCGAAGTCGCTGCCACCGCTGGCGTCAAGTAAGCTTTTTGCAGGCGGGCCTTCGGGCCCGCTTGCTGCTCTTTTATCCCGAGGGATAAAATCGAGCGCTACTATCTCTTCTTTTCTTATGCATCTTCGCCTTCTGTTGAGGGTTGATTTGCCATAGGGTCGGCCGGTCTCCGGAGTCGGCGGCCTTCCAAGCATTTTTTAAGGGGTTTGCCGATGCCGTCTGCCTATAAGCGCATACTGCTCAAAGTTTCGGGCGAGGCGCTGGCGGGAGACAATTCCTTCGGCATCGAACCGCCGTTTCTTCAGGGCATCGCCAAGCAGATCGCCGATGTCGCGCGCACCGGAACGCAGGTCGCCATCGTTGTTGGTGGCGGCAACATCTTCCGCGGCATGGCTGGTGCAGCTGACGGCACCGATCGCGTCACCGCCGATCTCATGGGCATGCTGGGCACCATGATCAATGCGCTGGCCCTCAGCAATGCCATCAGCCGGCAAGGCATGAAGTCCAAGCCCTTCAGTGCGGCGACCATGCCTTCCGTCGCCGATACCTTCACGGCTCGCGATGCCAAGCAGGCGCTCGAGGAAGGGTTCGTCGTCGTCCTGGGTGGTGGCACCGGCAATCCGTTCTTCACCACCGATACGGCCGCAACGCTCCGCGCCATCGAACTCGAATGCGACGTGGTGCTCAAGGGTACCAAGGTCGACGGCGTCTATACGGCCGATCCGATGAAGGACCCGACCGCGACGCGTTACACGACCGTCAGCTATGACGAAGTCATCAGCCAAAATCTCAAGGTCATGGACACGGCCGCATTCGCGCTTGCCCGCGACAACGCCATGCCGATAATCGTATATGCACTCGATGACAAAGCGGGCCTGTCTGGCGTTCTGGAGGGCAGGGGCCTTTCGACGCGCGTCGGCAATCCGCTTTAACGAACACACCTGCTGGCACTTCAAGCCGGCAAGCGACTGGAAGGAGACTGGCCATGGCCTACAATCTCAACGATCTCAAGCAGCGCATGCAAAAGACCATCGCTTCGCTCAAGGATGAACTGGGCGGCCTTCGCACCGGTCGTGCCAGTGCGACCCTTCTGGAGCCAGTGACGGTTGATGCCTATGGGTCGCGCACGCCACTGAGCCAGGTCGCCACGGTCACCGTTCCCGAGCCGCGCATGCTGTCTGTACAGGTCTGGGATCGCTCGCTGGCCAATGCCGTGGAAAAGGCGATCCGCGATAGCGGCCTTGGCCTTAACCCGATGGGCGAAGGCCAGATTATCCGCGTGCCGCTGCCGGAGCTCAACGAGCAGCGCCGCAAGGAACTATCCAAGGTCGCGCACAATTACGCCGAAGCCGCCCGCGTTGCCGTGCGTCACATCCGACGCGACGGCATGGACGCCTTGAAAAAGGCGGAGAAGGACGGCGACATGAGCCAGGACGACGTCAAGAAGCAGTCCGAACTTGTGCAGAAGGCCACCGACGAAATGGTCAGCGAGATCGACACCATTGTGGCACAGAAGGAAAAGGAGATCATGCAGGTCTAAGACGACCCGCTGATCTCGCGCCGGGAGGGCGTCGATGGCCGGGGAACCCGCCACCAGTTTGAAGCCTGACATAGGCAGCGGACTTCGCATTCCGCTGCACCTTGGCGTCATTATGGATGGCAATGGACGCTGGGCCAAGATGCGCGGCAAACGACGCACCGAAGGTCATGTCGAGGGCGTCAAAACCCTCCGCAACCTCGTCGAGCTTTGCATCAACTACGGCGTCGGCACCCTGACGGTTTTCAGTTTCTCGTCTGAGAACTGGACCCGGCCGCCGGACGAAATCTCATTCATCTTCAATCTGCTGCGGCGCTTCGTGGCGTCCGATTTGCAGCGGCTGATCCGCAACAATGTGCGAGTCCGCATCATCGGCACGCGCCGCGGCCTTGAGCCTTCCCTGGTGCGGCTGATCGATGATGCCGAGGCCAAGACGGCGCACAATACCGGCCTCAACCTCGTTGTCGCCTTCAATTACGGCAGCAAGGCCGAGATCGCCGAGGCTGCCCGCCATCTTGCGCGCGAAGTTGCCGCCGGCCGGCTGTCACCGGAAGCGATCGATGAAGCCGCTATCGGCAACGCGCTCTTCACTGCCGGCCTCCCAGATCCGGACCTCATCATCCGCACCAGCGGCGAGCAGCGGCTTTCAAATTTCCTTCTCTGGCAAGCAGCCTATGCCGAGTTCGTTTTCGTCGAAGAACATTGGCCCGATTTCAACGAGGCAACATTCCGGCGCGTGCTTGAGACGTTCTCGACGAGAGAGCGCCGTTTCGGCGGTATAGAGGCAGTCGGACGGTGAGCGCGTCACAGGGCAATTCTCCCGAGCCAAGCTCCGCCGCCCGCCGCTCCTGGTCGGATGTCGGAACGCGCCTGGCTTCCGCGGCAGTCCTCGTGGCGCTGACGGTCGCCGCCTTGTATTTCGGCGGCTATTTCTTTGCGGCCGTCGTGGGCGCGGTTTATGCCGGCGCCTATCGCGAATGGGAGACCATGGTCTCCCGCGCACCGCTGACGCCGCGGGGCATGGTCATCATCGGCCTAGTCGGTGTTTCGGGGTTGCTTTATCCGGTCTTCGGCCTCGCTGGGTTGGCTGCTGCCATAGGGGTCGCGCTCGTGGTCGCGGCATCCATGGGGCGGGAAGACTTTTTGTGGCGGGCCGCAGGCATCCTGTTGTTCGGCCTGCTAATTCTCTCCCTGCTGCTGATCCGCAACACGTCCACTGCCGGGATTTTGGCCGGCGTTTACCTTGGCACTGTCGTGTGGATGACCGACTCGGCAGCCTTCTTTACCGGGCGACAGATCGGTGGCGAAAAACTGGCGCCCGAGATCTCTCCATCCAAGACCTGGTCTGGTGCTCTGGGTGGGCTCGCACTTGGTACGGGCGCGGGGCTGATCGCGTGGGTCGTCCTGACCGATTCCCCGATCTGGATCGGCTTGGCCCTGTCCTGTGCCATCAGCATCTTGGGCCAGGCAGGTGATCTCACCGAAAGCGCCATCAAGCGTCACTTCCGCATCAAGGACAGTGGCGATCTTATCCCCGGCCATGGCGGGCTGATGGATCGTCTCGATAGCCTCACATTCGGCGTCTTCGTCGTGGTAATCGTCGGTGCCTTGCATGCCGGCTTCGGGTCGGTGGCAGAAGGGCTGCTCTATTGGTAGCGTTGCTCGACTTCGGGTTGCGCCAGCGTCTGGATTGTCGATGATCGAATTCGCCTTCTGGCTCCTCTCCTATGTCGTTCCGTTTCTTGCGGTACTGACCGTCATCGTCTTCGTGCACGAGATGGGCCACTATCTCGTAGCGCGCTGGAATGGCGTGGCGATCCAGACATTTTCGATCGGCTTCGGGCGCGAATTGGTCGGCTGGAACGACCGGCATGGCACGCGCTGGCGCATTTCGGCCATTCCGCTTGGTGGCTACGTTCGCTTCTTGGGCGACATGAACGAAGCCAGTGTTCCGGATCCAGAAGCTTCGGCCAGGATCGATCCTGCCCTGGCGCCGCACCTTTTCGTCAACAAGTCCGTGTGGCAGCGCATTGCCGTGGTCGCCGCCGGACCGATTGCCAATGTCATCCTGACCTTCTTGATCCTTTATGCGCTGCTGCTCGGCTATGGGCGCTATTCGATCCCGCCGGTCATCGGCGAGGTGCTGCCCGAATCCGTTGCGGCCACCGCCGGTATCGAAAGCGGCGATCGCATCCTTGCTGTGGACGGCTATGCCGTTCGTGGCTTTGAAGATTTCCAGCGTTATGTGGCAACCAGCCCGGAGCGGCAGGTCGCCGTGGAACTGGAGCGGGACGGTGCCTCCCAGACGCTGACGCTGGTGCCTGAGGCCGTCGATGTCGAGGATCGGTTCGGCAACAACCAGCGCATCGGCCGCATCGGGGTCACCCGCGATGTGTCGGAAACCGATGTGACGCTTTATCGGCCGGGTCCGATCGAAGCCATCGGCATGACCGTCGAGGAGATTCGCTTCATCATCCAGCGCACGGCGGCTTTTCTTGGCGATTTCTTCGTCGGGCGCGGCGATGTGGAACAGCTGGGTGGTCCGGTCAAAGTCGCCAAAGTCTCAGGGGAAGTTGCAAGCCTTGGCGTCGTGGCGCTGATCAACCTCATGGCCCTGCTGTCGCTCAACATCGGCATCTTCAACCTTTTGCCGGTGCCGATGCTCGATGGCGGGCATCTCCTCTACTATCTGATCGAGGCTGTTCGTGGCCGGCCGCTCAGCATGAAGGTTCAGGAAATGGGCTTCCGTTTTGGGTTTGCGCTGGTGATGGGGCTGATGGTATTCACCCTGTTCAATGACACGGTTTTCGCGCACTTCGGAATATTGCGCTAACCCCTTGTTTACCTTGGTTGGCAAGGTGTTGCACGAATGCCAGAGGACCAAGGAATTGCTAACCGCGTCGACAAAGGCGCCTTGTTCCTGGTTAAAAAAACAGTAAAACACTCCTATGGAGTTAGCTTGGGGGAGCGCTGTGCATGGCGATTCTCCGAGCCGGTCGCAGAAGGCAAACAACAATATGACTCACCCCACCAAGCTGCTGCGTGGCGCGGTTTCCGCGATCGCCCTTCTGGGCGCTGCCCCGATGGCTGCAGGCGTGCCTGTTCTTGGCGTCGTGGCTGTGCAGGCTCAGGAGCAGCTGGTTGCTTCGGTGCTGTTCGAGGGCAATCGCCGCTTCTCCGACGCTGACCTTCTCAAGATGGTCGATGTCTCCGCTTCTGGCGTCTATACCCAGCAGCGTCTCAATGCCGACATTGAAAGCATCCGCCAGGCTTATGACCGCGAAGGCTTCATGTCCGTGTCGGTTACCGCCCGCACCGAAGCGGCTGCTGATGGTCGTGTTCGCGTCATCTTCAGCGTGACTGAAGGGGATCGTGCCGGTATTGCCGCGATCAACTTCACCGGCAACAATGCCATCGGCGCCAACAATCTCAAGGGTGCCATCCTCACGAAGGAATCCGGCATCCTGAGCTGGCTGCTCCGTGACGACATGTACAACGAGCAGAAGCTCGCTGCCGACCGCGAAATCATCCGTCGGTACTACGCCAATCGCGGCTACCCCGACGTTCAGGTCAACTCGGTTGCCGAGTATGATGCTGGCCGCAACGGCTACTTCATCAACTTCACGGTGAACGAAGGCCAGCGCTACGACTTCGGCAATGTCGGCATCGAGACCAGCATCGACGGCCTCAACACCGATGTGCTGCGCAGCACGGTCCGCACCGGTCAGGGTGGCACATACTCGATGGAGGATCTCCAGACCTCGATCGAAGACATGGCCTACGAAGCTACCGCTCAGGGTTATTCCTTTGCCGACGTTCGTGCTCGTCTTGATCGCGATGTCGCGACTGGAACGTTCAATGTCACCTATCTGGTCGACGAGGGTGCTCGCATCTATGTCGAGCGCATCAACATCACCGGCAATCAGAAGACGCGTGATTTCGTTATTCGCCGTGAGCTGAACTTTGCTGAAGGCGACCCCTTCAACCGCTCCATGGTGATCCGTGGCCGGACGGCCATCGAAGCCCTCGATTACTTCTCCAAGGTCGAAATCTCGACTGGTCCGGGCTCCGCGCCAGACAAGATCGTGCTCAACATCAATGTCGAAGAAAAATCGACTGGTGAATATGGTGCCACGGCTGGCTACTCGACCACCGACGGTATCCTTGGCGAAGTCTCGCTGACCGAGCGCAATTTCCTTGGCCGTGGCCAGTATCTGCGTGCTGCCATTGGCGCCTCGCAGTCCGGCCGGACCTTCGATTTCTCCTTCACCGAGCCCCGTTTCATGGGTCTCAAGGTGGCGGCAGGCGTCGATGCGTACCACCGCATCTACGAAGAAACGAACACCAGCTTCTACGGTGCTCAATCGACCGGCGGTCAGCTGCGTCTTGGCGTACCATTGACCAGCGCGCTGAACGCAAGCTTCTTCGGCGGCTACGAGCGCAAGGTGATCACCGACAAGGATCAGCGGCCTGGTGGTAATCCGGCTTTCCGATCTGCTTTCGTCAACGATGGCCAAGAATTCAATAAGGCGTTCATCGGCTATACGCTGACCTGGAATGGTCTCGACGACATCAAAAACCCAACCCAGGGTCTTTATGCAACCTTCAGTCAGCAGTATGTCGGCTGGGATCACAACCTGATCAAGTCGGAAGCGCGAGGCCGTTACTTTGTCCCGGTGATCCAGGACAGCGGCATCGTTGCGAGCCTTCGCGGTCAGGCGGGTGTGATCAACAGCCTCAATGGTGGCGGCATCAACGTCGTCGAAGCGTTCCAGCCCGGTGCGCAGCTGGTGCGCGGCTTTGAAGGCCGTGGCTTCGGCCCGCGGACGGCGGCAGGTGAATACATCGGTACTACGATGTTCGCCGGCATTTCGGCCGAAATCGAGTTCCCGATCCCCGGCCTGCCGGAGAACTATGGCCTGTCCGGCGCGGTGTTTGCCGATGCGGGCTGGGTGGGTGATGCCAGCGACATCCTCAATGGTGGCCTTCAGACGGCTGCCAGCAACGATGTGCCGCTCCGCACTTCGATCGGTGCATCGCTGATCTGGGATTCACCGTTCGGGCCGTTGCGTGGCGATATCGCGCACGCGCTCAACAAGTCTACGGGCGACCGGACACAGCTGTTCCAGTTCACCATCTCGACCTTGCTCTAACAAGAGCAGCGTGACAGACCTTTTAGAGCCGCGGGGCGGTAGCGCCGCGGCTCTGGTATTTTGAGTGACACAATGGTCGACACCCGATTTCATCGCTTTGCCGGCCCCATTGCCCTCGGCGACTTGCTGGCACAGGTCGGGCAGCCGGATCTCGCGGCCCAGAGCACCAATCCCGGTCTTATCATCGAGGGTGTTGCCGAGCTCGATCTGGCCGGGCCGAACGAAATTGGCCTAGCCGCACAGCCCAGCTATATTGAGGGGCTGCGCCGGACGGCTGCCGGTGCTGTCGTGGTCTCCGCTGCGCTGCGCGAGGCGGCACCGGCCGCCACGGTCGCCGTGGCAGCCGACAAGCCGCACAATCTCTTCGCCGACATCCTCGACTTCCTTTATCCGGACAGCACGCGCAACATCATAGCCGCCACTCGGCAGGACTTGAGTGAGCCGCTTATCGAGCGCGATGTAACGCTGGGCGCCAATGTCGTCATTGGTGCTGGCGTCGAGATCGGCCGCGGTACCATTATTGGTGCAAACACCGTTATCGGCCCAGGCGTCACCATCGGCCGTAACTGCACCATCGCCGCCAATTGCACCATCGACTGTGCTCATCTCGGCAATGGGGTTGTGCTCCATTCCGGCGTCAGGATCGGCACCGAGGGCTTCGGCTGGCTTGATCTTGGCAGGAGCAATCGGAAGATCCCCCAGCTTGGCCGTGTCATTGTCCAGGACCGGGTGGAGATCGGCGCAAACAGCACGATCGACCGCGGCGCTTTGGGCGATACCGTGATTGGGGACGGAACCAAGGTCGATAATCTGGTTCAGATCGGCCACAACTGCCGCATCGGGCGAAATTGCCTGATTGCAGCCATGAGCGGATTATCGGGGTCGACCACATTGGGCGACGGCGTCCTGGTGGGTGGCGGTGTTGGCACCTCCGGGCACATGTCGATCGGCTCCGGCTCGGTGGTTCATGGCCGAGCAGCAGTCACCAAGGATTGGCCTGCCGGCTCCAAGCTTGCCGGGGCTCCGGCGCAAGATATAAGAGACTTCTGGCGCGAAATCGCCGTCATGCGGAAACTGTCAAAGGGGGAAAAGCGGGGATGAACGAGACCACCGCCACTGCGACTGAACTCGATGCGATGAGCATCGCCGAGATCCTCGCGGCGCTTCCACACCGCTATCCCTTTTTGATGATCGACCGCATCGTCGATATTGATACCGACGAGTCGGCTGTCGGCATCAAGAACGTCACCTATAACGAGCCCATCTTCCTCGGCCATTTTCCGGGCAACCCGATTTTTCCGGGCGTGCTCATCATCGAAGGCATGGCTCAGACAGCCGGTGCGATCGTCATCAAGCATGACTCCAATCGGGGCGGCAAAAACATCGTTCTGATGCTTGGCGTTGACAAGGCCAAGTTCCGCAAGCCTGCCGGTCCAGGGGACAAGATCGAATTCCATATCGCCAAGATCCAGCGCCGCCGCAATGTCGGCCGCTACCAGGCAACGGCAAAGGTGGACGGCAACATCATCGCCGAGGCTGAAATCACCGCAATGATCGTGCCGGCCGAATCTTGAGCGACCCCGTTATCCATCCAACGGCGATCATTTCGGAAAGCGCACAGCTCGGGAGCGGCGTTCGCATCGGGCCCTACAGCATCGTTGGTCCTAATGTCGTTCTCGGCGATGACGTGGAGCTCGTCTCCCACGCTGTCGTCGAAGGCAACACAGTCATCGGCAAGGGCACGCGCATCTTTCCCTTCGCGTCGGTTGGCCATGAGCCTCAGGACCTTAAGTTCCACGGTGAGGACTCACGCCTCGAGATCGGTGAACGCTGCACGATCCGTGAGAGCGTCACCATCAACCCCGGTACGCAGAACGGCGGCATGCTGACCAAGATCGGCAATGACTGCTTGATCATGGCCAATGCCCATGTCGCCCACGACGCCATCCTGGGTAACAATGTCATCATGGCCAACTATGTCGGCATCGCCGGCCACGTTCACGTCGGCGATAATGTCATTTTTGGCGGCACTTGCGTGATCCACCAGTTCAGCCGCATCGGTTCGCACGCCTTCATAGGCGCTCAATCGATGGTCGACGGCGACGTCATTCCCTATGGCATGGCCATCGGCAATCGTGCTCACCTCACGGGCCTCAATCTTGTTGGCCTCAAGCGTCGCGGCTTTGAGCGCGAGGCGATCCATCGCTTGCGTGCCGCCTACCGCCAGATCTTTGCGAGCGAGGGCACCTTGCGTGAGCGGGTCGAAGACGCGGCGGAGCTGTTCAAGAACGACTTCCTGGTGCAGGACGTCGTCCGTTTCATCTCCGAAGCCAGTGATCGTCCCATTCTTCTGCCGCGCAACGGGCAGGTTACAGAATAGGCGCGATGAGCACGCCGCTGCGTCTTTTCGTTCTCGCAGGCGAGCCGTCCGGCGACCGCATCGCTGCCGACCTTGTGCGGCGCCTGAAGGAACGGGTGACGCTCGAGCTTTCAGGCGTCGGCGGTGACGAGCTTACGGCTCAGGGGCTCCGCTCACTTTTCCCCATGTCCGACCTTGCAGTCATGGGCGTCACAGACGTGCTGCTCAACCTGCCCAAGCTGCTGTGGCGCCTTGAGCAGACTGCTCGGGCGATAATCAAAGCTCAGCCAGATGTTGTCGTCCTCGTCGATGCGCAGGATTTTTCCAAGCTTCTCGCCCGTCGCCTGAGGTCGAGAGGCTATGTCAAGCCGCTGATCCTCTATGTGGCGCCTTCGGTCTGGGCTCGTAATCCGGAGCGCGCCGCCAAGCTCAAGCCACTATTCAACGCCGTCTTTGCCGTGTTGCCATTCGAGCCGGCGGTTATGGAGCAGCTTGGAGGTCCCCCTACCGTCTATGTCGGGCACCCATCCTTAGGCGAGACCATCGAAGTCAAGCAGGCAAGGGAGGCAGGCCCGCTCGTGCTGCTCCCCGGCAGCCGCGAAGGCGAATTGCGGCGCCATTTGCCGATCCTGAAGGAATTGGCGCAGGAGCTTGCGGGCAATCCAAACATCACGGATCTAGTGATCCCGACGCTTCCAAGCCTCCGCCCACGGCTGGCGAGAGAAGTCGAAAGCTGGGCGGTTCCGGTGACGTTGGTAGACGATCGATCAAAGCGGCGCGAGCTCTATGCCCAAGCGATCACGGCCGTCTGTGTTTCCGGGACCGTTACCCTGGAGCTCGCCATGGCGCGGTTGCCTATGGCGGTGATCTACGCTCTCGACGGCCACCAAGCTCGTGTTTACGAAAGGCTTGGGCAGCCTGCGGTGTCGCTTCCAAACATCATCTTGAGCCGCACTGTCGTGCCTGAATTCGTGTCTGGCACGGTCAACAGCCAACGCGTTGCCGCGGCTGCACTCGATCTTATAGCCAACAAAAAAGCTCGCCAGGCGCAGGTGGATGCCTTTGGCGAGCTTGCGATGTTGATGGAAGCGGGTCAGCCGCCTCATGAGAGAGAGGACCCGGCGGAGCAGGTCCTCGCCCTTTGGCGCAATCAGCGGCTGCTGATCGGCTCGTAGTCGCGCGCGACGGCGCCGTTATAAAGCTGGCGCGGACGGCCGATCTTCTTTTGCGGATCGCCGATCATTTCCTTCCACTGCGAGATCCATCCAACGGTGCGGGCCACAGCGAAGAGAACCGTGAACATGGACGTCGGGAAGCCGATCGCGTCCAGGATCACGCCCGAGTAGAAATCGACATTGGGGTAGAGCTTGCGATCAATGAAATACTGATCCTCAAGCGCAATGCGTTCGAGCTCCTGCGCCACCTGAAGGGTCGGGTTGTTCTCGACACCCAGGATGCCCAGCACTTCCTTCGCCGTCTGCTGCATAACCTTGGCGCGTGGATCGAAGTTCTTGTAGACCCGGTGCCCGAAACCCATGAGGCGGAACGGGTCGTTCTTGTCCTTGGCGCGGGCAATGAACTCGGGAATGCGATCGACGGTCCCGATCTGGCGCAGCATGTTGAGGGCCGCTTCGTTTGCGCCCCCATGCGCCGGACCCCAGAGGCAGGCCACGCCGGCAGCGATACAGGCGAACGGGTTAGCGTCCGAGGAGCCTGATAAGCGCACAGTCGAGGTCGAAGCGTTCTGTTCGTGATCGGCATGGAGCGTGAAGATCAGGTCCATGGCGCGGGCGATCTTGGGATCGACTTTGTATTCCTCTGCCGGCACCGAGAAGCACATGTGGAGGAAATTGGACGCGTAATCGAGATCGTTGCGCGGATAAACGAAGGGCTGGCCCACCGAATATTTATAGGCCATGGCCGCAATCGTCGGCATCTTGGCGATCATGCGGATCGAAGCGATCTCGCGCTGCTGCGGATCGTTGATGTCGGTCGAGTCGTGGTAGAATGCCGCCATGGCGCCGACCACACCGGTCATGATGGCCATTGGGTGCGCATCGCGACGGAAGCCGCGATAGAAGTAGTGCATCTGCTCGTGCACCATGGTGTGGCGCGTCACCAACTGCTCGAAGTCCTTGAAGGTCTTGGCGTCGGGAAGTTCGCCATAGAGCAGCAGATAGCAGACTTCGAGGTAGTTGGAGCTTTCGGCCAGTTGCTCGATTGGGTAACCGCGATAGAGAAGCTCGCCCTTGTCGCCATCGATATAGGTGATGGCGCTGTCGCAGGCAGCGGTCGAGGTGAAGCCCGGGTCGTAGGTAAACAGCCCCGTCTTGGCGTAAAGCGATCGGATGTCCATCACGTCTGGACCCACCGAACCACTCAGGATCGGGAATTCATGCGTCTGGTCACCGATGACGAGTTTGGCGACTTTATCGGTCATTGAGCTCTCCTCGCTTGCCCCAGGCGCCCGAGGAAGGACAGATGTGTCCGGGCGCCGGCCGGCGCTGAAAAGCGCCGATTATCGCGTTGAGAGGTATCAGGTCTTAGCCTCACCAAGCAACCGATAGGTAAGTACGACTTATCTATCGGCCGCCCAGTGCCGCTTCACCATCTGACTGCTCAGGCAGCGGTTTGATCGGCGAGTCGGGCGAGGCTTTCCTCACGGCCGATCAGCACCATGACTTCGAAAATGCCCGGAGATACGGTGCGTCCGGTGAGCGCTGCGCGCAGCGGCTGGGCCAGCTTGCCGAGCTTGAGCCCTTTTTCTTCAGCAAGCACACGCATGGCGCTGTCGATCGCAGGCACTGACCATTCGGCAAGACCCCCTAACGTTTCAGCAACGCTGCGCAGAACGGCGCGGCTGTCATCGGTCAACAGTGCGGCTGCCGCAGCATCTGGCTGGATCGGACGCAGAGCGTAGATGAACTGTGCAAGATCGATCAGTTCCAGCACCGTCTTGGCACGCGGCTGCAACTCGGGCAGGGCGGCCAGCACGGTGTTGTGGTTGGCGGTGAGACCTTCGACGTCGGTGTCGCGGCCAACTTCGCGAGCGGTATCGACCATTATTTGGTAAAGATAGGCCGGGTCGGCTTCGCGGATGTAGTGGCCGTTGATGTTTTCGAGTTTGACGAAATCGAAGCGAGCCGCACCCTTGTTGAGGGCTTCAAGGCTGAACCACTCGACCATCTGCTGGGTCGAGAAGATTTCTTCGTCGCCATGGCTCCAGCCGAGGCGTGCCAGGTAGTTGCGCACCGCTTCAGGCAGATAGCCCATCTGCCGGTAGGCTTCGACGCCGAGGGCGCCATGGCGCTTGGAGAGCTTGGCGCCATCTGGGCCGTGGATCAGCGGAATATGCGCCATCTCCGGCACGGTCCAGCCCATGGCGTTGTAGATGACGATCTGGCGGGCGGCATTGGTCAGGTGGTCGTCGCCGCGAATGATATGCGTGACGCCCATGTCGTGGTCGTCGACGACTACAGCATGCATGTAGGTCGGCGTGCCGTCCGAGCGAAGGATGATGAAGTCGTCGAGGTTTTCGGTCTTGAACACGACGTCGCCTTGGACGTGGTCATGGACGACGATCTCTCCGGACAGCGGCGACTTGATGCGGATCACCGGCGATACCCCCTCCGGAGCCTCGGACGGGTCGCGGTCGCGCCAGTAACCATTGTAACGCGGCGGCTTACCGGCAGCGCGTGCTTCCTCGCGCATCTGGTCGAGTTCTTGCGGTGAACAGTAGCAGTAGTAGGCGTGGCCGATTTTGACCAGCTCGTGGGCGACTTCAGCGTGACGCGAGGCGCGGCCGAACTGGCTGATCGGCTCGCCATCCCAGTGGAGCCCGAGCCATTTTAGCCCATCGATCAGTGCGGTAACGGCGGCTTCGGTCGAGCGTTCGCGATCCGTGTCTTCGATGCGCAACAGCATCTTGCCGCCCTGGTTCTGGGCGTAGGCCCAGCTGAACAGGGCCGTGCGAGCGCCGCCGATATGGAGGTACCCGGTGGGGGACGGAGCAAAACGGGTGACGACCTGAGACATAGAAAACCGGGGATATGAGGATGGGCGGCCCGTGTGTAGCATAGGCGGGAGTGAGCGCAAGGGCGGGGGCGTGCGTGGCGAGCGAGCAGACATTGGGAAGTGCGGTCAGCCCGGCACGCCAACAATGGCCGCCGAACGCCGTGGCCGCTTCGCCAGTCTGGAGCTTGTCCCGAAGTGTTCGCCAGGCGATCCTCACGGCAACGGATAATCGCCGTCTTTTTGTTCTGCTGCCGTTCAGCCTTATCGCCGGACTGACGATCTATGCCGTGCTACCCGCTGAGCCTGCCCCGGAGCTCTTTGCGCTTGGCACAGCACTAATGCTGGGCAGCTTGGCGTTGGCTCTCTGGCAGCGGTCATTGAACCAGCTCCGATGGGCAACGCAGCTCGCGGCGCTCTGGCTCGGCTTCTGTCTGCTGCCGATCCATGCCGCCTTATTTGGCACATCCATGCTCGCCTATCCGGCCTATGGCATTTACGAGGCGCAGGTCGACGAGATCATTTCCTCGGATGGCGAGGAGCGGCGGCTGGTGGCCTCAAATCTTGTACCGATCGGAGACTCGCGACCTATCGATATCCGGCGCGCGCGGTTGCTCTTGCCTGCCGATGTCGATCTTCAGCCCGGCGACCGAATGCGGGCAGAACTTCGGCTGGCTCCCATCCCCGGGCCAGTCTTGCCCGGGGCGCATGATAGCCAGTTCCATTCCTACTTTATCGGCATCGGCGCTTATGGATCGGCGACCGGCTCTGTGGAGCGGATCAAGGAAGGGGAGACGGTCAATCTGGGCCGGCAGGTACAAGCGCTGCGCGACCGTATAGCGGCACGCATCGATGCTGTGCTCGAAGACGATACTGCTGCAATTGGCAAGGCCATGGTGGTGGGTGATCAGAGCGGCATCAGCGACGAAATCCGGGACGTGATGGCTGCTTCGGGCCTTGCACATATCTATTCTATCTCTGGTCTGCATTTGTCGATCGTCGCCGGCGGCGTGTTCTGGTTGGTTCGCCTATTGCTGGCTTCGGTACCGCTGCTGGTGAGTTGGCCGGCAAAGCACATCGCCGCAGTTGCGGGCATTATCGCAGCGTTTCTCTACCTGCTACTGGCAGGCGGAGTGGACAACGTGCCAGCATTTCGATCGACGTTGATGCTGGCGCTGATCTTTGGTGCCGTGCTTGCGGGTCGCCTGGCGTTGACCATGCGCAATGTTGCGATTGCGGCGATCCTGATCATTTTGATCGATCCGGCCAGTGTCTTCCGCCCCAGCTTTCAGCTGTCGTTCGCCGCCGTGGTCGGGCTGATTGGTATTTATGAAATGCCACAGCGCTGGGGAAATGCCGCGGGCGGTGGCGTTGGCCGGCTGGCCCGGACCGTGGCGGCCACGGGTTGGACGAGCCTCATCGCGGGCGCGGCTACGCTTCTGTTTTCGGCCCATCACTTCCAGCAAACATCGCCGCTGAGCGTCGTGGGCAATGTGCTGGCCCTGCCTTTCGTTGGGCTGGTGATCATGCCCTTTGGCGCTCTTTCCGTGCTGCTGATGCCGTTTAACCTTGAAGCACCGGCTCTACTGCTCATGGGATGGGGTATCGACCGGATGGTCGATGTTGCTGAACTGGTAGCCGGCTGGAGCGCGGGCATAACCGGTAACCCGCTACTTTCCGGTTGGACGCTTGTCTGTGGCCTTGGCGCCCTCGCGTGGTTTTCCTTTTTCGAAAACCGGTGGCGCCTACTGGGTCCGGTCGTGGCGGCCGCGCTTATCCTGATCTTGGGTTTCGATTCCCGTCCCGACGTCCTGATCTCGGACACGACGCAAGCAGTTGCGGTTCGGGATGGAGACGGCATGGCGCTGGCGACGGGCCGGACTGGAAGTTTCGCTGTCGACGTCTGGAGCCAGAACTACCAGACAAAAATCGCCGCGGTGCATAGCGGCGCGCGGTGCGACAGTCTTGGCTGCATCGTGCGGACGCCGGATTATTCGATTGCGATCGTTGCCAATGCTGCGGCCTTTGCCGAGGATTGCGGCACGCATGACCTGGTGATTGCCCGCGTATATGCACCGGCAAATTGCAATAAGGATGGTGTCTTTATCGGTCCGTCCAAACTCCGCTACGGCGGAGTGCACTGGCTGAATTGGGACCAGAATACCGGGCGGTTTGACGTCCGCCCGGCAATCCCTAATTCTACCCGGCCGTGGCGAGTTTCACCACGGTAACGCCCGCCGCAGGGATGTCTGCGCCGCCGACGACATAGGCGGTTTCGTCATCTGCCTTGGTCAGCATTTGGGCGGTGGCACCGTAGTTGACATAGATGCGGAAGCCGCCGCGGACGCGGCAGCGAACGCCTGCCGGAATTGTCAGGACCGGCATGTTGGCCTCGGCGATGAGGTAATCGGCGACGCGCTGCATCAGCGCCCGATCGCCGCTGGCGGTGAGATAGAAGACCTTGCCCTGCGAGACCAGCACGGGCACGCCTTCGACATCTTCCATGACGACTTCGGCACCGCCCTCGATCTTTTCGCGCCAGAGGCGGGCTGAGCCGCCGCCCTTTACAGGCACTTCGATGCCAGGCGGAAGGCTATCGACGCGGGAGACCTTGAGGTCGAGCAGGTTCTGCGGAAGATCAGGCCCGAGCCGCGCGGGGAACGAGAAATTCTGCGTCTTCGATCCCGTCCGCGGGCCGAGCAGTAGATGACCATCGAAATCGCTGATTGCTTCGCGCAGTTCGTCGGTCCAGGCAAAAAGCCCCGGGATGGCAACGATGTCGAAGCCGTCGAAGGTCTTGGTCTTGGGAGACAGGATCTCCACGTCGAGCCCGTGCTTGCGGAAGGCGGCGTAAAGGGCCCGCACATGGGTGCCGTGCTTGAAGCCTGCTGCTTGCGGCTGGACATCCCAAGCCCATTCGCTCTGATAGTCGAACACCAACGCAATGCGGCCCTTGGCAGCCGTGCCGCCAATGCCGGTGGCGGCAAGTTCTTCGGCGACCTGCTTAGCCTCGAAATAAGCAGGAGCCGGCTCGCGATCGGGACGGTGCAGACCCGCATGCATTTGTTCTTGTGCAAAGGGCGCCTGACGCCAGCGGAAATAGGAGACCACTTCCGCGCCGTGCGCAAAGGCCTCCCATGCCCAAAGCCGGGCCATGCCGGGCAGGGGATCGGGGTTGGCTTGCGCCCAATTTACCGGGCCGGGCTGCTGTTCCATGATCCACCAGCGGCCGTGGCCAACGGTTCGATAATGGTCGTGATGAAAGGCGGCGTTGTCCGGATCGCCCTGGCGCAGATAGGCGCGCTTGGTTTCTTCCGGTTCGTCGCTCACCGCCAAGTGGCCGATCGGATAGGAGTCCCAGCTGGCGACATCGAGGGTTTCGGCCACGTCGTAATGGTCGAACTCGGTGTAGCGGCTCATGAAATTGTGGATCACCGGAAGGTCGGGACGCGCCGCCTTGAGGATGTCGTACTGAACCTTGTTGAAGGCTGCGACCTGATCGGAGCTATAGCGCCGGAAGTCGAGATCATGGATCGGCAGGACTTCGGTGACAGTCAGGTTTGGCAGCTCGATCTGATCGAACCTATTGTAGTCCATCGACCAGAACACCGTGCCCCAGGCCTGGTTCAGCGCCGCGATCGTCCCGTACTTGTTTTCGAGCCAAAGCCGGAAGCCGTCCAGGGCCGCCGGCGAATATGAATAGGTGGTGCCGTGGCACCCATATTCATTGTCGGTCTGCCAGCCGCCGAGGGCAGGGTGGTCGCTCAACGCATCTGACAGAATGCGAGTGATGCGGGCGGACTCTTCGCGATAGCCGAGATGGGAGAAGTCGTAGTGGCGGCGTGAGCCAAACCCCTTCCGCCGGCCCTGCGCATCGACCGCGAGCATGTCCGGATGCTTGTCGATCATCCAGCGCGGAGGCGTAGCGGTAGGTGTGCCGACGATGACCTGGAGGCCCTGACGGCCCAGCACATCCATGGCGCGGATCATCCAGTCGAGCTGCAGGTCGCCCGGCGTCGGCTCGAGCTTTGACCAAGCGAACTCGCCGATCCGCACGACCTTGATCCCGACCTCGGCCATGCGTGCGGCGTCGCTTTCCCACCAGTCCTCGGGCCAGTGTTCAGGGTAGTAGCAGACGCCGATCGCGGGGTTCATTTGGGTCAACTCAGAGTTTGATCTTGGCTTCCGGCAAGCCGGCAACATCGAGGTCGATAAAGAAGATGCCGCCGGCGACCTTTTCCTCGGCCAACTGTTCAGGCGACAGATTTTTGTTGGCGGTGCTTAAAAACAGGCGCTTCAAGTCAGGGCCACCAAAAGCAGGGCAGGTGACCTGGCTGACTGGAACTTCGATCGTGCGATCGACGCTGCCATCCGGTGCGAAGCGAATGACGCAGGAGCCGCCCCAACGGGCGTTCCAGAGGTAACCTTCGCTGTCGACCACGGCACCGTCCGGATGTCCGGGCAGATCGGAGGTATCGGCAAACAGTGTCCAATCGCCGAGCGGCAGGCCCGTTTCCGGATCGGTTTCGCGGGTAAGGATGCGGCTGGTTGGGGTGTCGGTCCAATAGGCGCGGCGACCATCAGCGGTGAAGCTCGTCGCATTCGGAATGGCGGCATCGGCGATGATCCGCTGCAGCTTGCCCGCCAGGTAATGGTAGACGGCGCCGTCCTTGGGGCCTTCGTCCTTGACCATGGTGCCGATCCAGAAGGCGCCCGATGGATGAACGCGGCTGTCATTGCCGCGATTGGTCGGCACGTCGCGCTCGAGATCAAAGAAATGCTCGACGGCGCCGGACTGCAGGTCGAGACGCTTGAGGCCGGTTTCGCCAACGAGCACCAAGGTGTCACGGTCGACGATGGCGATGGCGGCCATCATCTCGTCGAAAGCCCAGCTTTGCTGGATTTCGCCATCGGCAGAAGCGGCAAAGAGTTCCTTGTTGTTGATGTCGACCCAGAACAGTTGCTGACGTTCGACGTGCCAAACCGGGCCTTCACCTAGCGCGCATTGGCTGTCCACAAGAAGCTGCGCAGTCTGGGTCATTGTGGACGTCCTTTGTCATATGCCGCCACGGCAAGCGCCGCACGCTCCGCGACGTCGCCGGCGCTCATGCCGGGCTTGAAGATATAGGTGCCGAGGCCGAAGCCGGCGCAGCCGACGTCGAAGAACTCATGGAAATTGTCAGGGTTCGCCCCGCCAACGGCGTAGAGGGGCAGGGCAGGCGGCAGCACTGCTTTCATCGCCTTAATGCCCTTGGCGCCCAGCACTTCCGCCGGAAAGAATTTTAGGCCGGTGGCACCGGCACGAATAGCGGCGAAGGCATCGGTGGGGGAAAAGACGCCGGGATAGGATTTCAGCCCAAGCCGAACTGTTTCGCTAATGACGGCTGGGTTGGTGTCGGGCGAGACGATAAAGGTGCCACCGGCACCCGCCACGGCGCGCACATCTTCTTCGGTGAGCACCGTGCCGGCCCCGATCTCGGCGCGATCGCCAAGCGCTGACGCGGCGCGACCTATGCTGTCGACAGCGTTGGGAGAGTTGAGCGGTACCTCGATGAGAGTGATGCCTGCGTCGACCAGCACTGTGCAGATCGGCACGGCTTCTTCCGGCGTGATGCCGCGCAGGATCGCGATGATATGGCGATGATCCATTGTTATTTCCTAGTTTGCCGCGGCTCGCGCGGCTTTAAGTCCGGCCAGCACGACATCGGTCGCATCCACCGGCTGACCTTTGGCTCCGGCCATGTTCAGAACCCGTTCATAGAGCCTAGCCAGGCCTGCCGATCCTATGAGCGGCACAGCATCGGTTCCGATCTGGTTACGGTTCGCCGCAATCTCCGTTCCAATCAGAAGCCCGGAGAGGTATCCGGCGCACCAATCCGGTCCGTGGCCTGAAAGCAAGGATGCTGCTCGAACACGGAACAGCTGGCCCAATAGGTCTGCAGGCTTTGACAGCCCATCCTCGGCACCGGCGCTGAAGCCGTCATCCCGCGCAGGCCCATCGAGAGGTCCGTTGAGCGAATGGCGGAGCACGGAGTGCGTCTTGAGAAGCTCGAACATCTCCCCGGTCATTGCGGTCGAGAAGTGCTCGATCCTTGTGCCGTGCAACAGCACCCATTTCGAGTGCGTCCCCGGCATGCAGACCAGCCCGTCATAGCCAGGCATCAGCGACGCGAGCCCGAGTAACTGCGTTTCCTCGCCCCGCATGACGTTCTCACCACCCTGGCGCTGGCACACACCGGGAAGAATGGACACGCGCAAGCCGGAGTTTGGCATCGGCGGGTGCACTGCTCCCGCTGCCAAGCCACGCAGGTCAGTGGGGGCGTCGAGGTATGGCGCTTCGAGCCAACCCTGGCGTGCGCCAGCCATGCCGCAAATCAGAACGTCTGCCGCTGAGCTCTCAACGCCGAGTTCGGCCGCTACTGCGTCTAAGGCATCAGGGAATTTGCCCGGCGAAAGTTTTCCCATTCCCCTGTCCGAAGTCGCAGACGAGGCGACATCACCGTTTTGGTCCACGGCCCAGGCGCGCAAATTGGAAGTGCCCCAATCCACCGCGATCCATGCGACATTATCCGTCAATCTTATTCCTCGCCTCAGCGCAGCAGATGCGGCGCGACCCTAAGCGGCACGGATTAATTATGCCAGTGCGATTCCCTGCCTGCTCGACCACCGCTTATCGTGAAGCGGATAAGGGTGCCGCCACTCCGGTAAGATTGGCCGCTACAGAAATCAGATCGCCGCAAAACAATTGTATGATTTTTTGCGCCAAGCGCATTCCCTCTGCCGTTCATCGTGCTAAAACGATCCTCAGAAGGCCCCTCGTGTTCGCGTTGCGGACCAGCAAGGATAATCAAAATGACTGCAGAGAACGGCGGCACCGCCGGCCGCAAGCTACGCTCGCGTGCGTGGTTCGATAACCCCGACAATCCGGACATGACCGCGCTTTATCTCGAGCGCTACATGAATTACGGCGTGTCGCGCGAGGAACTGCAGTCCGGCAAGCCGATCATCGGCATTGCCCAGACCGGCTCGGATCTCAGCCCCTGCAACCGCCACCATATGGTGCTCGCCGAGCGTGTTCGCGAAGGCATCCGTGAAGCTGGCGGCATCGCCATCGAATTTCCGGTGCACCCGATCCAGGAAACTGGCAAGCGTCCGACTGCGGGTCTTGATCGCAACCTGGCCTATCTCGGCCTTGTGGAAGTGCTTTACGGCTATCCGCTCGACGGTGTCGTGCTGACGATCGGTTGCGACAAGACCACTCCGGCCATGCTGATGGGCGCTGCAACCGTCAATATTCCCGCCATCGCACTGTCGGTCGGCCCGATGCTGAACGGCTGGCACAAGGGCGAGCGGACCGGTTCAGGCACGATCGTCTGGAAGGCGCGCCAGATGATGGCGGCCGGCGAGATCGACTATCCCAAGTTCATCGAGCTCGTGGCTTCGTCTGCTCCGTCGACCGGCTATTGCAACACGATGGGCACGGCTTCGACCATGAACTCGCTGGCCGAAGCGCTGGGCATGCAGTTGCCCGGCTCTGCCGCCATTCCGGCGCCATATCGCGATCGTCAGGAAATGGCGTATCGCACCGGTCAGCGCGCCGTGCAGATGGTGCACGAGGACCTCAAGCCCTCCGACATCCTGACCAAGGAAAACTTCCTCAACGCCATCGTCGTGAATTCGGCGATTGGTGGCTCCACCAATGCGCCGATCCACATCAATGCCATCGCCCGTCACATCGGCGTCGATCTCAATATCGATGAGTGGCAGGAGCACGGGCACAAGGTGCCGCTGCTGGTGAACCTGCAGCCCGCCGGCGAATATCTCGGTGAAGACTACTACCATGCAGGTGGCGTGCCTGCAGTGGTCAACGAGCTGATGAAGCAGGGCCTGATCCACGAGAATGCCCCCACCGTCAACGGCAAGACCATCGGCGAGAACTGCCGCTCGACCACCATCGAGGATGACAAGGTCATCCGGCACTTCGACAATCCGTTGAAGGCCGAAGCCGGCTTTCTCGTGCTGCGCGGCAACCTCTTCGACAACGCGATCATGAAGACCAGCGTGATCTCTCCGGAGTTCCGCGAGCGCTACCTTTCGGATCCGGTGCATCCGGGCATGTTCGAGGGCAAGGCCGTAGTTTTCGATGGTCCCGAGGACTACCACCACCGCATCGACGATCCGTCGCTCGAGATCGACGAGAATACTCTGCTGTTCATGCGCGGCGCCGGTCCGATCGGCTATCCGGGTGCTGCCGAAGTCGTCAACATGCGGCCACCTGACTACCTCATCAAGAAGGGCATTCATTCGCTTGCCTGTATCGGTGACGGCCGCCAGTCGGGCACGTCCGGATCGCCGTCGATACTTAATGCATCGCCGGAAGCGGCGGCAGGCGGCAACCTTGCCATCCTGCGCACCGGCGACCGTGTCCGCATCGACCTCAACAAGGGCGACGCCAACATCCTGATCTCGGACGAGGAAATTGCGTCGCGCCGTGCCGCGCTGGAAGCGGACGGTGGCTACAAGTTCCCGCGTCACCAGACGCCATGGCAGGAAATCCAGCGCAATCTCGTGGACCAGCTGGGTAGCGGGGCCGTCTTGCGGCCGGCCGTCAACTACCAGCGCATTGCCCAGACCGAAGGCATTCCGCGCGATAACCACTAACCGACAAGGTGGCTGCCGAGCATCTTGGCAGCCACCGACCATCACAGAAGCGAACAAGCTCTAGGCTCACTCGCCGAGCCATGCTAGATCGCTGGCAATTCGCCAACTTTCGGAATCGTGACGTGGCCAAACCCGGTATCAAGCAGTTCCTGACCGAAATCTTTTCCTGGTGGAGCGGCAATACCTGGGGCACGCGCCTTTGGGTCAAGCGTTTCGGCTCCTATGTCGGCTCGGACGAGTTCGGCAATCGCTACTACCAGGACAAGAAGGCGAACCGCCGCTATGTGACCTATAACGGTCCGGCCGACGCATCCGCTGTTCCGCCGGGCTGGCGCGGCTGGCTGCATCACACGCATGATGTTGTGCCGACAGACAGTACTTACGTCGCGCGCGACTGGCAGAAGCCGCATGTCGCCAATCAGACCGGCACGGCAAACGCTTATCGTCCCGATGGCAGCCTGCTCAACAAGGGCGAACGTCCGCGTGTCTCCGGCGACTACGAAGCCTGGTCGCCGGAATAAGGCTAAGCCTTTGGTCTCGATAGTGAAGCTTTCGATGCGGCCGCTGTTGGCAGCGGCTGTGTTGGCTGCTGCGTCGCCGACGATGGCGCAGCCGGTGGCCAATCCGGTGGCGACTTTTGCCGGTCTCGACAAGATCACGGGCCGCATCACGCGCTTTGACGTCTACATCGATGAAACCGTGCTTTTCGGCGCGCTCGAGTTGACGCCGCGCGCCTGCTACGATCGGCCAGCTAATGACACGCTGCAACGATCATCGGTCTTTCTCGAGGTAGACCAGCGCAGCCTTGACGGTAGTGCCGACCGCATCTTCACCGGCTGGATGTTTGCCGATGCTCCGGCGCTGAACGCGGTGGACCATGCCGTTTATGATGTTTGGCTGATCGAGTGCAAAACCTCGACAAGTGTGCCGCCGCCGGACCAGCGCTAGCTGATTTTTATTTGGGCGCAGTCCGGCATCTGATTCGCTCCGTGGCGCATTATTGCGCTCGAACGCCCGCTCCGTTTTGGAGCGGGGCGCCCAGGCAAGCCAAGGAGCGACCATGCCGGCACGTTTTACAACTCTCAACAATGCTATCAGCAAAGGCCTTTCGTCGATGGCTGCCAAGAGCGCGGTTAGCCAGATCGAGTATTGGGAAGAGCAGCTCAAGGACGTTGATGTCACAGGCGTCAAGGGTATCCAGGGCGATCTTCATTCGCTCAAGAGCAAGCTGACCGCCAACGATATCGATGGCGAAGCCGTCAAGAAGGTCCTCGCCTCTCTTGCCGAAAAGACCAAGAATATCAGCGGCCGTGTGGAAGACGAAAAGGTTTCCGAACAGCTGGCCGGCGTCGCCGAAGGCCTGGAACAGGCCTGATCGGGATTGATGCCCGCCTCGCTGGTCGAGGCGGGCGGCGCCCCCAAATTTATGCGAAGGCGTGTCTAAGAGCCAAGATTTCGCTCGTCTCGTTTCGCAGTAGCGATGATGCTGACGAGGAGGACGATCAATGCTGACTCTGCCAAAAATCACAGAGCGGACCGCCCAGGCTTATATTTACGTGCCGTTCACGGTGCGAATGAACCAGATGCAAAAGCCGGCAAATGAGGGCTTTCCGCAGGTTTTTGCATATATCAACCAGCATGGGCTCACGCCGATCGGCGAAGCATTCTACAATTATCGTCGCATCGATATGTCATCGACGCTCGATGTCGAAGCAGGCATCGCCGTGACAGCGGCAGGCCCAGAAGGCGGTTCGGTTCGCAACGGCGTTTTGCCGGCTGGCCGGTTTGTCGAGCTGAGCTATACCGGTCATCCTGATCAGCTCATGACCGTCACCGGCATGCTGATTGGCTGGCTCAAAGAGACCAATCAGAAGCTAGACGTCGACGAGAAGCCGGACGGCGATCATTTCGCTTGCCGGCTCGAAATCTACGAGAGCGACCCGGATGTTGTGCCAGACATGAACGATTGGGTGACCACGCTGGCATTCAAGCTGGCCTAGAACAGCTCATCGAGGGCGCAGTAGAAGCGATACTGCGCCTCGTCCCATTCGGCGCCATAAGCGGCAAGAAAAGGGGCGACATGCTCTTCGCCGATGTTGAAGATGATAGATCGGCAGGCGAGTGCCAGGTCCTGCCAGACACCAGCAGTACCGACGCGGCCGCAGTCGATGAAGCCTGAAAAGCGATCATCAAGGGCCATGATGTTGGGCGTTGAAGCATCGCCATGGGTGACGATCTGAGTGCCCTCCGTGGGACGGTTGGAATAAAGCCAGTCGAGCACTTGCTGTGTCGTCCAGCCTGCACGTTCATCGTCGAAGTCGGCTTCATCGATCAGGATGGCGTCGACACGCAGCTTCGCGGCGGCGAGGCGGGCTTCGATGTTGTGATCGAAGGGGCACTGGCGCGGATCAAGTGCGTGGATGCGCTTAAGACCCTGTGCATAGATGCGGACGAAGTCGGCAGGCCAATCCGTGTAGTGCGTCAGGTCTTCGCCGGGAACGGCAGGCATCAGCAGCCAATGGCGGCCGTCAGCCTCCAGAGCCTCGACGACGCGCGGTGCTTTGAAGCCCATCCTGGTCAGCCAGTTGAGCCGCTCGATTTCGCCTGGCAGTTCGGCAAATGGACCAACTGGCTCGGACTTGAGGAAGACCGACGTCTCGGCGCTAAGCTCGATGCGCCAAACCGCGGCGCCGGACTCACCGACAGTGATTTTGTCCATTGGGCGCTCTGCCAGGCTGGCCAGTGCTTGGGGTAGGATAATAGTCATTCATTATTGTCCCAGGCGTGCCAATCGGCAGAGAGTGAAGTGGCGCGGCTCAGACGATCCTCGTATTCGGCACGCGGTATTTCGATCCCGCCGAGCGAGGCAAGGTGATCGGTGACGAACTGAGTGTCGAGCAACTGGAAGCCGCCGGCATCCAGCCGTTCTACGAGATGTGCCATAGCCATCTTGGAGGCGTCGGTGCGGCGGTGGAACATCGACTCGCCGAAGAATGCAGCGCCGATCGCCAGGCCATAGAGGCCGCCCACGAGTTCACTGCCTTCCCAGACCTCCACCGTATGCGCATAGCCGCGTCGGAAAAGCTCGCCATAGACTTTTCGAATGGTGCCATTGATCCAGGTCGTGTCCCGGTCGGTACCGACGGTGGCACAGCCTTCGATGATGCCGTCCCAATCGGTGTCGACGCGAACGGTCCAGCCTGACTTGCGCATGGCCTTGCGCAAGCTCTTGCTCACGTGAAAGCCATCGAGCGGCATGATCCCGCGCATTTCAGGGCTGACCCAAAAAAGGTCCTCGTCGGCCGCATCTTCAGCCATGGGAAAGATGCCGGCGCGGTAAGCGCGCAGGATCAGCTCAGGCGTGATTTCGACGGCGAATGGATCGGGGCGGGACATGGGAAAGAGATAAGGGGCGCCGACGCGCCCCCCAATGTTCAGACCTTGTTGTTGGCCAGATAGTTTTCCAGCCAGTGGATATCGTAGTTACCGCTGATGATGTCCGGCTCCTTGATGAGGCGTTGGAACAGGGGCAGGGTAGTCTTGACGCCATCGATGACGAATTCGTCCACCGCACGACGCAGGCGCTGCAGGCACTCTTCGCGCGTACGCCCGTAGACGATCAACTTGCCAATCAGCGAGTCGTAGTAGGGCGGGATTTTGTAGCCTTGGTAGACTGCGGAATCGACGCGGATGCCGACGCCGCCTGCCGGGTGGTAGAAGGTGATGGTGCCGGGCGATGGCGCAAAGGTCTGCGGATCTTCGGCATTGATGCGCACTTCGATAGCGTGGCCGACGAAGTTGACCTTGTCCTGCGTCATCGAAAGGGTTTCGCCCGAGGCAACGCGGATCTGTTCGTAGACGATGTCGATGCCGGTAATGCGCTCGGTGACGGGGTGTTCCACCTGGAGGCGGGTGTTCATTTCGATGAAATAGAACTCGCCGTTCTCGTAAAGGAACTCGATAGTCCCTGCGCCGGAATACTGGAGCTTGCGCATTGCGGCAGCACAGATATCGCCGATGCGATCGCGTTCTTCGACGGTGATGGTGGGGCCGCCGGCTTCTTCCCAGACCTTCTGATGGCGGCGCTGCAGGGAGCAGTCCCGGACCCCCAGATGAACGGCATTGCCCTTGCCATCGCCGAGAACCTGGACCTCGATGTGGCGCGGCTTGCCGAGGTACTTTTCCATATAGACGGAATCGTTGCCAAAGGCAGCCTTGGCTTCGCTGCGTGCGGTGGACCAGGCTTCGAGCAGATCGGCTTCGGACTTGGCCACCTTCATGCCGCGACCACCGCCGCCCGCAGTCGCCTTGATCAGGACCGGGTAGCCGATCCCCTTGGCGGTCGAGAGTGCCTCTTCCTCGGTGTCGACGGCACCAGCAGAACCCGGAACGACAGGAATGCCAAGCTCGACAGCCGTCTTCTTGGCCGTGATCTTGTCGCCCATGATCTCAATATGGTGCGCCGAAGGGCCGATGAAGGTGACCTTGTGCTCGGTCAGGATCTTGGCGAAGCGAGCGTTCTCGGAAAGGAAGCCATAGCCGGGGTGAACGGCGTCAGCACCGGTGATCTCGCAGGCTGCGAGGATCGACGGGATGTTGAGGTAACTGTCCTTGGCGGCATTGGGGCCAATGCAGACCGATTCGTCGGCAAGCCGGACATGCATGGCATTGGCGTCGGCGGTGGAGTGCACCGCGACGGTCTGGATGCCGAGTTCCTTGCAGGCGCGCAGGATGCGGAGCGCGATTTCGCCACGGTTGGCGATCAGGACTTTCTGAAACACGAGAAGCCCTCCTTATTCGATGACGACGAGCGGCTCGCCATATTCGACCGGCTGGGCATCGTCGACGAGGATGCGTGTGACGGTGCCGGAGCGATGCGCCGGGATCTGGTTCATCGTCTTCATCGCTTCGATGATGAGGACCGTCTGGCCTTCCGTCACCTTGCTACCGACTTCGGTGAAGGTCGGCTTGCCTGGCTCAGGAGAGCGGTAGGCGGTGCCGACCATTGGCGACGTCAGTGTGCCAGGATTGGAGGCAAGATCTTCGGTCTTGGCTGGAGCCGCGGCAACGGAGCCGGCAGGTGCGCTCGGCGTTGCTGGCGCAGCAGGAGCCATCGGTGGCGCCATGTACTGCATAGGAGCAGGCGCGTAGGCGGGCGCTTCATTGGGGTAGGAACGCGTGACGCGGACCCGAAGGTCTTCCTGCTCGATTTCGATCTCGGCAAGGTTTTCCTTGTTCAAGAGTTCGGCAATGGCACGGATCAGGTCCTGATCCACTTGCGATGACTTGGTCATTCTGTCGGTCTCCCGGCTTCGCGTCGAAGCGTTATTTCAGTTTCTGGGCCAAGGCTTCGAGGGCTAGTTTATACCCCAAGGAGCCGAAGCCGCAAATAACGCCGTAGGCGACCGACGACACATAGGAGTGGTGCCGGAACGCTTCGCGTTGGTGAATATTGGAAAGATGAACCTCGGCAACCGGCAGGTCCGCAGCGCGCAAGGCGTCGTGGATGGCGACCGAAGTGTGGGAATAGGCTGCCGGATTGATCAGGATGGCGTCGGCCATGCCGCGGGCCTCCTGTATCCAGGTGACCAGTTCGCCTTCATGGTTGGACTGGCGAAAGTCGAGGTCGAGGCCAAGCATCTCCGCCGTGGCCGCACACATGGTCTGGATGTCCTTGAGCGTCTCGAACCCATAGGTCTGCGGCTCGCGGGTGCCGAGCAGATTGAGGTTCGGGCCATTGAGGACGAGAACGCGGTTAGCCATGATCAAACCTTGTGCACTGGCAGTTTCGGCCAGTGCAAGGGCGGTTACACGAAATGCACCGGAAAGGCTAGAGACGCCCGCGCCTTAGCTGCATTGTGACTTGCCGCATTCGCGCATGTCGGCAATGCGGGAGCGCAGCTCGTCGGCGCCGATTGCCCCCGGAATGATCTCGTCGCCGATGATGTAGGTGGGCGTGCCGGTAATGCCGAGCGCTTGGGCGATTTCATAGGATTTCTGGATCGATTGGGCCACCGAGGGCTCGCCCATGCGCAGTTCCAGATCAACCTGGCTCAGACCAAGACCGGCAGCCGCAGTAAGCGCGGTTTCCTTGTCCACCTTGCCACGGCTCGAAAACAGTGCCTCGTGGAACTGCCAGTAATCGACGTCTTCCTGGCCGACCAGGACGGCGACGCGCGCCGCATCGATCGACTCGTTGGAAAGGATCGGGAATTCCTTAAGAACGACCTTAAGATTGGGGTCCTCAGCGAGAAGAGCAGCCATATCGGGGAGGGCCGAGCGGCAATAGCCGCAATTGTAGTCGAAAAACTCGACTAGCGTGACGTCGCCTTCGGGATTGCCGAGCACGACATCGGTCGGTGATTCGAAGATGGCGGTGCGGTACTCTGCCAGTGCCGTTCGTGTGGTCTCGGCTTCTTCCGAGCGCATGGTCTCCTCCAACGCAACAGACATGCGTTGAAGAACCTTGGGATCGCTTAGAAGATACTCTTCGATCAACGGGTTGAGCACCGCTGGATCGATCTCTGCGGTCTCGATGGGGGTGGGTTCGGCAGCAGCCCGTTGTTCTGAGAGCACCTGCTCTACGATCGCCCGCACCGCAACTGCATCCATCTCAGGTTCTGGCTGGTTCAACAGCGCAAAGCCGAGTGCACCAGCGAGAATGCCGGCTACGGCGACGAGAACGAAGGACAGGCGATTCATCAGCGGGCTCCAGGACGTGCGGCCTTTTAGCAGACCTTTGTCATTCTAGCAGCCAGTTCTCGATGGGCGCTGCGCCACGATTTCAATTGTAGTTGAGGTCGAAATATCGGTGGGCTAGTTCGGGCTGACGACGGAGACAGCATGACAGACACACAAGATGGAATCAGGCCCTTCCTGGCCATGGATATCCTCAAGCGCGCCAAAGTTCTCGAAAGCGAAGGGCGCAGCATCTGCCACCTTGAACTCGGCGAGCCGGGCCAGCCTCCGGCGCCGGGTGTAATCGATGCCGTTGCCAAGGCGCTGCCGTCGCCGCAGGGCTATACCAATGCCAAGGGGCTGCTTGATTTGCGCCGGCGGTTGTCGCGGTACTATGCCGAACAGCATGGCGTCGATGTCGACCCCGACCTGATCATGGCGACCATGGGCTCTTCGTCCGGGTTCATTCTCGCGTTTCACACAGCCTTCCGACCTGGCGCAAAAATAGCGATAACCCGACCTGGGTATCCGGCTTACGTGAACACTCTGGCGGGGCTGGGTTTTGGCGTCGTCGAGATTCCTGTGCATGCCGCCAATGGCTGGCATCTCACGGGAGCAGAGATCGCTGCAGCGCATGCACGGCAACCATTTGAGGGCCTGCTGTTTGCCAGCCCGGCAAATCCGACGGGAGCATCGGTGGACCGGGCCGGGATGGCCGATATCGTCGAAACCTGTGCGCGCCTCGGCGTTACATTTATCTCCGACGAAATATACCACGGGCTCGACTATCGCGGCCCTTCCGTCAGCGCCCTCGAGCTGACGCGCGATGCGATCGTCATCAACAGCTTTTCGAAATACTACTGCATGACGGGATGGCGGATCGGCTGGATGGTGCTGCCGGACGCGCTGATCCGCCGCGCTGAAATCCTGCAGCAAAACCTCTTTATCTCCGCACCGACCCTCAGCCAGATTGCGGCCACTGCGGCGCTGGACGAGCGCGACTATTCGGAGGCGCAGAAGGCAAGTTATGCACAAAACCGGGCTGTGCTAAGCGCCGGCTTGCGGGAACTTGGCTTCGATCTCCCTAGCCCGGGCGATGGTGCATTCTATGCCTATGCCGGCATCAGCCGTTTCTCTAATGACTCGTTGGCGTTCTGCGAAACCATGCTTGAGCGCGCAGGTGTTGCTTCCGCCCCGGGCGTCGACTTCGACCGTGTGGATGGCAACGGCTTTATCCGCTTCAGCTATGCAGGCACACGGCAGAGCATCGAAGAGGGGCTTGAGCGTTTGAGGGTGTTCCTGGCCGCCGGCGGCTAGGCTTCGCGGTGCTTGATGAAAGCGCCCAAGGCGATCGCGAACCAGCCGGCCATCATCAGGAAGCCGCCGATTGGGGCAGACATCGGGAAGAGGCCATCTCCCGCAAATTGCCGGGTGAGCAGGTCTCCGGCAAACATTGCTGTGCCCATGACAAGGAGAACTGCCGCGGCTGTGGCCGTGCGCAACATGGGCCAAGCGACATAAAGGGCGATTAGCGCTGGAGCGTGGGCGAGGCACATGGCGGAAGCGCTGGCCAGCAGCCGTGGATCGGTACCATGCGAAGCGGCAGCGGCCATGGCGACGCCCGCCAGACCAAATAAACCGGCAGCAAATAGGGTGATCGAGCGGAGCATGATGGCCATTCGCGTCTTCTTCGCAAAAGAGCAGGGCGGCCCGGAGGCCGCCCTCATTGTTCTAGCCTAGGCCGAGGCGGCGCTGCCACCAGCCAGCTTTTTTCTTCGGCGGCTCTTCGCCTTCGGCCGGGGTCTCAGCCGGAGGCGCAGCGCTTGAAGACACGACGACGCCTTCAGGCGGAAGTTCCTTCCTGACGCGACGCGGGCGAGAAGCAGCCTCTTCAGTTGAAGCCTCTTCCTCTGCGGGAGCTTCAACGGCCGGCTGCTCCGCCGGCCCTTCTTCTGCCGCCACAGGCTCGGCAATTGCAGCCTCCGGAGCTGCTTCGGTGGCTTCAGCCTTGGGCTTGCGTGCGCGAGGCTTGCGCTTCGGCTTTTCTTCCGCAGCAGGTTCTTCGGCCGCGGTGGCTTTCACCGGAGTGGTCTCGGCAGGAGCCGATTCTTCGGTCTCGGCGACCTTCTTGCGGCGGCTGCGCTTCGGCTTTTCGACCGGTGCCGGTTCGGCAGCGGCTTCCTCTTCGGCCACGGGAGCCGGGTTCAGCTCGACATGATCCACGATGGCGTCTGGCGAGGCTTCGACAGAGGCATCGGTGGGTTCGGCGGTCTCTTCGGAAGAAGCGGTTGCAGCCACTGCAGCACCATTGTCTTCGCGGCGATTGCGACGTCCGCCGCGGCGGCCACGGCGACGGCGACGGCGGTTTTCGCCTTCGGCATCAGTTTCGCCGGCAGGTGCTTCCTCGCCTTCGTCATCACCAGCGTTGTCGTTGGCTTCGACGGTATCGGCTTCGCCTTCAGCTGCGACTTGCTGCTGCGGACGTTCGCCACCGCGATCCCCGCCACGGCGGCGACGACGGCGACGGCGACGGCCATTGCCTTCGCCCTCGCTGGACTCAGACGCGCGAGCTTCAGTCTCCTCGCCTTCCTCCGCATCCGCCTCGACGTCGATCTCTTCTTCTTCCTCGATGACGTCTTCGATCACGGCGCTATCGACGCGAACGTGGGCCGCGGCGCGCTGGTCGGCATAGGCCACGATGCGGGCTTCGCCCTTTTCGATCATGAACTGGTGGCCCGTCACGGTGCTGTCGGCGGTGATGGTGATCGAGAGCTGATTGCGCGCTTCGAGCATCGACAGCGTGTCGCGCTTGTAGTTGAGGATGTAGAGCGCGACTTCAACCGGCACGCGCACGTTGATCGACTGACCCTGCTTGCGCAACACGTGGTCTTCAATGTGGCGCATGATCATCAGCGCCAGACTTTCGGTGGAGCGCACGAGGCCGGTGCCGTCGCAGATCGGGCACTTGTGAGTCGAGCTTTCGACCACGCCGAAGCGGATGCGCTGACGGCTCATTTCCATGAGGCCGAAATGGCTGATGCGGCCCACCTGGATGCGGGCGCGATCGTCCTTAAGCGCATCCTTGAGCTTGCGCTCGACTGCACGGTTGGAGCGGTTCTCCATCATATCGATGAAGTCGATGACGATGAGACCGGCGAGGTCGCGCAGACGCAGCTGGCGCGCCACTTCGTCGGCCGCCTCGAGGTTGGTCTGGAGCGCGGTGTCCTCGATATTGTGCTCCTTGGTGGAGCGGCCCGAGTTCACGTCGATCGAAACCAGCGCTTCGGTCGGGTTGATGACGATATAGCCGCCGGAGGGCAGGGTCACCGTGGGCGAAAACATGGAATCGAGCTGTGCTTCGATGCCATATTTCGAGAACAGCGGCTGATCATCCTTGTAGAGCATCACGTTCTTGGCGTGGCTCGGCATGATCATCTTCATGAAATCGCGGGCTTCCTGGAAAGCCTCGCTGCCTGCCACGAAGACTTCATCGATGTCCTTGTTGTAGAGGTCACGGATGGTGCGCTTGATAAGCGAGCCTTCCTCGTAGACCAGGCATGGCGCCGAGCTTTGCAGCGTCAGCGTGCGCACCGATTCCCAAAGGCGCATCAAGTATTCGAAATCGCGCTTGACCTCGGCCTTGGTGCGCGAGGCACCGGCCGTGCGCAGGATGACACCCATGCCCTGCGGCACTTCGAGGTCCGAGGTGATTTCCTTGAGGCGCTTGCGATCGGCAGCGTTGGTGATCTTGCGCGAAATGCCACCACCACGGGCGGTGTTGGGCATCAGCACCGAATAGCGGCCGGCCAGCGAGAGGTAAGTCGTCAGAGCTGCGCCTTTATTACCACGCTCTTCCTTGACCACCTGCACCAGCATGACCTGGCGGCGCTTGATGACTTCCTGGATCTTGTACTGATGACGGCGCTGCTGGCTGTAGCGGCGACGTTCCGGCACTTCCTCGAGCGCATCGGCACCGCCGATGGATTCTACCGGTTCGGAGTTCGCAGGTGCCTGCTCGATGTGGCTTTCTTCGCCTTCGGCAGCCTCGGCGTCGGGCTCTTCACTGCTGGCTTCAGCCGGAGCAGGAGCCTCTTCGGCCTCGTCGTGGTGCTCGTCCTCGTGCTCTTCTTCGCGCAGCAGAGCTTCGCGGTCGGCAACGGGGATCTGGTAATAATCGGGGTGAATTTCGCTGAAAGCGAGGAAGCCGTGGCGGTTGCCGCCATATTCAACAAAGGCCGCCTGCAGCGACGGCTCAACGCGCGTTACTTTTGCAAGATAGATATTGCCCCGCAACTGCTGACGCTGGGCCGACTCGAAGTCGAATTCCTCGATACGGTTACCAGCGGTAACGACAATCCGTGTTTCTTCCGGGTGGATGGCATCCACCAGCATTCTTTTGGTCGCCATAATGAACTCCGCGCACCCGCGCGCCCACAAGAGGACGCCGAATAGGCGGCATCCTGGGTGTGGCGCATTGCGGGGCGAATTGGTTGAGAGATAATGGGCGCGAACCTGTCACGTTCAGCGCTCGGGTATTAACGGTCACGGCCGGCATCGAAGGCGAAACAAAACGGCAATCGACTTCTTCGATCGCATCGCGCTTTGTTCGTCTGCGGGCCATATGACCTCTTCCATTTGGATGGCTGACGCTACTCGAGCCACCGTCCGGCTCGTTGGGAGCCGAAATTCTTCGTCGCAGGCGCTGAACCGCAACTATCGTTCCGGACCTCGGGCCGAAGCCACTCTGTCCGATCTGCGCCATGCCATAGAGAGCGACGAGATGCCCTGAAAACGATCATGGCGCACACGCGCCTTGCTCTTAAGCGTGTAGGAAAGTTGCGCCAGATTGGCAACAGGAAAGTCAAAAGGGAAGTAAGCGGATGGATTTGCGACAGCCTTTATTGGCCCTCGCCGCAAATCATCGCATAAGGCCGAAGCGCCGAAGAATCGCCGCAAGGTGACGGCAAAGCTGATCAGAGATTTCGGGGACCGGTCCAAGCTTGGCCAAGCACTCTTCCATTTTACGCGCGCTGACGATCTGTGCAGCGCTGTTTCTTGCCCCCTATGCCTTTGCGCAGGAGGCTGCGCCGCCAAGCGAGCCTGCCACAGTGGCAGCCGAGCCGGCACCGTTGCCGCCGCTGCCGAATGTCATCGACGCCCGGGTGACCGCCACGGCCGACCGGGCGCGGCTCGTGATCGATCTCGCGGCAAAAACGGAATATTCCTTCGTATCGCTGAGCGGGCCGGACCGACTGTCCATCGACGTGCGGGCAGGGACCTTTTCGGTAACACCCGAAGGGGTGCCGGCGGCAGAAGGCATTGTTTCCGCCTACACTATAGATCAGGTTGCTGCGGATCGCGTGCGGACGACGCTGACACTGTCCTCACCGGCACAAGTGCAGCAGGCCTATGTTCTTGATCCATTTGAAGGCCAGCCGGCGCGGCTGGTTGTCGATATCATTCCAGCGACTGCTGAAGAGTTTGCCGCCAATGTGGAGCGCGACCAGGCCGCTACCGCAACCGTAGTAAATGCCGAGCAAACGCCGCCAGGTGGTTCGGAGCTGCCGATCGATACAAGGCCGTTGGTCGTTATCGATCCTGGTCATGGTGGGATCGATAGCGGCGCTGAAACTGCACAGGGGGTGAAGGAGAAGGACATCGTTCTCGCCTTCTCGCTCCGGCTACAGGAACTGCTGGTCGAGTCCGGGCGGTTCGATGTGGCGCTGACGCGCGAGGATGACACATATCTCAAGCTTGAGGAGCGCGTCGCGTTAGCGCGAACCAACAAAGCTGATATCTTTATCTCGATCCACGCTGACAGTTTTCAGCAGCCGGAAATCCGGGGCGCTTCTGTTTATACGCGGGACGAAAATGCCACCGACGTGCTCGACAAGGTACTGGCCGATAGCGAGAACAAATCGGATGTGATCGCCGGCTTCACTGTCCCGCTGATGGCGCCAGAGGTGGTCGATATTCTACTCGACCTGATGCGGCGTGAAATGCGGGTGCAGTCGTTCCAAGCGGCACAGTCCATCGTGCATCAATTGGAGCCGAGCGTCGCTTTGCGCCGGTTCCCGGTAAGGCAGGCCGACTTCTTCGTGCTGCAGGCACCCGATGTTCCCTCGGTATTGCTGGAGCTGGGATTTCTCTCCAATGCCGACGACATCACCAATTTGATGCAGTCCGATTGGCGCGACCGTACGGCGGAGGCCATCGCAAGGGGTATCTCGACCTATTTCGACAGCCTCGAGGAAGAGCCGTGAGCCTCTTCGATCAAGCCGATGTAATCCACGCGTCAGCTCGCTTCTGCTATGATTCGAGCCGGCTGCGCCGCCTGCAGCCTGGGGTATGCGTCTAGATGTTTCGTCTGCTTGGATGGCTGTTCGGCTTTGGCATGTTCGTGGCGCTGGGCGGCGTTGCGGCTGCCGCCGTGTACCTCATCACCGTCATGTCGCAGCTGCCGGACTACACCGTTCTCAAAGACTATCAGCCACCAGTCACGACACGCGTTCATGCGGCGGATGGCACCCTGCTTGCGGAATATGCCCGTGAGCGCCGCCTGTTCCAGCCGGTGGAAACGGTGCCGCCTTTGCTGGTGCAAGCTTTCCTTTCTGCGGAAGACAAGGATTTCTATAAGCATAGCGGCATTGCCATAGATGGAATTGTGCGCGCTCTACGCGATAATCTCATGGCGCGCATGGACGGCGACAGCTCGATTCAGGGTGGTGGTTCATCGATCACGCAGCAGGTTGCAAAGAACTTTCTGCTCACCTCGGAACAGACCTGGGATCGCAAGATCCAGGAAGCGATCCTTGCCCTGCGCATCGAGTCGACGTTCAGCAAGGACAAGATCCTTGAACTATATCTCAACGAGATTTTCCTGGGGCTGAACTCCTATGGGGTCGCCGCAGCGGCGCTGAACTACTTCGACAAGGCGCTCTACCAGCTAACGCTGCCCGAGGCTGCCTATATCGCCGCCTTGCCGAAGGGACCCAATAATTACCACCCGTTCCGCCGCACCGAGCAGGCGATCGAGCGCCGAAACTGGGTCATCGACCGCATGGTCGAGAATGGCTATGTGAGCTACGAAGAAGCTTCGTTGGCCAAGCAAGAGCCGCTCAACGTCATTCCTCGCGCGGCGGGCAGCCAGCTTTACTCGGCCGAATATTTCACCGAGGAAGTGCGACGCGAACTGGCCAAGCTTTATGGCGAAGACCAGCTTTATGGCGGCGGTCTTTCGGTGCGCACCACGCTGGAGCCAAGGCTCCAGGAATATGCCCGCCGGGCTCTGATGGACGGGCTTATCAGCTACGACCATGGCCGCGGCTTCCGCGGACCGGTCGCCAGCGTTGAGCTCGGCGAGGATTGGGGTGCTGCCGTTAGTACGGTTCAGCCGCTGAGCGACGTGCCCGAATGGCAACTCGCCGTGGTGCTGGAGCTGGGCAATAACTCGGCGCGAATTGGTTTGCGTCCGGAGAGCGGTGCCGACGGCGGCAGTTCGTCTGCACGCGTAGAAGGGACGCTGTCCGGTCCCGAAATCAAGTGGGTGTCGCAGCCGGTGCAAAGCCTGCTCAAAGTGGGCGACGTCATCTATGTGTCGCCTGTGGCTGGTCAGGACGGCACCTTCACGCTGGAACAAGTGCCGGAGGTAGAAGGCGCCCTGGTGGCTATGGACCCGCGCACCGGACGCGTATTGGCGATGGTCGGCGGCTTCTCCTTTGCGGAGAGCGAGTTCAACCGCGCCACGCAGGCGCTGCGGCAGCCTGGGTCGTCGTTCAAGCCATTCGTTTATGCGGCTGCATTGGACAATGGCTACACACCCGCTTCTGTCGTGCTCGACGCCCCGGTGGAAGTGCGCATGGGCGATGGGTCGGTATGGCGACCGGAAAACTATGCGCAGGAGTTCTATGGGCCACAGACCCTGCGGCGCGGTATTGAGCGTAGCCGCAATGTCATGACGGTTCGGCTCGCACGAGAGATCGGCATGCCGCTGATCGCCGACTATGCGCGGCTCTTCGGCATCTATGACGATATGCAGCCGGTCCTCGCCATGTCGCTCGGCGCGGGTGAAACCACGGCCATGCGCATGACTTCTGCCTATGCCACGATCGCCAATGGCGGCCGCAAAATTCAGCCGACGCTGATCGACCGCATTCAGGATCGCTATGGCAAGACGGTCTATCGCCATGACGAGCGCGTCTGCGACGGCTGTGTAGCCGAGGACTGGCATGGGCAAGGCGAGCCACGCATCATCGACAACCGCCAGCAGGTTCTCGATCCCATGACCGCCTACCAGATTACCTCGATGATGGAGGGCGTGGTGCAACGGGGCACCGGCACGGCAGCAAAGTCGCTGAACCGTCCTGTGGCCGGCAAGACCGGCACCACCAATGATTACAAGGACGCCTGGTTTGTCGGCTTTACGCCCGAACTCGCGGTGGGCGTCTATGTGGGCTATGACCAGCCGCGTTCCATGGGCTCTGCTTCTACCGGCGGCGGAATGGCTGTGCCGATCTTTACCGATTTCATGGCCAACGCGCTTCAGGGCCGGCCGGCTACGCCGTTCAACGTGCCGGCGGGCATGCAGACCGCCTGGATCAACCCGAATACCGGCGTACAAGCGTATGAGGGTGAATCCGCGATCGCCGAAGCGTTCAAGCCCGGTACCGGACCAAATCTGATGACCTCGGTCATCGGCCTCGACGTCGCGGCTTACGACCAGATCCAGCGAGAGCAGATGATGCAGCAGCAGTATGGCGCCGGCTACATGACTCAACCCACCGGCAACGGTACCTTCCTCGGCTTCCAGTGACATAAATCGGTCGCTTGACTTCCGGGCTGAAGGGCTCGCATGTCAGCTGCAACATCACTGGGAGAACAACGATGTTTAGCCGACTGACTCTGCCCTTGGGCGCCGCTGCCATGGCCCTCAGCCTCCTTGTCACCGCCCCTGTCACCTTCGCGCAGGAGACTACGACATTTGCCCCTGCAAGGCTGATCTTGACCTCGGCTGATGGCGAGGAACTGGAATACTCGGTGGGTGACTCGTCGTTCTACGTGTCGACCATAGAAGGCTACGATGACGTGCCCTCCTCGGTAGATTTCTCGCTCTCGCTGTCTTCGATCTCTCCGATCGATGCAGACCTGCTAGAATGGTCGTCGCAGACCGCCGGCAAGAGCAAGAACGACACGCGCTCGATCACCATCATCGGGACGGATGGCACAGAGTCCGGCGACGAAGTGACCTATGAAGTCACCGACGCCAAGGTCACCTCGGTTTCGCTTTCGCAGTCGACCTATGGCGCGCCCAGCGTGTCGCTGTCGCTGATGGCCGGCAAGCTGACCATCAATGGCGTAGCAATGAACTAATCGACTGCGCCTGCCGGAGCCTGGTTTCGGCAGGCGTTTACCCTTTACTAACCATAAGCAGCAATGGAGCGGAGCAGAAGCGCCCGCAGGCACATTGTTTTTGCATCAAATGCGAGGCAAGCAATGTCGCTCTCAACTCAAGAAATGCCGGATCAATTCGTGGCTGAGTTCCTGGACTTGGCCGAGTCGGCCAACGTTCATTTTGACCTCGTCAACGGACATTTGGTGATGCGTGCCGCCAATCCTATCGACTCTATATGGCGACCCTGCCGTCATCTGCTCGACGAAATTGGTGCCGAGCGCATCCTGGCCTATCTTCAGGCGAAGCAACGTCTGGCGGCGTGAGATCAGTCAGCGACGCCAGCGGGCAGGGTGCCTGCCTTGAAGAGCACGACTGGCTCGTCATATGTGTCGGCCTCGACGTCTACATTGGCGGAATAGGCCCAGACGCCGACACGTGAGGGCGCGATCCGCTCGGCTGCGGCGATTGCTTTTTCGGCGCTCTTATATTGCTGTGGCGCGTCGGGCTCTACGGCGCGACCTTTCTGCCGGAAACCTTGCGCATAGAACAGAGTTGGCATGGTCCGTCCTTATGGGTGACCGGCGGCACAGAGCACATCAGTGAAATGAATGGTGCCCCCCGCCGGACTCGAACCGGCACGTCTTGCGACGGAGGATTTTGAGTCCTCTGCGTCTACCATTCCGCCAGAGGGGCACGGCTAGGGTGTTAGCCGAGAGCGCTGATCCGCGCAACTGGTCTCGACCGGTTTTAGGCGCCGAGCCACAGACGCATCAGGTAGACGGCAAAAACGCCGCTGGCCATGGCCGCGAAGAGGTTTCTGGTGGCGATGAAGACGAGGCCTGTGGCCAGGGCGGCTACGAGTTCGGCTGGGCTGCCGGTGGCGATGGCGGGTGCGACGAGGGCTGCGAGCACGGCGCCAGGGATGTGACGGAGCCAGGCGGCAGCGAAGCCTTGGGTCGGCAGGCGATCGGCAAGGAGCAGGCCGCTGGCCTTTATGGCGATGGTCACAAGCGCCATGCCGATGATGGCGGTGAGTGCCTCAGGACTGGCGAACATGCTTGCGCGTCTCCAATGCTGCGCCCACGAGGCTGCCGGCAAGACCTCCGACCAGGATGTGCCAGCTGCCGTCGAGGAGGCGGGAAGTCAGGATGGCGGCAAGTGCTGCGACCAGCCAGGGAACGAGGTCCGAGCGGCCCTTCCACATGCCCAGCAGCAGGGCGAGGAACGTGGCGGTGAAAGCGAAATCGAGACCCCATCGGGCCGGGTCATCGATGGCCGATCCCAAGCCATAGCCGATAAGATTGGTGCTCATCCAGGAGATCCAGGCGAGCACGCCGCCACCCATCAGGAAAGCGACGGAGCCGCCGCCGCGCTGCATGGCAGCGACGGTCATGGCCCAGTTCTCGTCGGTCACGAGATACATGCTGAGCGCGCTGCGCCAGAGACCTTTCTTGGGGTAGAGCGGGCGCAGGGTTGCGGTCAGCAGCAGGTAGCGCAGGTTGACGATCAGGGCGGAAATGACGATTGGACCGATGGGTAGGGTGGCGGGTGTCGCGGTCCAGAGATCGAGCGCCACGAACTGGGCGGAGCCGGCGAAAACGAGGCCGCTCATCAGCACGGCTTCGGTCAATGTCAGCCCGGCGCCGCGGGCCAGAACGCCCCAGACGAGGCCGTATGCGGCGACTGAAATAGCCACCGGAAGGCAGGCGCGGGCGCCGGCGAGGAACTGGTCGCGGCGGGAATCAAAGGGGTTTGCGGCTTGCGTCATGGGCGTTGTCTAGCATGGCAACCGGAGCGTTCCAGAGCGATTGACGAGCCGGAAAGGCGAGCGTAGAGCAGCGATGTCATCGCCAAGCCTCCAGCGCCCGTCCAGCCGGCACCTCGTTTTGAAGGTGTGAATAGGTCCCTTTGGGGCCTGATGCATGACAACGTTTAGGGGTCCTGGAGTGCTTCTATGAACAACGCATTGGCAAGACCGCTGTGGCAGCGGTTCAGCTTCTTTCTTATCCCGCTGATGGCCTCGAACATCCTTCAGGCGCTGTCGGGCACGGTCAATTCGATCTATGTCGGCCAGATGATCGGCGTCGAGGCGCTAGCGGCGACGGCTACGTTTTTCCCGATCATGTTCTTCCTCATGAGCTTCATCATCGGGCTTTCTGCCGGGTCGACGATCCTGATCGGCCAGGCCTGGGGTGCGCGCAACGTCGACAAGGTCAAGGAAGTGGCTGGGACGACGCTGACCGCAACCTTGGTGCTCGGCTTGATCGTGGCGATCGCCGGTGGAGTTTTTACCGAGCAGATCATGCAGGTGCTCGGCGCGCCGGAAAACATCCGCGACCTTTCGGCAGGCTATGCGCGGATCGTCTTGATCGGCATGCCGGGCTTTTTCCTGTTTCTCGTGGTGACCTCGGTTCTGCGCGGCGTGGGCGATACCATTACGCCGCTGTTCTCGCTGATCATGTCCATGGTCGTCAGTCTCCTCGTGACGCCGGCGCTGATCCAGGGCTGGTTCGGGCTGCCGCAACTTGGCGTGCGGGCAGCGGCCGTCGCGATGATCGCCGGCTTCATGACAGTGCTGATTTTCCTCTTCGTCTATATGCGGGCGCGCAAGATGCCGCTGGCTCCGGATCGGGTGCTGCTCGGGGCGATGCTGCGGCCGGATGTGAAGCTGCTTGGGCTGATCCTCAAGCTGGGCGTACCGGCGGGGCTGCAGATGGTGATTTCGTCGATCGCCGGCATCGTGGTCGTGGGGCTGGTCAACCGCTTCGGCTCGGATGCGACGGCGGCCTATGGGGCGCTGGGGCAGGTGATGAGCTATGTGCAGTTTCCGGCCATGTCGATCGGCATTGCGGCCTCGATCTTTGCGGCTCAGGCGATCGGCGCGCGCAACGAAGAGCAACTGCAGGCGATCACGCGGACGGCGCTGGTGCTCAACCTCGTCATCACCGGCGGGCTGATTGTTCTAGCCTATCTCTTCAGCCAGCATGTGGTGGCGCTCTTCATCACCGACCCGGCCGTGATCGACCTCACCGAGACGCTGCTCCATGTGGTGCTGTGGAGCATCCTGTTCTTTGGGTGGAGCGTAGTTTTCTCGGGGATCATGCGAGCCAGCGGCACGGTCTATGCGCCGATGCTGCTGTCGCTTGCCTGTATCCTCTTGATCGAGCTGCCCGGCGCAGTCTGGCTTAGCCAGACGGGGCTTGGACTTTCCGGCATCTGGGTCGCTTATGCGGCGAGCTTCGTGATGATGCTGGTGTTGCAGGCGAGCTGGTATCAGTTCGTCTGGAAGCGGAAAAAGATCGTGGCGCTCGTTTGAGCGCCACGTATTTATTTTCCCAAGGTCAGCTGGATGGCGCGCTTGCCGCCCGGCGCGAAGACATCAAGTTCGACCCGGACCGGCTCCTGCGCCATGCGGCGGGTGCGGGCGGATAGGGTCATGACGACGGCGAGAAGGTCGCCCACTGAGCGCTTCTGCCGCGGCAGCATGCGTTCGGTGATGCCGGCCAGAGCGCGGTTGCGCGCCCTCATATCCGGCGAGGCGAGCGGTGAGCGGCCAATAAAGTTGGCGAGCTCGACCAGAGCATTACGGTCACTCATTGGGCTACTCCATACACAAGCACCAATGGGGCTTCCCCCTGGAGGATCGCGACAAGCACACGTCGCTCTCCCTATGTACCGGCGCTGCGAATTGCCCCCGCAGCGCCGGGTAGTCTTTGTCAGCCCTGCATAGCGAGGCAGGAGAGGTTCTGGTCCTTAAGACGGCTGCACATGGCGTTGGCGTCGTCACGATCGCCGAAGCCGACGAAGCGGGCGCGGTAGAAGGTCTGCCCGTTCTTGTCGAAACGCTCGACATAGGAGCGGAAGTCGCCAAGGCCACCGACCTTGCCAGCCGCATCGGAAAGCATGGAGCGGGCGCTGTCTTCGGACGGGCCGGCACCGATCTGGACGATCCAGCCGCTGATCGGGGTGGCTTGCAAGACCGAGTTTGTCTGCGTCGCGTCGAAGGCCAGCGGGGCGGAGGGCGCGGTCTGGCCAAGGGCGGATGGCGGAGCGCCGAGGTTATAGGTATCGCTCAGCCATGCGCCGATGACGTCCTGGCTAGGATAGGCAGGTGCAGCCTGGGTTGGTGCAGCGAGCGCGGTGACTGCTTCGGCGGCGGATGGGGTCGGGACAGGCATCGCAGCGGGCGCAATCGCTGCGGCGACGGCGACTTGTGGCTGAGCCTGCGGCTGGGAGCCGTTGGCGGCGACCAAAGCTGCGAGGCGGAAATCGGGCATGGGCGTGGGCATGGCGAAGGTGGGCTTGCGTGGCTGAGCCAGAGCGAACTGGGTCGTGCTCTGGCGGCCCGGCTGCGGCACCATAGCCTGCTGCAGGTAATCGCCGCGGCGGCCCTTGGGCAGATAGTTGGCGACCAACTGGCGGACCTTTTCGTCACGCGAAGCGGCCGAGTTGAAGCCGAAGGCGACGACGACGATGTGGCGATTGTCCTTGCGGGCGGCGGTCAGCAGGTTCGAGCCGGCAGCGTTGATGTAGCCGGTCTTGATGCCGTCGACGGCGCCCATATAGCCCAGCACGCGGTTGTGGTTGCCATAGGTCTTGCCGTTGTAGCGGAAGGACGTGGTCTGGAAGAATTCGTAGTAGTTCGGGAAGTGCTGGTAGATGGCGATGCCGAGGATTGCCTGGTCGCGCACCGTGGTGGTCTGGCCGCCATCGGGAAGACCCGAGGCGTTGCGGTAGGTGGTGCTGGACATGCCCATGGCACGGGCAGTGGCGGTCATGCGCTCGGCGAATTTTTCTTCCGAGCCGGAAATGTGCTCGGCAATGACGCGGGCCATGTCGTTGGCCGAAAGGGTCACCAGCGACTTAATGGCGTCTTCGACCGCGATGGTCGAGCCGGCGCGCAGGCCGAGCTTGGTGGGAACAGCGGAAGCGGCGTGGCGCGACACCGTCATCTTGCTCGAAAGGCTGAGATTTCCGGCCTGCAACTCCTGGAACAGGACGTAAAGCGTCATCACCTTGGCAACTGATGCCGGGTAGCGCTTGGAGTCGGCATTGTCCTCGTAGAGGATTTCGCCGGACTTGGCGTCCACCACGATGCCAGCATATTTGCGCAGGTTTTCAATGGCTTGCGTCGGAGCGGCAGCGGCAAGGCTGACGGTGAACACAAGGAAGAAGGCAGCAGCGGCGCGTGCAATAGTGCGCCAAGGGGTCTTCGCCAGGGAAATCACCCGGAACTCCAATTTACTGATCGGACGCTTCTGCATCCGTACGCAACAAGTGACTGAGATCGCCGGGGGAGCCCTCCAACCCTGACGATCGACCTGTCGCAAGCTACCCGGCTGCCGTTACGAATTTGTAAAATGCGATAGATTTTGGGGAGAATGTGGAGACCAGGCCACTTCACGCGATTGTTGATCGTGCTGGAACCGCACTTGCCGGCCATCGGTTAGCAGACTGCTAACATTTGGAGGGACAAATGACGGCTCGGATCGATCCTCGCTCAGCACTGGGCGCTCTCGCGCTCGCGCAGCCACTCGCTACTCAGTTTCACCGCGTCGCGAACACGGCGAAGAGTGAAGAAGAGGGCGAGGTCGCAACCTTTACCGGCCCGGTCACACCTGCCGATGGCGCCTTCGCGATCTGGGTGCCGCTTTTTGCTTCCAGTTTAATTTTCAGCGTGGGTCTGGCGCGACCCGACTATCGCGAGCATCCCAATCTGCAGCATGTAGAAGAACTGGCGTCTGGTGCCTTTCTGGCCGATGCGCTGTGGAGCGTGCATGCGCAGACGCGTGGCGTGGGCTGGGCGAGTTTCGGCATCATCAGCGCGGCAGCGGCGAGCGCCGTTTCGGCGCTGATCGTCGCGGCACGAGGCATGCCCGGGTCGAAGGCGATGCGGTTTGCGGCAGACTGGATCGGCGGGCTCGCGGGCTGGTTGACGGTAGCGCTGTTCGCCAATCTGGAGGCCACCTTCAATCGGGAAGGAAAACGCCCTGAGCCGGCGCACGAAGAGGACCGCGCGGCGGTGCTGGTTGCGGGGGCAGGGGTGGCGGCCAGTGCCGTGGCGCTCGCGAGCCGCGGCAATCTCTCCTATGCCGGCGTTGCGCTTTGGGGCTTGGGCGGCATTGCGCTTCGGGCGCAGCGTGACAAGCGGCAAAAAGTGTTGCTGGCGGCACTCTCGAGCGCCGCGGCGCTTGGCGCTGTGACGGCGGTGGCGCGGGCTCGCCAGCCCCGGTTCTATCGCGCTCACACTTTCGGGAAGCGATAGGCCTTAACAGCGCGTGTTTTTTGCCTACATAATGGGTCCAGCCACGCTGCTTCGTTTCCTTCCGCGACAGTCGACCCAATGATCAAGACTCCCTCAATTTCTCCCGCTTTCCTGCCGCTTGCGACCGAGCAAGGCGCGCCTCTGCGCCCCCACGCCGGCCCGCAGGACGACGACGGCGGACGCCGCGGCGGCGGTGACGACAGCGATTTCGAATCCGGGACGGTGACCAAAACGCGTCCCAAAACCAAGCGCCCGAACCTTTACCGGGTGCTGCTCCTCAACGACGACTACACGCCGATGGAATTCGTCGTTCTGGTCTTGCAGGACGTCTTCAACAAGTCACGCGAAGACGCTCTCCAGATCATGCTGCATGTTCACCAAAAGGGGGTCGGTGAGTGCGGCGTATATCCATACGAAGTGGCCGAGACCAAGGTCACCCGCGTCATGGATACGGCACGCAAGAACCAGCATCCGCTGCAATGCGTGATGGAAAAACAGTAGGAACATCATATGCCCTCATTTTCGCGCGGACTCGAAAAGGCCCTGCACCAGGCGATGAACCTGGCCCGTGAGCGCAATCATGAGTTCGCCACGCTCGAACATCTGCTTCTGGCGCTGACCGACGACCGCGAAACGATCGCCGTCCTGACCGGATGCGATGTCGACATCGACGCGCTCAAGAGCGATCTCGAAGACTTCATCAATGAAGAACTGGACACCCTGGTCGTGCAGAACGGCCAGGATGCGCGCCCGACCGCTGCATTCCAGCGCGTCATTCAGCGCGCGGTGATCCACGTTCAATCCTCGGGCCGTGAAGAAGTGACCGGTGCAAATGTGCTGGTCGCGATTTTTGCGGAACGCGAAAGCCATGCCGCTTATTTCCTTGAACAGCAGGACATGAGCCGGCTCGACGCCGTCAATTTCATCAGTCACGGGATCACCAAATCGGGTCCCAGCGAGGAACGCAAAGTGCGTGGTGCCGAAGACGGTGAAGGCGGAGCCGAGGGTGGCGCCGAAGGCAAGAAAAGCTCGGCTCTGGCCGATTTCTGCGTCAACCTCAACGAGAAGGCCAAGGCCGGCAAGATCGACCCGCTGATCGGGCGCGATGCCGAGCTGCGCCGCACCATTCAGGTGCTTTGCCGCCGCTCCAAGAACAACCCGCTCTACGTGGGTGACGCCGGCGTCGGCAAGACGGCGATCGCGGAAGGCCTCGCCCGCAAGATCATCGAAGGCGATGTGCCCGAAGTGCTCAAGGAGGCGGTCATCTATTCGCTCGACATGGGTTCGCTCCTCGCCGGCACGCGCTATCGCGGTGACTTTGAAGAGCGCCTCAAGCAGGTGATGAAGGAACTCGAAAAGCAGCCCAATGCGGTGCTGTTCATCGACGAAATCCACACCATGATCGGTGCCGGCGCGACCTCGGGCGGTGCGCTCGATGCGTCGAACCTCCTCAAGCCGGCTCTGGCTTCGGGGGCGATCCGCTGCATCGGCTCGACAACCTACAAGGAATATCGCCAGTTCTTTGAAAAGGACCGTGCGCTCGTTCGTCGTTTCCAGAAGATCGACGTCAATGAGCCAAGCGTTCCGGATGCGATCGAGATCATCAAGGGCTTGCGTCCTTATTTCGAGGACTTCCACAAGATCAAGTATACCGATGAAGCGCTCACCGCAGCCGTGGAGCTGAGCGCGCGCTACATCAACGATCGCAAGCTGCCCGACAAGGCGATCGACGTGATCGACGAGACCGGCGCAAGCCAGAAGCTTCTGGCCGAGGACGAGCGCAAGGAAATCATCGACGTCGAGGATATCGAAGCGACGATCGCGACCATCGCGCGCATCCCGCCGAAATCGGTTTCCAAGTCCGATGCCGAATTGCTGTCGAGCCTTGAAACCAGCCTGAAGACGGTGGTGTTCGGGCAAGACGCGGCGATCACGGCCCTGTCTTCGGCGATCAAGCTGGCGCGTGCCGGCTTGCGTGAACCGGAAAAGCCGATCGGCTCCTACCTCTTCACCGGCCCGACCGGCGTGGGCAAGACTGAAGTGGCAAAGCAGTTGGCCGATACGCTCGGCGTGGAACTGCTGCGGTTCGACATGTCCGAATATATGGAGCGTCACACGATCAGCCGTTTGATCGGTGCTCCTCCGGGCTATGTCGGTTTCGACCAAGGTGGTTTGCTGACCGACGGCGTCGACCAGAACCCGCATTGCGTGGTGCTGCTCGACGAAATCGAGAAGGCGCATCCGGATCTCTACAACATCCTGTTGCAGGTGATGGACCACGGCAAGCTGACGGATCACAACGGCAAGGCGGTCGATTTCCGCAATGTCATCCTGATCATGACGTCCAATGTGGGTGCCGCAGAGCTGGCTCGTTCGCCGATCGGCTTTGGCCGCAAGCGCGAGCAGGGGGACGACGAAGAGGCGATCAACCGCACCTTCTCGCCCGAGTTCCGCAACCGTCTCGATGCGATCATTTCGTTCGCACCGCTGCCGCGCGAAGTCGTGCGCCGCGTGGTCGAAAAGTTCGTGCTGCAGCTCGAGGGCCAGCTGGCCGAACGCGGCGTCACGATCAACCTCACGCCAGAAGCGGCCGATTGGCTGGCCGAGCATGGCTATGACGAACGCATGGGTGCGCGCCCGCTGGGCCGCGTGATCCAGGAGCATGTCAAGAAGCCGCTGGCCGACCAGGTGCTGTTCGGCGAGCTGGTGAATGGTGGCAATGTCACCGTGGCCGTGGTGGGCGAGGGAAGCGAGGCGAAGCTGGAATTGGTGGCGACGCCGCCGCGTCCAGCCAAGCCCAAGGCGCTGCCCAAGCCGAAGAAGCCCAAGGCGACTGCCGACAAGGAATAAGCGAAGGCCCGGAGCGATCCGGGCCTTTTTCTTTGCGCTGGGAGTGGAAAAATGTCGAAATAGAGCTGGCTGGTTCGTCGTCGCAGTGAACATGGCTTTCACCTGGAGATTTCCCCATGCGCTACTTCATGAGCATCATTCCGCCCGCCGACCTTAAATCCGAAGACATCCCGCAGGGTTTGATGGACGCGATGGGGCCGTGGATGGAGAAGACCCTTGGCGATGGATCACTGATTTCGACGGGCGGACTGAAACCGACGCCAGAAGGCAAGCGGCTGGTCGGGAACACGGGTGAGATCGTGGTGACGGATGGGCCTTATTCGGAAGCCAAGGAAGTCATCGGCGGCTATGCCGTGTTCGAGGCAGCCGATCTTGCAGCGGCGACAGCGCTGGCCAGCGAGTTCATGCAGCTCCATATCGACAATGGGCTCAAGACCGTCGTCCTGGAGCTTCGCGAGATTGCCGGCGGCGCCAATTATTAGGAGCGGGGCTGAACGACATGGCCGTTAAGCGCATGGACAATGTGGGGATCGCCTTTGCGGACCTCGACAAGGCGATCGCCTTCTTCGAGGTGCTCGGCCTCGATCTTGTGCAGCGGATGATGGTGGAAGGCGAGTGGGCCGGGAGGGTGACGGGCCTTCGCGACCAGCAGGTCGAGATTGCGATGATGCGAACGCCTGACGGACATAGCCAGCTGGAGCTTTCGCGCTTCCTCGCACCCGAGATTGCCCAGGACAATCGGACGGCGCCGGTCAACTCGCTGGGCTATATGCGGGTGATGTTTGCGGTCGACGACCTCGATGGCACGCTGGCGCAGCTGGGCAAGCTTGGCGCAACCGTCGTGGACGAAGTGGTCAACTACAGGGATGTTTATCGCCTCTGCTATATTCGTGGTCCCGAGGGCTTGCTGATCGGGCTGGCGGAGGAGCTTGGCGCCTAGGGCTGCTTTCTGAGCTCGACCTGCATCAGCGGCGACCATTGGTTGCCGATGTTCTGCTCCCAGCGGCCGGTGAGGGTCTGGCCCTCAGAGGAAAAGTTCCCGTCGAAGCGCTGCTTGGTGCCGATGATCTGCCAGCGCTTGCCCTCGAGCGAGGCAGTAAAATCGCTGAACGTGCCATCTGGGTCATAGCTGCGGGTGACGTAACCCTTGCCTGACGGGTCAAGGGCGATGATTTCCATCGACAGTGCACGATCGCCGTCCATTTGTGCGTCTACGTCGTGAAGGACGAACATGTTGTTGGCCGAGCGGCGGTAGGTGTCGGTTGCGACCGAAACCGCGCCTGCGTTGCCGTTGGCGTCCAGCATAGTGATGGTTGTGCGCCAGGTGCCGATCAGGGGCTCCAGGGCGGCAAGGCGTGGGTCGGCCATGAATTTCTCCGGCTCGCATAAGCTTGTTGCCTTCGCGGCAGCTTAGCAGCAGCCAAGCGTCTGATCCAGAGAGGGAGGTTGCCAAGCGGGCCGCGGCGGGGCATTAAGAATGTCTTCGTCGGACTCGGGCTTTGTTCCGGGTGGCTTCTCCGGGCGCCTATCCCTCGGTTTTCAAGAATAGCAGCGCCGCGAGCTTGATGCCGGCGCCCTTGGTCTTGTTCATGTTCAATTTAGCTGATTACCGCGCCGAGTGGGTGCGGAATGTGCGTGGAGACTTGCTCTCCGGGCTCGTTGTTGCGCTGGCACTGGTGCCGGAGGCGATTGCCTTTTCGATCATCGCGGGTGTCGATCCCAAGGTCGGGCTTTATGCCTCCGTGGTGATTGCCATCGTCATTTCCATTTTCGGCGGGCGACCGGCGATGATCTCGGCAGCAACCGCGGCGACTGCCGTTTTGATGGGGTCGCTGGTGCGCGAGCATGGGCTCGACTACCTCCTTGCGGCAACAATCCTGGCGGGGCTGCTGCAGATCGCGGCGGGATATCTCAAGCTCCATACGGTGATGCGCTTTGTATCGAAGTCGGTGATGACGGGCTTCGTCAATGCCCTAGCCATCCTGATCTTCATGGCGCAACTGCCGGAGCTGATTGGGGTGCAGTGGATGACCTATCCGATGGTGGCGCTGGCTTTGGCTATCATCTACCTCTTTCCGCGCATCACGACGCTGGTGCCATCACCGCTGGTGGCGATCGTGGTACTGGCCTTGGTCGCCTACTTCACCGGCATGGATGTGCGGCTGGTCGGTGACATGGGCGAGTTGCCTACGACGCTGCCGTTCTTCCTCGTCCCGCAGGTGCCGCTGACTCTCGAGATGATCTGGATCATCTTGCCCTATTCGTTGGGCGTGGCGGCGGTTGGGCTGCTGGAGTCGTTGATGACGGCGCAGATCATCGACGATTATACCGATACCTCCAGCGACAAGCGGCAGGAGAGCGTTGGGCAAGGCATTGCCAACATTGCCTCGGGCTTTTTCGGAGGCATGGCGGGCTGTGCCATGATCGGGCAGTCCGGGATCAACGTGCGGTCTGGCGGCCGCGGGCGGCTGTCGACGTTTCTGGCAGGTGCCTATCTCCTGGTGTTGCTGGTGGTGCTGGGGGACATCCTGCGGGTGATCCCCATGCCGGCGCTGGTGGCGATCATGATCATGGTGTCGATCGGCACCTTTGATTGGCGCTCGATCCGCAACTTGCGCGATCATCCGCGCTCGTCATCCATGGTGATGCTGGCAACGGTCGCCTTCGTGGTCTACACGCACAATCTCGCCATCGGCGTGCTGGTGGGCGTGCTGTTGTCGGGCGTGTTCTTTGCCTGGAAGATTTCGCAGATCTTCGATGTCCGCAAGGAGCTCAGCGAGGACGGCAAGGTCCGGATCTACCATGTACAGGGGCAACTGTTTTTCGCCTCGGCCGAGCAGTTCATGGCCGCGTTCGATTTTAGCGAGGCAGTGGAGCGGGTCGTGATCGATCTGACGCACGCCCATATCTGGGACATTTCGAGCGTCGCTAGCATCGACAAGGCGGTGATCAAATTCCGCAAGGCCGGTCGCGAGGTCACTTTGCGCGGCATGAACCGTGCCAGTGCGACAATTGTCGACGAGCTGGGCGTGCACCATAAGGGCAATGGAGATCTGCTGGTGGGCCACTAGGCACAGAGATCAGAGGGCCGCGGCTATGTCCATGGCCAGAGCAGCAAGCTCTGCGTTGTCGGCCTGACCGCCGCCGTGGCTGGCGAGCGGGACGCCTTCGTAGGCGGGGATGATGTGGAAGTGGAGGTGGAAGACCGTCTGCCCGGCGGGTGCCTCGTTGAACTGGGCGAGGCGGATACCGTCGGCACCGGTCGCGGTCTGCACGGCTATGGCGACGCGCTGGACGAGGGGAATGACGGCGGCGAGGTCGGCCGGATCGGCATCGAGGAGGTTACGCGATGCCGGTTTGGGGATGACCAGGGTGTGGCCGCGAGACTGGGGGAAGATGTCCATCATGACGAGGGCGGTGTCGTCCTCATAGACCTTGTGAGCCGGAATTTCGCCGCGAAGGATTTTGGCGAAGATGTTGGTCGGGTCGTAGGTCATGGCGGCTCCGGTCTTTTTCTCCTCTCTACGTCTTCACACCCTCGATGTCATCCCGGCCTTGAGCCGGGATCCATCTTGAGATCTCAGGATGGGCCCCGGCGTTCGCCGGGGTGACAGCCGGTGGGTGGGTGAAGCTTCGGGCTAACTACTTGTCCTGCCGCTCGCCTTTGCGGAAGGGCGTGTAGGTTTCCAGGGTTTCCTGCTGCTGTTCGACGGCGGGGCGTTCGTCTTCGAGATAGTCGGCGACGGCGCGGCGCAGGCCGGGGTGGGCGATCCAGTGGATGGAATGGGTGAGGACGGGCTCGTAGCCGCGTGCGAGCTTGTGCTCGCCCTGGGCGCCGGCTTCGACAGTTTTGAGGCCGTGGGCGATGGCGTAGTCGATCGCCTGGTAATAGCAAACTTCGAAGTGGAGGAAGGGGACGTCGCGGGTGGCGCCCCAGTTGCGGCCATAAAGGGTGTCCACACCGCGGAAGTTGATGGCGCCGGCGATCGGGGTCACGCCATCATAGGCCAGCATCAGGACGACGCGATCGGCCATGTATTCGCCGAGGAGCGAAAAGAAACGGCGATTAAGGTAGGGGCGGCCCCATTTGCGGGCGCCGGTGTCTTCGTAGAACTCGAAGAAGGCGTCCCAGTGCTGTTCCTCGATCTCCTTGCCCGTGAGCCAGCGGACGGTGAGACCATCGGCAAGGGCGTCGCGACGTTCGCGGCGGATGGTCTTGCGCTTGCGGGAGGCGAGAGTTTCGAGGAAATCGTCGAAGGACTTAAAGTCGTGGTTGTGCCAGTGGAACTGCGTGTCGACGCGGCGGAGCCAGTCGATCGAGCCGGCGAGCTCGGCTTCAACTTCGGGGACGAAGGTCAGATGGATCGAGGATGCGTCGGTCCGGGTGGCAAGCTGCTGGGCGGTCTGGAGGAGGGCGGCCTGGGCTTCGAGGCTTCCGGAGGGGACCAGAAGCTTGGGGGCCGTCGCCGGGGTGAAGGGGACCGAGCCCTGGAGCTTTGGGTAATAGTGACCGCCGGCGCGCTCGAGGGCATTGGCCCAGCCGTGGTCGAAGACGTATTCGCCCATGGAATGGGATTTGAGGAAGAGCGGCAGGAGACCGACCGGCTTGTCGTCCTGTGCCAGCAGAATGTGCTGGGGCTGCCAGCCCGTCTTCCCGGTAGCGCAGCCGGACTCCTCGAGCGCGCGAAAGAAGGCGTGGTCGAGGAAGGGATTGTCCGGCACGCCGTCCGTTGACGGGACAAGGCTGTTCCATACCGCGGCCGGGATCGAGGCCGTGGTGGGATGGATGGTCGCCGTGTAGTCGGTGGACACGATGGCGCGCCTAGACCTCGACCACCGCTTCGATTTCGACGGCGGCGCCGAGGGGCAGGGCGGTGACGCCGAAAGCGGCGCGGGCATGCTTGCCCTTGTCGCCAAGGACGCCGACCAGAAGGTTGGAAGCGCCATTGGCGACCAGATGCTGTTCGGTGAATTCGTGGGTCGAAGCGACGAGAACGGTGAGCTTTACCACCTTCTTGATCTCGTGGAGCGGAACGCCGGCCATATGGACGATCTGGGCGAGGATGTTGACGGCGCAGAGCTCGGCCGCGTTGCCGCCCTGGACGACGTTCATGTTGTCGCCAAGGCGACCCTGGACCACGCCATGCTCATTGCTGGAAATCTGTCCGGACACGTAGAGCAGGTTGCCGGTGCGGCTGACCGGAACGTAGCTCGCCACCGGCGCCTTGGGGGCGGGGAGCTCGTAGCCATATTCGCGGAGCTTTTCGATCGGGTCGGTCATCTGAACTTGCTTTCCAGGTCTTCTGCTTCTTCTTCGGAAGCCGGAGCCGACTGGTTGTCGGGCCGGCTGGTATAGAGCCTGCCGCGTACTACGGCGGCGCGGCCAAATCGCGAGCGGACACTGTCCATGGCGCGTTCCGCGGCGGCCTTGCGCGCTACGAGCGGCTCGAGGAGATCGACGGGGTCGAACCCGTCGGCCGCTTCAAGGCCCGAGACGCCAATGCCGATGAGCCGGAACGGCGTGCCATCCGCCTCGCGCTGGAGAAGGCTCATGCCGGCCTCGTAGAGTACGTTGGCAAGCTGTGTCGGCATCATCAGGTGTCGCGCGCGCGTGCGCAACCGAAATCCCGATGTTTTGAGCTTGAGCGTCACGGTGTCGCCGACGACGTTTTTTGCCTTGAGACGTTCCGACAGCCGCTCAGTGCATTTGAGGAGTTCGGTCGAGAGGTCTTCGAGCGTTGCAATGTCAGTGTTGAAGGTCGTTTCAGAGGAGATGGACTTCATCTCGCTATCGACGGAAACCTTGCGGGCATCCTGGCCTTGCGAAAGGCGCGCCAGGCGCGAGCCGGCTTCGCCATAAAGCTTCATGAGGCGGATTGGATCTTCGTCCTGCAACTGGCCGATGGTGTGATAGCCGTCCTTCTTGAGGGTTTCGGAAAAGACCTTGCCGACACCATAGATAAGGCTGATCGGCTTGGGTGCAAGGAAGGTCAGGGTCTCGGCCTTGCCGATAACGGCGAAACCGCGCGGCTTGTCGAGATCGGACGCGACCTTGGCAAGAAACTTGTTGTGGCTAAGACCCACCGAGATAGTGACGCCAATTTTCTCGGCGATGGTCTTGGCGAAACGCGCGAGGCTGAGGGCAGGGGGCGCCTTGTGGACGCGCTCGGTGCCGGTGAGATCCAGAAAGGCTTCGTCGATGGAGATGGGCTCGACCAGCGGAGTGAGCGCATCCATATGCCGCCGGATCTGGCGACTGACATCGACGTACTTTTGCATGTTGGGCTTGATGATCACTGCATCGGGGCACAGCTCGCGGGCCTTGAACATGGGCATGGCGGACCGAACGCCGAACTGGCGCGCGATATAGCAACAGGTCGAGACAACACCGCGGGCGCCGCCGCCGATGATCAGCGGCTTGTCGCGGAGGCTCGGATCGTCGCGCTTTTCGACCGAGGCGTAAAAGGCGTCGCAATCGACATGGGCGATCGACAGGGCAAAGAGCTCGTCGTGGCTGCGCATGCGTGGGGAACCGCAGGCGGGGCAGCGGTTTGGCACCGTCCCGCTGGTTTCCCACTTGAGGCAGTCCCGGCAGAGCCAGTCCACGTGTCTAGAACTCCGTGCGATTGATCCGATGCCAGACGCGCATGAAGGCTTCCGGCGTGATGTTCTGATTGGCGCAAAGGGCGAGCAGAATCGGCTCGTTGGAGGCAAAGTAGTCGATGAGGCCGTGTTGCATGCGCTCGGTGCCGAGGGCGGCGCGCAGGCTTTGCGGATCGAGGCCGGCACTCTGCATGAAACCGAGGAGTTCCTCGGGGTTCTCCGACAGGTAGCCAAGGCATGCGTCAGCCAGATGGCTGATATCGGGCTCGGAACGGTTTGGAACGGGCAAGGCCCTGCCTCATTTGATGTTTTGTAACGGATTAATGGTAGCCGAGATGATGGAGGAAGCGAAGGTCAGTGCGGCGCATGACCAGCTTTTTCGGACGGCATAGCCGCCCAAGCGAGGTACGATGCCCAAGACAGTGATGATCGTGGAAGACAATGAGCTCAATATGAAGCTCTTCAACGATCTGCTCGAATCGCGCGGCTACACCGTTATCCAGACCCGCAACGGCATGGAAGCGCTGGATCTGGCGCGCGCGCATATGCCGGACCTCATTCTCATGGATATCCAGCTGCCGGAAGTTTCGGGCCTTGTGGTCACCAAGTGGCTCAAGGACGACGAGCAGCTTGCCCATATCCCAGTGATTGCGGTGACGGCTTTCGCCATGAAGGGCGATGAGGAGCGGATTCTCCAGGGTGGATCCGATGGCTATATTTCCAAGCCCATCTCGGTGTCTCACTTTCTGGAAACCATTGCCCACTACATTGGCCCCGCCTGAGGGACTGCGTATCGACCCAAAGGGCTGAGGCTCGACGCCAGCTTGGGAGGCTGGTGGGCCGATTGTGTCCTGGGGTAGTGGTGTGACTGCGCGCGTTTTGATCGTCGATGATATCCCGACCAATGTTCGCCTGCTGGAGGCGCGTCTCACCGCAGAATATTACGAGGTCCTCACGGCAAATTCGGGCGCGCAGGCGCTCGAGATCTGCCAGTCGCAGGATGTCGATATCGTCCTTCTCGACGTGATGATGCCGGAGATGGATGGGTTTGAAGTCTGCCGGCGGCTCAAGGCCAGTCCCAAAACGCATCACGTCCCGGTCCTGATGATTACTGCGCTCGACCAGCCATCGGACCGCGTGCGCGGTCTTGAGGTGGGCGCGGACGATTTTCTCACCAAGCCCGTGGACGACACGCAGCTGATGGCGCGCGTGAAGAGCCTGGTGCGGCTCAAGTCGCTGACCGATGAATTGCGGGCCCGTGCGCTGACCGGACAGCAGATCGCCATCGAAGATGCGCTGCGGGCGATGGACACGATTTCGGCTAGTGGCGGCTCGATCCTGATCATCGACACCGATCTGCGGCATGCCGAGCGGGTCAAGGGGTATCTGTCGGCCGAGCATAGCGTCGATATCCTGACGCAACCTTCGGACGCCGTGTTCCAGGTGGCGGGTGCCAGTTACGAGCTGGCGCTGGTCAGCATGTCGCTGGACGACTTCGATCCGCTGCGGGTGTGCTCGCAGATCCGCACGCTCGATCATACGCGGACGCTGCCGATCATCCTGATGGCAGATGAGGGCGACAAGCCGCGCGTGGTGCGGGCGCTGGACCTGGGGGTCAACGATTTCATCAGCCGGCCGGTGGAGCGCAACGAGCTTTCGGCGCGGGTGCGGACGCAGATTCGGCGCAACCGCTATGCGCTCGAGCTGCGGCAGAGCGTGAACAACACGATGGCCCTGGCGGTGACCGACGAGCTCACCGGGCTCTACAATCGCCGCTATTTCGACCGGCACCTCAACGTCATGCTCGGAAAGGCGCAGGAGCAGAGCCGGGACATGGCGCTGATGATCCTCGATATCGACCATTTCAAGTCGGTCAACGACAATCACGGGCATGATGTCGGCGACATCGTGCTTAAGGAATTTGCGGCGCGCATGAAGCGCAATATCCGTGGCGTCGACCTTGCCTGCCGTATGGGTGGCGAGGAGTTCGTGGTGCTGATGCCCGATACCGATACGTTCCAGGCGGAAGCGGTGGCTGAGCGCGTGCGGCAGGCGATCGCCGAAAAACCGTTCGACGTGGGGACGGCGCGGCCGCTGATGGTGACCGTGTCGGTAGGTGTTTCGCTCAACGAGACGCTGACGGATTCGCCCGAGAGCATGCTGAAGCGGGCGGACGTTGCGCTCTATCGCGCCAAGCGCGAGGGCCGGAACCGGGTGATCTTCGACGCGGCGTAGCGATCGATAAAGCTGCGCCTATTAGGGTTAGCTGTTATAATTAACAAAGGGTTGCGGTTGGCGGAAACGCTTGGGCCGCCTAGGGTCCTTTCAGCGAGCCGAAACACTTCGGTTACGCAAGTTCCCTACGGCATTCGCTCAGGTCCGCCGCAACTCCTGAGCCTCCCGTAGGGCGGTTGGTCCGGATGCGGACAGAGTGGCCTCTTCGACATGCCGCTCCGGACCAGCCACTCTTCTCCCCCAAGATCGGCAGTTGTCGCTGCCGCATCCACATACTCGATTGTCACCCCGGGCTTGACCCGGGGCCCATCCCCCGATCTCAGGATGGGCCCCGGGGCGAGCCCGGGGTGACAGCCGGTGGTTGGGGAAACAGCCGGTGTTCGGGTGACAGCTGGTGGTTGAGGCGGCGGCGTACACAAACAAAAACCCCGCAATTGATTGCGGGGTTTGCTGTTCAGAACAGGAAAGCCAGATTACTTGATCTTGGCTTCCTTAAATTCGACGTGCTTGCGAACGACGGGATCGTACTTCTTGAATGCCAGCTTTTCGGTCTGGGTACGGGCGTTCTTCTTGGTCACATAGAAAAAGCCGGTGTCGGCCGTCGAGACGAGCTTGATCTTGATGGTGGCGGCTTTTGCCATTTGGGTGGTCCTTCACAAAGCGAAAGGCGCCGCACGGAGGGCAGCGCCGGAATTTGGCCGCAACCTACGGATTTGCGCCCCGTTGTCAAGTCGATAGCAGCGCGCAAGGAGAGCCGACATGATCCCGCCACTCGAATTAATGAGCAAACTGGGCCTCAAATCCGGCGACAGGCTCTGGCTGATCAATGCACCGCGCGAAATGGCAGAGGAACTCGCTGCCGGCGCCGAGGTCGAGATGGTGCACGAGAAGGACGACTATAACGGCGTGATCGCCTATGTCGATTCTGCCGAGGAGCTTGATCTGCTGGCGCCGCGCATTCTTAGCGAACTGCCTGAAGATGGCCTGCTCTGGATTTCGGTTGCCGGAAACGACTGGGACGCCCTGACCAAAGCTGGCTGGCGTCCCACGGAAAAGATCGACATCGGCGACCAGCGCTCACTGCAGCGCTTCGCGCGCTAGGACTGCTTGGAGCGGTTGGCACCGAAGTCATACATGCGGTTGGCCCATTGCAGGCCGACAATGGCGCCTTTGATGGGCTGCAGCATGATCAAGGGCAGGATGATGGCCAGCGGGATCATCGAGATGATGTAGGTCATCGGCTCGATGCGGTAGGCCATGTCCATATGCATCATAATGGCGATGATGATGTGGCCAGCGATGGTGATGGCGATATAGGGCGGGAAATCATCGGCGCGATGATGGTTGAGCTCTTCGCCACAGACGTCGCATTGATCGACGACCTTGAGGAAGGCGCGGAACATCTTGCCTTTGCCGCAGTGGGGACAGCGGCAGAGCGTGCCGCGCCACATGGCTTGAGGGACGCTGCGCTGTTCGAGAATATGGGTCTCAGTCATGAGTTACCTCTTTCTCCGACCTCTCGGGCCGAAGCTCTTAGGTGCACCTCGCGGCGGTCTTCTTCCAGATGGCGGATTGCCGCGCTTGCCTTCCGACAAAAGCTCGAAGCGCAATGCGCCAGCTACCGGAGCCGCTTCCAGTAGCCGGACCTCAACGCGGTCGCCCAGGGTAAAGGTTTCACCGCTCCGTTCGCCGATCATGGACTGGCGTTCCTCGACATAGCGGTAGAAGTCCTGGCCCAGGGTCGAAGCCGGGATGAAGCCGTCGGCGCCGGTTTCCAGCAGGCGAACGAAAAGGCCGGATTTGGTGACGCCGGAAATGCGGCCGAGGAACTTGGCGCCGATGCGCTCGGCCAAAAACTGGGCGAGCAGGCGATCCGAGGTTTCGCGTTCGGCCAGCATGGCGCGGCGCTCAGTGGCCGAGATATGCTGGGCAATGCCGGGAAGTTTTTGAGCTTCCTGCTCGGTCAGGCCGTCGTTGCCGAAGCCCAGCGACTTCACCAGAGCGCGGTGCACGATGAGATCGGCGTAGCGGCGAATGGGCGAGGTGAAATGCGCGTAGCGGTCGAGATTGAGACCGAAGTGGCCATAGTTCTCTGCGGAATATTCGGCCTGCGCCTGGCTGCGCAGCACCATTTCGCTGACTTGCTCTATGTTATTGGCCTTGCGGGCCTGGCTCAGGATGCCGTTGAAATCCGAGGCGCGGACACTGTCGGATTTCTTGACGGCGATATCGAGCGAACCAAGGAAGTCACGCAGAGCCTGAAGCTTTTCGGACGAAGGCTCGTCGTGGACGCGATAGAGCAGCTCGCTGCGTCTAGCCTCCAGCGTTTCAGCCGCGGCGACGTTGGCGGCGATCATCATTTCTTCGATAAGGCGATGCGCGTCGAGACGTTCGGGCACGTGGATGTCGCGAACCATGCCCTTATCGTCGAGGAGGATTTTGCGCTCGGGCAGATCGAGATCGAGCGGGCCCCGCTTGTCGCGGGCGGCGCTCATGGCGGCATAGGCGTCCCAGAGCGGGCGAAGGATTGGCTCGAGCAGGGGGCCGGTGTTATCGTCGGGATTGCCGTCGATGGCAGCCTGGGCCTGCTGGTAGCTGAGCTTGGCAGCCGAGCGCATCAGGATGCGATGGAAGCTGTGGCTGCGCTTTTTGCCGTCGGCACCCAGGACCATGCGCACGGCGAGGGCGGCGCGGGGCTCGCCTTCTTTAAGCGAACAGAGTTCGTTGGAGATGCGCTCGGGCAGCATCGGGACGACGCGATCCGGGAAGTAGACCGAATTGCCGCGCAGATAGGCTTCGCGATCGAGAGCCGTGCCGGGGCGGACATAGGCAGCGACATCGGCGATGGCGACGGTGACAATGAAGCCGCCGGGGTTCTTTTCATCCTCGTCGGGCGCGGCATGGACGGCGTCGTCGTGGTCCTTGGCATCGAACGGATCGATGGTAATCAGCGGCAGGTCGCGCCAATCCTCGCGGCCCTTGAGGGAAGCTTCCTTGGCCTCCTCGGCTTCACGCAGGACGCTGGCCGGCCATTTGTGCGGGATTTCGAGATTGTGGATCGCGATCAGCGAGATGGCGCCTTCGGACTTGGGGTTGCCAATGACCGAGGTGACGCGGGCGCGCGGGATCATCAGGCGGCCAGAGAGCTTTACCTCGACCTCGACCAGATCGCCGTCCCTGGCGTCGCCGAGATCGCCGACCGGAATGCGCATTTCCTTTTGCTTGCGATCAACGGGGATGAGCCGGGCGCCTTCGTTGTCGGTGCGGACGATGCCGATATGGGCGCGACGGGGCTTGTCGAGCACCTTCATCGGCTTGGCAGTGTAGTTGGGTATCGCCTCGTCGCCGGCATCGATGCGGGCGAGAATGCGGTCGCCGGGTGCCGGGGCGACGCGGGATTTGCTGTCGACGAGAACGCGGACGCGCGGCTTTTCGCCTTCCTCATCGTTCCACTGCGCCGGATAGGCGTGGAGATGATCGGGATCGGCGTCGCCGGGGATGTCAAGCACGGTGACATGGGGCAGGGCGGCAGTGCGGCGCAGGGCCTTTCGGGTGCGGGCGATGACGCCTTCGCCCTCAAGCTCGGCCAGCATGGCCTTGAAGGGGCGGCGCAGGTCGCCGCGGATGCCGAGCACCTTGGCAAGATCGCGCTTGCCCTTGATGTTGTCTTCGTCGGCCAGGGCCTCGAGCACCTGCTCGCGACTAGGCAAAAGTTCGGCCGCGGTGAGGCGCGGGCGCTTGGGGCCGGACGTGTTTTTGTTTTTTGCTGGTTTGGCCATGATTTTCGTCAGGTTTCGGGATTGCTCTTTATGTAGGTCACCGCAGGGGTTTTGCCAAATCGCCCCTTGTCGCTCCGGCCCTTAGGACGATAGTTGTGGAGCCAACGTCCATGAGGGGGATGCGTTCATGCCGACCGATATTTTGCCGCTGATCCCGGCGCTGGTGCTGGGTTATCTTTGCGGCTCGGTGCCTTTCGGGCTGATCCTGACCGGCGCGGCCGGTCTTGGCGATATCCGCTCGATCGGCTCGGGCAATATCGGTGCGACCAATGTCCTGCGCACCGGCAACAAGACGCTCGCGGCGGCGACGCTGGTGCTGGACGCGCTCAAGGCGGCAGTGGCGATTCTTGTCGCACGTTATTTCTGGGGTGACGATGCCGCGATGCTTGCCGCTGTCGGCGCATTTTTCGGCCACTGCTTTCCGGTGTGGCTCGGTTTCAAGGGCGGCAAGGGGGTTGCGGTGATGATCGGTTCGCTGCTGTCGCTGAGCTGGCCCGTGGGGCTGATTTTTTGCGCGGTGTGGTTGCTGATCGGCTTTACGCGCAAGATCTCATCGCTGGCGGCGCTGACCGCCGCGGCGACGGCGCCGATCTTCACCTATGTCTTCAACGCCAATATTTGGCTGACCTTCACGGTGGCGGCGCTGGCGCTGTTGCTGTTCTACCAGCACCGTGAAAACATTTCCCGGCTGATCAAGGGCACCGAGCCCACCATCGGCGGCAAGAAGGCGGCCTGATGCTTTCCGGTGGTGGTCAGGCGCTGACTGCCGCCGAACGCGTCGCCTGGCTGCGGCTGATCCGCAGCGACAATGTCGGGCCGGTGACTTTCCGGCAGCTCTTGAGCCGGTTCGGTTCGGCGGCCGCGGCGATCGAGGCCCTGCCCGAGCTCAGCCGCAAGGCGGGCAGGGGCGTCACTGTCACTCCGCAAGCCAAGGCCGAAGACGAGATTGCCGGGCTCGAGCGCTACGGCGCGCGGCTGGTGGCGCAAAGCGAGCCCGATTACCCACCGCACCTTCATCATATCCCAGCCGCGCCGCCGCTGATCACCATGGCAGGGGGCGAGCGGCTCGACTGGCAGCGCACGGTCGGCATTGTGGGGGCGCGAAACGCTTCCACCGCCGGCGTGAAGATGACGCGGTTGCTGGCCACCGATCTTGGGGAGCGGGGCTATTCGGTGGTCTCCGGGCTGGCGCGCGGCATCGACACGGCCGCGCATCGGGCGAGCCTCAGCACGGGAACCATTGCCGTGCTGGCGGGCGGGTTCGACAAGATCTATCCGGACGAGAACATCCCGCTGGCGCATGACATTCTCGACAATGGCGGGGCGCTGCTGACGGAGATGCCGCTAGGCTGGGAGCCGCGAGCGCGGGACTTTCCACGGCGGAACCGCCTGGTTTCTGGATTGTCGCTGGGGATCGTCGTGGTCGAGGCGGCCAAACGCTCGGGCTCGCTGATCACGGCGCGGCTAGCGCTGGAGCAGAATCGCGACGTGTTTGCCGTGCCGGGGTCACCGCTCGATCCACGCGCGGAAGGTGGCAATTCGCTGATCCAGCAGGGTGCGCGGCTGATCACCTGCGCCGAGGACATCATCGAGGTGCTGGGCAGCGCCGACCCGGCGCGGATGGCGCTGTTCGATGCCGAGTGGCAGCCTGACGAGATCGGCGAGATGCCGGCGGAGGATGATCGGGCACGGCTGTTAGAGGCTTTGTCGAACACGCCGGTGGAGGTCGATGAGCTGATCGCGGCCACGGGGATCGGGCCATCGGCGATGCAAATGCTGTTGCTGGAGCTCGATATTGCCGGGCGGATCGAGTGGTCGAGCGGGCAGCTGGTAGCGCTGAGGTATGAGTGAGGCGTGCCGTCGGGCCCACTGACCCTGCCACTTCCTCGTCCTTCGACAAGCTCAGGATGAGGTCTTCTGAGGGGTCAGAGGAAAACGGGCTCTTCGTGGAGATCGACGCCGAAGCGGGTTTTGACCGTTTGTTTGACGTGTTCCGCCAGCTCGCGGATATCGGCCTGCTCGCCGCCGCCGTGGTTAACGAGGACCAGGGCGTGGCGTTCGGAGATGCCGACCTTGCCCATGCGAAAACCTTTAAGGCCGCTTTTTTCGATCAGCCAACCTGCGGAGAGCTTGGTGCGGCCTTCGGCTTGCGGGAAATTCGGGGCGGTCGCAAATTCCGCCACGACTGGCTGCGCGGCTTCGACCGACATGATCGGGTTCTGGAAGAAGGAGCCGGCATTTGGGGTGACGCGCCAATCGGGGAGCTTGCTTTGGCGAAGGGCGATGACGCGGTCCATGACCAGTCGCGGCGTGATTTCGGCCGCTTCGGCGAGATAAGAAAGGCCGGCGAAGCCAAGGTTGGGCGACCAGGCTTTTGGCAGGCGCAGGCGGACGGAGGTCACGACGTAGCGGTCGGGCTCTTCCTTGAAGACGCTATGGCGATAGGAGAAGTGGCAGCCGGCGCGGTCGAACTGCACCGTGTCGCCGGTTTTCCGGTCGAAGGCGGTTAGGCTGTCGAAAGTGTCAGCGAGCTCGGCGCCATAGGCACCGATATTCTGCACCGGGGCGGCGCCTATAGTGCCGGGGATGAGGGCGAGGTTTTCGAGGCCGCCGAAACCCTGCTCGACGGTGAAGCTGACGACATCGTGCCAGCTTTCGCCCGCGGCGGCATCGACAAGGATATTGTCGCCATCGTCGATAATGGCGCGGCCCTTGTTGGCGAGCAGCGCGGTGATGCCATCAAATTGCGGTGCGAGAACGACATTGCTGCCGCCGCCGAGAATGCGCACGGGATGGCCGGCGGCGAAGAGCGCCGTGAGCTGCGCGGCGTCGGTGATTTCGACGCCGAAACGCGACTGCGCCCGGAGGGCGAGCGTGTTGCGGCCAGTGAGGTCGAAATCCGGAATCAGGGCGAGGGGAGCGTCGGTCATCACGGCTCTTATCACCATTGTTCGGGCCCTCTCGGCAAGCGTCACGTCAGGGTGGCCCGTTGACAGTCCTATCCGGCTTCACCATGTTGCGGCCTCTTCGAACAGCGTTGCGGAACATTCCCCCATGAAGGTCGTCGTCGTTGAAAGTCCGGCTAAAGCCAAGACAATCAACAAGTATCTCGGCAAGGACTATGAGGTCCTGGCCAGCTTCGGCCATATCCGCGACCTGCCGGCCAAGGACGGTTCGGTGCGTCCGGACGAAGATTTCGCCATGTCATGGGAAGTTGATACGGCGTCCAAGAAGCGCGTCACGGACATCGCCAATGCGCTCAAGGGCGCCGATGGGCTGATCCTTGCTACCGACCCTGATCGCGAAGGCGAGGCGATTTCCTGGCACATTCTCGATGTGCTGCGGGCCAAGAAGGCGCTCAAGAAAGACACGCCGGTGCAGCGCGTGGTGTTCAACGCCATCACCAAGGACGCGGTAACTGCGGCCATGGCCAAGCCGCGCGACATCGACATGCCGCTGGTCGACGCCTATCTGGCGCGCCGGGCGCTCGATTATCTCGTCGGCTTTACGCTCTCGCCGATCCTGTGGCGCAAGCTGCCCGGCTCGCGCTCGGCTGGCCGCGTGCAGTCCGTGGCGCTGCGGCTCGTTTCCGAGCGCGAAGCGGAAATCGAGAAGTTCAAGCCGGAAGAATATTGGAGCGTCGAGGCGCAGCTGGCGCAAGGCGGCAAGAGTTTCCTCGCGCGTCTTTTCGCCGTCGATGGCAAGAAGACCGACAAGCTCGACATCAAGAACGGCGAAGATGCCGGAGCGCTCAAGGCGCTGATCGAGGGCGGGCAGTTCAACGTCGCCAATGTCGAAAAGAAGCCGACCAAGCGCAATCCCTATGCGCCCTTCACGACGTCGAGCCTGCAGCAGGATGCCTCGTCGCGCCTCGGCCTTTCGCCCAACCGGACCATGCAGATCGCCCAGCGTCTCTACGAGGACGGGCTGATCACCTATATGCGTACCGACGCCGTGCAGATGGCGCCGGAGGGTATTTCCATGGCCCGCTCGGTGATCGGCAAGTATTTCGGCGAGGAGTATCTGCCGGAGAAGGCACGCATCTACCAGACCAAGGCCAAGAATGCGCAGGAAGCGCACGAGGCCATCCGCCCGACGGACATGTTCAAGCGACCCGAGCAGCTCAACCTCGATGCCGACCAGGCCAAGCTTTATGGGCTGATCTGGCGCCGCACGCTGGCCTCGCAGATGAAATCGGCCGAGATCGATCGCACCACGGTGGACATCGCCGTCAACGTGCCGGGCCGTGCCGTGACGCTGCGCGCGACCGGATCGGTCGTCACCTTCCCCGGCTTCCTCAAGCTTTATGGCGTCGAGGTGAAGTCGGACGAGGACACAGAGGACGAAGACGATCGCGAGCTGCCGCCGCTCAATGTCGGCGACAAGCCGGACATCAAGAAGGTCGAAATCGAGCAGCATTTTACGCAGCCGCCGTCGCGCTTCACCGAGGCCAGCCTCATCAAGAAGATGGAAGAGCTCGGCATTGGCCGTCCCTCCACTTATGCCGCCACGCTGACGACGCTCAAGGACCGTGACTATGTGCGGCTCGAGGGCAAGGCGCTGCATCCGGAAGATCGCGGGCGCATCGTGACCTCGTTCCTCGAGTCGTTCTTCACGCGCTATGTGGAATATGGCTTTACGGCGGGCCTGGAGGAAAAGCTCGACCAGGTTTCGGCCGGCGAGCTCGACTATAAGGTGCTGCTGCGCGACTTCTGGAAGGATTTCACGCAGGCAACCGAGGAGATCAAGGACCTTCGCGTGTCCGAGGTCCTCGATGCACTCAACGACTTGCTGGAAGACCACATTTTCCCGCCCAAGGCGGATGGGTCCGATCGCCGCCGTTGCCCGACCTGCGGCACCGGCACGCTGTCGCTGAAGCTGGGCAAGTTCGGCGCCTTTATCGGCTGCTCGAACTATCCCGAATGCAAGCACACGACGCAGCTGTCGGATGCGGCCAATGGCAATTCCTCGCAGGCTGCGGCCGGCGACGGGGTGCTCGGCACCGATCCGGAAACCGGCGAAGAAGTGCATCTCAAATCTGGTCGCTTCGGGCCTTATGTGCAGCTCGGTGATGGCAAGGAGCCGAAACGCTCGTCGCTGCCAAAGGGTTGGGATGCGGCAACGCTGACGCTGGAGAAGGCGCTGCAGCTTTTGTCGCTGCCGCGTGAAGTGGGTCTTCATCCGGAGTCGGGGCTGCCGATCTCGGCGGGCCTCGGGCGCTATGGTCCGTTCATCCTGCATGACGGCAAATATGCCAACCTGCCGGATGTGGAAGAGGTGTTCACCGTCGGGATCAACCGTGCGGTGGACCTGATTGCGCAAAAGGCGGCCGGTGGCTTCCAGCGCGCCAGCGCTTCGGCGATCAAGACCTTTGAATATGACGACGGTCCGATCAAGATCGCGAACGGCCGCTTCGGTCCATATGCGCAGTTGGGCAAGGTCTATGCGAATATTCCCAAGGACATCAAGCCTGAGGATATCACCCTTGAGCAGGCTGTCGCGCTGATCACCGCCAAGATCGAGGCTGGCGGCGGCAAGAAAAAGGCACCGGCGAAAAAGGCTGCGGCCAAGAAGCCGGCGGCAAAGACTGCGGCTGCGGCGAAGAAGCCGGCTGCGGCCAAGAAGGCACCGGCGAAGAAGGCTGCGGCGAAGAAGATCGTAGATAGTGAGGATGTGCCGTTTTAGGCGAAGCTCCCTCATCCGCCCTTCGGGCACCTTCTCCCGCGAGGGGAGAAGGCGATGGGGCGCCATCTCGCCTGTCTGACCTTCTCCCCCTGCGGGAGAAGGTGGCTCGCGCAGCGAGACGGATGAGGGGTAGTTACCCGATTGTCCGTTCGATCAGCTTCAGCCAGTTGTCCAGCGCGATCTTTTTGACCAGCGTTTCGCCGTAGCCTTTGTCCAGAAGCGCCTGCAGCAGGTTTTGGGTGCCGCGGACGTCGCCAATGGCGTTGGGGATGCGGGCGCCGTCGAAGTCGCTGCCCAGTGCCACGCCGTCTTCGCCCAGGGCCTCGATGAGGGCGTCGACATGGCGGACCATAAGTTCGATCGGCGTATCGGCGTCGAATTTGCCGTCCTCACGGAGGAAGCCGGTGGCGTAGTTTAGGCCGACCACGCCGCCGGAGTCGCGGATGGCGGCGAGTTGCCAATCGACCAGGTTGCGGGTGCCCGGCGAGATGGCGTGAACGTTGGAATGGGTGGCGACCAGCGGCTTGGTGGAGATGGCTGCGACGTCGCGGAAGCCGGCGGCGTTGAGGTGGCTCAAATCGACCATCACGCCGTGCTTGTCGCAGAGGCGGACAAGTTCCTTGCCGGCATCGGAGAGGCCCGGGCCGATATCGGGATCGGCATTGTGGCGGAAGGGAACGCCGGTTCCGAAGGCATTGGCGCGGCTCCAGGTGATGCCGATCGAGCGCAGGCCAGCGGCATAGAGCACGTCGAAGGCGTGAAAGTTCGTGTCGATGGCCTCGGCGCCTTCGATGTGGAAGATGGCGGTGTGCTTTTCGATGGCGATGGCGTTGCGGATGTCTGCCGCTGAACGGCAGATCGTGAGCGCACCGGCCTGTTCGAGGCGCAGCAGGATTGCGGCCATACCCATGGTGGATGGCGTGGCATCGGCGGTGCTGAGTTCGGGCGGAAGCTCGCCATTGCTCATGGGATTGGTGGCGACGCTTGCGAGGTTGCCCTTTAGCGGCGGCGGGAACATCGCGTAAAAGCCGCCGACCATGCCGGCCGCCTGGGCTCGCGGGAGGTCTACATGACCATCCTGCGTGCCCTCGACGAAGAGCGCGACCTTGTCGGGGTTGGCGTGCTCGAGCAGGCGCAGCAGCGTGTCGTTGTGGCCGTCGAAAAACGGAATGGTCATGCGGCTTCCTTGTGGGTGAAGACGGTTCTGCCGCCGACAAAGGTGCGCATGACCTTGCCCTGCATGCGTGCGCCTTCAAAACTGGTGTTGCGTGACTTGGAGCGCAGTTCGCGCTCGGTAACCTGCCAGGGATATTCGAGGTCAAAAAGGATCAGATCGGCCGGCGCACCGCGCGCGATGCGACCACTGGGGAGCCCGAGGATTTCGGCCGGACGGACGGTCATGGCGCGAAGGATGGTCATCAGGTCAACGTCGCCGGAATGGACCAGGCGCAAGGCCGCGGCCAGCAGGGTTTCAAGCCCGATGGCGCCGTCGGACGCTTCGGCGAAGGGCTGGCGCTTGACCTCGGTGTCCTGCGGATCGTGATCGGAATGAATGGTGTCGATGACGCCGGTTTTCAGCGCTTCGATCATGGACTGCCGGTCATCCTCGCTGCGCAGAGGCGGGTTGAGCTTGAAGTAGGTGCGATAGCGGCCGATGTCGTTTTCATTCAGGCAGAGATTGTTGATCGAGATGCCGGCAGTAACGTGCGGGTTACGCGATTTCGCTGCTTTCAGCAGCGCCGCCGAGCCTTCGGTGGAGATCTGCGCGGCATGGTAGCGGACGCGGGTGAGCGCCGCGAGCTGCAGGTCGCGCGCCAGGGGGATGGTCTCCGCTTCGCGCGGAATGCCGCGCAGGCCGAGCACGGTGGCGAAAAGGCCGGCATTCATGACGCCATCGCCGACCAGTTCGCTGTCGGCCGGTTGATGGACGAAGGGCATGTCGAAATTGGCGGCGTAGTCCATGGCGCTGCGCAAGAGCGCAGTGGACTGGATCGAGTGCGACCCGTCGGTGAGGCAGACCGCGCCGGCTTCCTTGAGGAGACCGAACTCGGTCATCTCCGTGCCATTGAGGCCGCGGGTAATGGCGGCGGCGGGAAGAATGCGGGCAGGGGACTGCGCTTCCGCCCGGCGGATCAGGAAGTCCACCAGAGCGCCATCGTCGACCACGGGGGTGGTGTCGGGCATCATGACGAGGCTGGTGACGCCGCCGGCAACGGCAGCGGCCCCGGCGGAGGCGAGGGTTTCTCGGTATTCCTTGCCGGGCTCGCCGACGAAGACGCGCATGTCGATAAGGCCGGGCGCCAGGACGTGGCCCTGGGCGTCTACCACTTCGGCTTCGTCCGGCACGCCGACCGGGCCACCCAGCGCCAAGTCGACGATATTGCCGTCTTCGACCAGCACCGCGCCGCGATGGTCGGTGCCCGATGCCGGGTCGACGATGCGGGCATTTTCGATCAGCAGCGGACGGGTCATGGCTCGTTCCTCGGCGGCAGGAGGGCATCGAGCACGGCCATGCGCACGGCAACGCCCATTTCGACCTGGTCGGTGATGACCGAGCGTTCGCTATCGGCAATGGACGGATCGATTTCCACGCCGCGGTTCATGGGGCCCGGATGCATGACGATCGCATCGGGCTTCGCATGGGCGAGCTTTTGTTCGTCGAGACCGTAGAAACGATAATATTCGCGCACGGACGGGATCATCTTGCCATTGGCGCGCTCGTGCTGAAGCCGCAGCATCATCACTACGTCCGCGCCCTTAAGGCCTTCTTCCATGTCGCTGAAGACTTCGGTGGCAAGATTTTCGATGCCCGGCGGAAGTAGGGTTTTTGGGGCGATCACCCGGGTGCGGACATTAAGCGCGCCGAGAAGCAAGAGGTTAGAACGGGCGACGCGGGAATTGGCGATATCGCCGCAGATGGCGACCGTCAGGCCGGCAAGCCGCCCCTTGTGGTTGCGGATGGTCAGCGCATCGAGCAGCGCTTGCGTCGGATGTTCATGGGCGCCGTCGCCGGCATTGACCACCGAGCAGCCGACCTTTTGCGCCAAGAGCTCGACCGCGCCGGCTGCCGAGTGCCGCACGATCAACACGTCCGGGCGCATGGCGTTAAGCGTTGCAGCCGTGTCGATCAGCGTCTCGCCCTTGCTTACCGAGCTGGTCTTGACCGACATATTGACCACCAGCGCACCCAGCCGCTTGCCGGCGATTTCAAAGGACGATTGCGTACGCGTCGACGGCTCGAAGAAGAGATTGATCTGCGTCTTGCCGCTCAGCGTCGGCAGCGATTTTCGCTCCTGCCGGCTGATCTCGATCATACGCTCGGAGCGATCCAGCAGGTCGAGGATCTCGTGCTGCTTGAGGTCGGCGATGGAGATCAGGTGGCGCTGGGCGAACGGGGGGAAGTCACCGGCAAGGCCGGCTGGAGAAACATGCGGCATGTCGCATCCCTTGCGATTTGCTGCGGTGTAGAGGAGGGGGGCGGACGGGGCAAGCGCGAAGTGCCCCCATGCGGCAATGCTCCCCGGTTGAACGCCCGGCCGGGTCAGCGCATTGCTCAGGCATGTGCAACGATTACGAACAGCATGTGCGTGAGGCGGCCTATCGCAAGGCGCTGGAGGCGCTCGAGCTTGGCGGATCCGATGGAGACGAGGCGGCGCTGATCGTCGCCGACGACATCCGGATCGGCGATGTCGGGCCGGTGTTGCGTGCGGCTGGCAATGGCGTCGAGCTCAAGCCGATGCGCTTTGGCTTTCCGCCGCCCCGGGCCAAGGCGCCGCCGGTGTTCAACTTCAAGAGCGATAACCGCAGTTTTGCCGATAGCCGGCGCTGTGTCGTCGTGCTGTCGGGCTTTTTCGAATTTACCGGCAGCAAATATCCCAAGACCAAGCATCGCTTTTCGCTCAAGGGATCGCCGATCATGGGGATTGCGGGGCTCTGGAGCGGGGACGAGGACGGCGGGCTGAGTTTTACCATGCTGACCTGCCCGCCGGGTCCCGATGTCGAGCCGATCCATGACCGGCAAGTCTGCGTGCTGAAGCCGGAGCAATGGGCGGAGTGGTTATTTCTGACCCGGCCGGAAGCGGAATTGCTGCGGCCGCTGCCGGCGGGGACGCTGGATGTCGAAGTGGTGCGGGAGGGCAAGCAATGAGCGTGGCATTTACCAAGGAAGACAGCGCTGAGACAGCTGCCGAAACCATGCTGCCGGAGCGGACGGTTCCCGAGGGGCCAAACCTTGTCACCGCGGAGGGGCTGGCGGCTCTGGAGCGGCAGCTGGAGGCAGCGCGCGTGGCGTATGAAGCGGCGTTGCGGATCGAGGATGTCAATGAGCGGCGGCGGCAGGCGGCTAATCCCTATCGGGATTTACGGTATTTCGACGAGCGCTTGCGCACAGCGCAGGTGATCGAGGCGCCGCAGGAAGCGGGTGTCGTTGCCTTTGGCAGCACGGTGACCTTCGAGCGTGACGATGGGCGGGTGCAGACCTACCGAATCGTCGGTGAGGATGAGGCCGATCCGAAAGCGGGGACGGTGTCGTTTTCCTCGCCAGTGGCGCGGGCGCTGATGGGCAAGAGCGTCGGCGATGTGGTGACGGTTGGCGGCCGCGAGGTCGAGGTGGTGAAAGTCGGGTGACAGGATCTAGGCGAGGGATCTGGCCAGAATTTCGTCGACCACTTCGCGGAGGGGTCGCGTCGTATCGATGCTGATCGCCACCTTGGGAAGGTCTTGTCGCTTCTTGTGCAGATGGCGTGTCATTTCGCGTTCTGCGGGTTCGGAACCCCATTCGTCGCGGCGCAGCAGCAGGCGGCTTTCGATGGTTGGCCAGTCGGCCTCGAGCAAGAAGACGGCGTCCATGAGGTGGACGAACTGGTCGTGGTTGCGCGAACCGCCGCAGAAGAAGGTCACCTCGTGGGTCCGGTCGGCGATGATGGCCTTGACCTCGTCGACGGGCCAGATGTGGTGATCGTTGATGAAGGCGAGGTCTTCGACCGCTGAGGCCGCAGGATCGAGCGGGGCGCCGGTTTGCGGATCGCCCTGGTAGGCGAGGGTGCGATCGCCATGCACGACATGGAAGCCACGGCGTTCGAGTTCGGTGGCGACCGTGGTCTTGCCGGAGCCGGAAACGCCTTCGATCAGGATGTTGCGCAGGGCCATGGCTCAGTCCGTGGCGCGCAAGCCGCGCCTTTGCCCTAGCATAACCCAAATGGCGAGCGGCACCATGCACAAGCCTGCCCAGGCATAAGCGGGGAGGATGCCGAGCCTTTCGGCGAGGAAACCGAAGAGCAGCGTTGCCGCGACGCCGACGAGGTTTTCCGCCATCACCAGCGCGGATGTGGTGGTGGCGCGGCTCGTGCCTTCCATGACGCGGTGGAAGCGCGCTTCCGCCAGGACGCTGACCGGAGCGACAATTACGTAGGCGGCGCAGAGCGGCAGGACGAAAAGGGGCGATGTGCCGAGCGCGGCGAGGATCAGCAGGGCGCCGCCCAGGAGCGGCAGGGACCAGGCCAGCGCCGGGCGCCCGTCAAGGCGGTGGGCATGAATGCTGGCCAGGGCATAGGCTGCTTCGACACCGGCGCCGGCGACGCCCCAGGCCCAGACCGGCAGGCTGATGGCGAGAAAATAGAGCTGGTCGAACTCTTCGAGCAGTTCGAAGACGATGAGGCCAGCGGCCATATAGGTGGTGACGAAGCGCAGGTCTGGGTGACGGCGGAACTCGTTTGCCGCGTCGCGGAAGTGGCTCAAGTAGGAGCCCGTTTGCTCCGGCTGAACTTGTTTGGCGCCGAGGCGGCGGACGTCTTCTAGCCAGAAGGCGATCGCAGCGGCGGCGAGAAGCGGCGGGATGGAGAGCCATATGGCCCAGTCGAAACCGGCCGCGGCAACGAAGCCGCCCAGCAAGGTTCCGGTACCGATGCCCAGGCCTTCGGCGGCGTTGTCGCGGCCCAGGACCTTGTCGAAGTCGTCGCTGCGGCCGTCATGCGCCATGCGCTCGTAAAGCAGCGCTTCGCGGGAGCCGGACTGGGCGGCCTGGCCCAGGCTCCAGAACAGGAAGCCGAGGCCATAGAGCCAGAAATTGCCGGCGGCGAAGCCCCAAAGAACGAATGTCAGTGACTTGGCCAGTGGGGCGAGGACAAGCAGCACGCGGCGGTCGAAATGGTCCGAAAGGGCTCCGGACGGCATTTCCAGGAGGATGGCGCTGAGCGACCAGAATGCAAGGAGAGCGCCGATCTGGCTAACGCTTAGCCCTTCCAGCTCGAAGAGCGCGGTGTAGATGGCATAGGCCAGCATGCAGTCGAATAGGAAAGCATAGGAATAGTAGAGCACGAGGAACCGGCGCAGCGGGAGCAAAGGTCTGGACATGGCCGCAGTTCCATTTCAGAACGCCAGGTGAGTAACCCTGCCGAGTTGCTGGGTCAATATGTTTCAGAATGATCGGTTTGAAATGGCGCGGCCACGGCTTTATGTGCGGGACGAGGTGATCGACAAGGCGATGGAGCTCTTCTGGCGACAGGGCTATGAGGGCGCGCATTTGCAGGCGCTGGTCGAGCATACGGGGCTCAACCGCTTCAGCCTCTACAAGGAATTCGGCGGCAAGGCGGGCCTCTACGAGGCGGCGCTGGAGCGGTTCTTGGGATTATTGCTGGCGCAATATCGGCAGGTGCTGACGCAGGCGCCGCTTGGGCTCGAAAATATCGAGGCGGTGCTGAAGAGCCTGCAATATGGCAGCCAGTATTATGGGTGCTTCATGCTCAACACCTTGACGCAGAAGGATACCGTGCCGCCGGGGGCGTTCGAGAAGGCCGTGGCGGCATCGGAGGAAATTGAGGCGCTTTACCATGGCAATCTGGTCAGCGCCGCAGCGCGCGGGCAGGTGAATGCCGGTGCGAGCCTGTCGGGCTTGGGCAAGATGCTGCAGACGCTCGACCAGGGGCTGCATATCCAGGGCCTGGCCGGCACCAGCGATGCACAAAAGGATCGCGTCATCGCGGCGGCAATGACCTTGCTCCGGGCGACTTAGGCGCTTTCGCTTTCCATAAGGCTTTCCTGCTCGCCTTCCAGCGCCTTCTGCTGCGCCGGAAAGAGGCCGAAGCGGGCAGCGACGTCGGGCGCGTAACGCAGGAGGTCGGGCCGGAGCTTGATCAAAGCCAAGTCCTTCGATTTGGCTTCCAGCATGACGTCGAACTCCAGGCCTTTGGCGATGCGCATGAAGGAAATGAACTCGAAGGGCTGCACGAAATCGGCGTGGCCGGTCCAGACGGGAGCGACGATCACCGTCTCGGCCTTGCCGGTCTTGCGGTTCTTGCGCGCCAGCTGGCGCAGCTCGGTGCGGGGTGAGGAAAAATGAACTTTCGGGCGCACCTCCGAAGGCCAAGTCGCCAGCATGCTGGAGAGCGCGTCGCGCAGATCGAGGCCCTCGGGGTTGAGGCACCAGAAATGCTGATGATCGAAGATCAGCCTTACGCCAGTGTGTTCGTGGACATAGAGCGTGTCGGCACAGGAAAAGCGCAGGTCGTCGTTTTCAAGCACGAGGCGGCGGCGCACCGGCTCGGGGAGGGTGGGCCAGGTCTCGACCCAGCGCTGCCGGGCCGCGATCTTGTCATCATAGACGCCGCCGACATGGACCACCATGACCGCTTCTGGTCCAAGGCCCATAAGGTCGAGCATTTCAGCCTGGCTCGTGAGGTCCCAGATGCTTTTGCGCACCAGTTCCGGGTCGGGGCTGTTGAGGACGATGAACTGGCTGGGGTGAAAGGAGAGCCGCAGGCCAAGCTCGCGCGCCCGCTTGCCGATGATTGCGAGATCTCCTGCGCAGTCCTGCACCATCGAGTGGAACTGCGGCATGTCGGGGTGGGTGGCATAAGGCGCAAGGTCAGAAGACATGCGGTACATGCTGATCTGGTGCTTCACCAGATAGTCGAAGATATCCGAGAGATACCCCAGCGAGACACGAAGATGGGGGTTGGATTGCGAGCGACGCGCGTCGTTGCTTTTGAGCGCAGGGTTGCCCAGCACCTTGACGGGAAAGCCGAGCTTGAGGAGATTGGACATTCACATTGCCTCCGAGGAGGGAATGCACGACTCTTTACGCCGTTCCGAAATGATAGAGCCGGGCGAACCCGGCTCGAAGCATTCTAGTACTTGCGCAGAAGGCCAATGAGACGGCCCTGAACCTTGACGCGATCAGGCGGGAAGATGCGGGTCTCGTAGGCGGGGTTGGCCGCTTCCAGCGCCACGGTATTGCCCTTGCGGCGCAGGCGCTTAAGCGTTGCTTCCTCGTCGTCGACCAGGGCGACGACGATCTCGCCGGTGCCGGCCGTGTCCTGGCGCTTGATGACTACGGTGTCGCCATCGAAGATGCCGGCTTCGATCATCGAGTCGCCGCGCACTTCGAGCGCATAGTGGTCACCGGCACCCAGCATTTCCGGCGGGACCTGGATGGTGTGGGTGTGCTGTTCGATCGCAGAGATCGGCGTACCCGCCGCGATCCGGCCCATGACCGGGATCGAGACGGGGCGGGCATATTCTTCTGCCGCAACGCCGCGGGCCGGCGACGTGCTGAGCTTGCCCAAGCTGCCTTCGATCACCGACGGCTCGAAGCGCGCCTTGCGGCCACCGAGCGAGGGGTTCATTGAATCGGGAAGCTTCACCACTTCCAGGGCGCGGGCGCGGTTCGGCAGGCGGCGGATGAAGCCGCGTTCTTCAAGCGCCGTGATCAGCCGGTGAATGCCGGATTTGGACGCCAGATCCAGCGCGTCTTTCATTTCGTCAAAGGATGGGGGGATGCCGCTTTCCTTCATCCGTTCATGGATGAACATGAGCAACTCGTGTTGTTTGCGCGTCAGCATCGGCCCGGCATCCTAGAATCGGAACATAGACAGAACGGTTATAATCGTTCCATTTATGTTCTGCAATGCCACAAATAAAACACGGGTCAGAATGCGTCGATCGACAGGGCTTCGACTATCGCGCCGGCCCCTTGACCGGAGTCATGCTCTGGCTGGGTGATCAGCATGTCGGCCTTGGACAGCGACGAGGTGTGGCCACTGTCGGTCTGCGCGATTGGGAGAAGGGTGGGGCCGCTTGTAGAGTGGACCAGCTGCGCGCGCATGAAGTGGCGGCGGGCGGTGTTTGGCGGGGTCGGTGCGGCGAGCGGCAGATGCCAGTGCGGCGGTTCGGCATAGCCGAGCCAGGCGCGCAGTGCCGGCTTGATGAAGACGATGGCGGTGACCAGCGCCGAGACGGGATTGCCAGGCAGGCCGAAGACCAGGGTCTTGCCGCGCATGCCGAACATCAGGGGTTTTCCCGGGCGCATGTTGATGCGCCAGAAATCGAGCGAGACGCCGAGGTCTTTGAGCACATCCTGAACGAGGTCATGTTCGCCGACCGAAGCGCCGCCGGTGGTGATCAACACATCCGGTTCGCTTGCAAAGGCCTCCGCAAGACGGGTGCGGAGCAGGTCGATGTCGTCGCCGATGATGCCGTGATCGGTGATGGTCTCGGCATAGGGCTTCAGCAGCGCGGCAAGGGCGAAGCTGTTGGAGCCGACGATCTGGTCGGGCCCGAGCGGTGTGCCTGGCACGACAAGCTCATTACCGGTGGCAACGAGACCGATGCGGGGACGCCTGGCGACGGTGAGTTCTGCGTGGTTTGCCGCTGCTGCCACGGCGATATGCATCGGTGTCAGCAGCGTGCCGGGCTCCAAAAGCGCCTGACCCGTAGCGAAATCGTTACCCTTCGGCCGAATGCTGTGGCCAAGCCGGGCAGGGGCGGTGAAGCGGACGAAATCGCTATCGCGCTGCGCTTCTTCCTGCATGATTACCGTGTCGGCGCCGGAGGGAAGGGGCGCGCCGGTGAAGATGCGGACGGCTTCGCCGGCAGACACCGTGCCGTCGAATGCGGTTCCAGCCTGGGACATGCCGATGACTCTAAGCGCGTGTCCCTCGACCACGTCGGCGGCGCGCATGGCGTAGCCGTCCATGGCGCTAGCGTTGAATGGTGGCTGATCGTGCGTGGCGATTAGCGCAGAGGTCAGAACGCGGCCGAGGGCGTCCGTCAGCGGCGTGGTTTCGGGGGTGACCGCAGGCACGCGGGCAAGAATGGCTTTCAGCGCCTCGTCGACGGGCAGGAGGGTCATGGCGCGCGCATGAAGTCGCCGGACTTGCCGCCGGATTTTTCGACGAGCCGCAGGTCGGTGATGGTCATGCCACGATCCACGGCCTTGCCCATGTCATAGAGCGTCAGCGCCGCGACCGAGGCTGCCGTGAGCGCTTCCATCTCGACGCCGGTCTGGCCGTTGGTTTCGGCGGTGGCGACGATGTGTAGGCCCGATCGTTCGTCCAGCGGATCGATGTCGACGGTGACTTTGGTCAGTGCCAGCGGGTGGCAGAGGGGGATCAGGTCGGATGTGCGTTTGGAGGCCATGATGCCGGCAATGCGTGCCGTGGCGATTGCATCGCCCTTCTTGAGACGGTCTTCGACAAAGGCATCGACCGTCGCGGGGAGGGCGAGGATCGTGGCCTCGGCGACGGCGCGGCGGCGGGTAACGGCCTTGTCGCCAACATCGACCATCTGCGCGCGGCCCTGCGCATCGACATGTGTCAGGCGGTCGCTCATCCGCGGACGGTCTCGGGCTGGCCCATCAGCAGGGCGCGGGTGGCAGCGACAACATCGTCCTGCCGCATCAGCGACTCGCCGACAAGGAAGGTGCCGACGCCGCAGCGTTGTTCGAGCATGCGGACGTGATCATGCGAGACGATGCCGCTTTCGCTGACCAGGAGCACATCGGAGGGAACGCCGGCCGCAAGGTTCACCGTCGTCTCGAGCGTTGTTTCGAAGGTGCGGAGGTTACGGTTGTTGACGCCGATGAACTTGGAGTCGAGCGCAAGGGCGCGGTCGAGTTCGAGCTGGTCATGCACTTCCACGAGCGCGTCCATGCCCCATTCCTCAGCCGCGTCGAGCAGGAAGCGCGCCACGTCGTCGTCAACGGCGGCCAGAATGATGAGGATGCAATCGGCGCCCCAGGAGCGGGCTTCCGCGACCTGGTAGGTTTCGAACAGGAAGTCCTTGCGCAGCACCGGCAGGCGGGTGGCGGCGCGGGCTTCGATCAGGTAGCTAGGCAATCCTTGAAAGCTCGGGCGATCGGTCAGCACCGAAAGGCAGGCGGCGCCCGCCGTTTCGTAGGCGCGGGCAATCTCTGCGGGGTTGAAGTCCGGGCGGATAAGGCCTTTGGAGGGGCTGGCCTTCTTGACCTCGGCAATCAGCGCGAACTTGCCCTGCGCGCGCTTTTCCTTGATGGCCTGAACAAAGCCGCGGGGCGCCGGCTGGTCATGGGCTTGCGCCACGACTTCGGCCCAGGGCCGCATGGCCTTGGCGGCGGCGATCTCTTCGCGCTTATAGGCTTCGATCTGCTTGAGGATATCGGTCATGGCGCTCGTCCGTTCGAAACCGCAACAAGGCGGGCGAGAGTGTTCTTGGCGTCGCCATTGTCGATGGCGCGCGCGGCGGCTTCCGCACCGTCACGGAGCGTTTCGACCTTATCGGCCACAATGAGGGCGGCGGCGGCATTGAGCAAGACGATATCGCGGTAAGCGCCGGGCGCGCCGTCGAAGAGCGCGTGGATGGCTTGGGCGTTCTCTTCCGGCGTGCCGCCGAGGATTTCGGCCAGATCGTATTGCTTTAGGCCGGCATCTTCGGGCCGAACTTCGAAGCTGCGGAGGTCGCCATTGGCGATCTGCGCCACGAAGCTTTTGCCGGTGACGGTCAGTTCGTCGAGGCCGTCGCAGCCATGCACGACCCAAGCCTTCTTGACGCGGTTGGCCTGAAGGGCCTGAGCGACCTTTTCGACCCATTCTTCGGCAAAGACGCCAAGGAGGTAGCGGCCAACGCTGGCCGGATTGGATTGCGGACCCAGAAGATTGAACATGGTGCGCACGCCCATTTCGGCCCGGGCAGGACCGACATGCTTCATCGCTGGGTGATGGGATGGCGCGAACATGAAGCCGATGCCGGCTTCGCGGATGGTTTGGGCGATCGCGTCAGGGCCGAGATCGAGCTTTACGCCGAGGGCTTCGAGCGCCTGCGAGGAGCCGGATTTGGAGGAGAGTGCGCGGTTGCCATGCTTGGCCACGGGGACACCGAGGGAAGCCACTACGATCGCGGCTGCCGTAGAAATGTTGAGCGTGCCGTGACCATCGCCGCCTGTGCCGACGATGTCGATGGCGTCAGCGGGCGCTTCCACCGGCACCATCATTTCGCGCAGGATCGATACGGCGGCTGCGATTTCACCGGCCGTTTCGCCCTTGAGGCGCATGCCCATGAGGAAGGCGCCGGTTTGGCTGGCGGTGGCTTCGCCTGCCATGATGAAGCGCATGACGCCGCGCATTTCCTCGCCGGTGAGATCGCGGCGCTGCGCGATCTTGTTGAGAGCCTGCTTGATCTCCATCACGCGGCCTTCCGGGCGTTGAAGTCGCGGGCGATGTTGAGGAAGTTTTGGAGCAGTGCGTGGCCGTTTTCCGAGGCAATGCTTTCGGGGTGAAACTGCACGCCATGCACCGGCAGCGTCTTGTGCTGCATTCCCATGATGAGGCCATCGTCGGTAGAGGCGGTGACTTCGAGCGTCTCGGGCAGGGTGTCCTGCTTGACGATCAGCGAATGGTAGCGCGTCGCTTCAAAACCGGCATTGAGGCCGCGGAAGATGCCCTTGCCGGTGTGGTTGATCTTGCTGGTCTTGCCGTGGAACAGCACCGGTGCGCGCACCACGTCGCCGCCCAGAGCCTGGCCCATGGCCTGGTGTCCGAGGCAGACACCGAGCATCGGGATCTCGCCCTTGAAGCGATCGATGGTGGCGAGGCAAATGCCGGCTTCGTTTGGGGTGCAGGGACCGGGAGACAGGACGATCGCCTCGGGCGCCATTTCGGCGATCTGGTCGAGAGTGATCTTGTCATTGCGGTGAACGGTGATGTCGGCGCCGAGTTCGCCCAGGAAGTGGACGAGATTGTAGGTGAAGCTGTCGTAGTTATCGATGACGAGGGTCTTGGTCATGAGCGGTCCTCAACGGGTTCTGGAGATGGCGATCAGAACCAGCTTTGCCATCGTATTGAATGACCCATCATTGCCCCACTCCCGCTTCGCCGGCGTACCGTAGCGCTTCCTCGGCGGCGCTGAACAGGGCGCGGGCCTTGTTTTCGCATTCGAGTTGTTCGAGCTGGGGTTGGCTGTCGGCGACGATGCCGGCGCCGGACTGCACATAGAGCTTGCCGTCCTTGACGATGCCGGTGCGCAAGACGATGCAGGTGTCCATGGTGCCGTCAGCGCCGAAATAACCAACGCAGCCGCCATAGATGCCGCGGCGGGTTTTTTCGAGGCTGTCGATGATTTCCATGGCCCGCACCTTCGGCGCGCCGGAAACGGTGCCGGCCGGGAAGCCGGCGGAAAGCGCATCGACGAAGTCGTATTGCGGATCCAGCACACCGACGACGTTTGAGACGATGTGCATGACATGCGAATAGTATTCGAGGAAGAACTTGTCGGTGACCTTGACGGTGCCGGTTTGAGCGACGCGGCCGACGTCGTTGCGGCCCAGGTCGAGCAGCATCAGGTGCTCGGAGAGCTCCTTGGGGTCGCTGAGAAGTTCGGACGCCAGTTCTTGGTCGCGGGTCGGCGTGGCGCCGCGCTTGCGGGTGCCGGCAATGGGCCGGATGGTGACTTCGCCATCCTGCACCCGAACCAGGATTTCCGGGCTCGATCCGGCCACCGCGAAGCCGCCGAAATCGAGGAAATACATATAGGGGCTGGGATTGGTGCGACGAAGCGCGCGGTAGAGTGCGGTCGGGGGCAGGTTGAAGTCAGCTGAAAAGCGCTGGCTCAAGACGACCTGGAAAATGTCGCCGGCCGCGATGTAGTCCTTGGCCCTGGCGACCATCTCGAAATATTCGTCACGCGAGGTGTTGCTGGTGACGCTGATGGCTTCAAGGTCGGGCAGGGCGGGGGTGGCTGGTGTCGCGCGGGAGAGGCGGGCGATCGCGTCGTCGATGCGGCTTTCGGCTGAGGCGAGCGCCTGGCTGCCGGAAACGCCTTCGCGCACATAGACGGGCGCGGTGAGATACAGCTCGTCCTTGAGCGTATCGAAGATGGCCAGCAGCGATGGGCGCATCAGCACGGCCTCGGGCGTGCCGAGTTCGTCGGCGCGATCGGTCGGCAGGTGCTCCATGTAGCGCACCATTTCGTAGCCGAGATAGCCGTAGACGCCCGCCGATTGGGGCGGCAGGCCTTCGGGCACTTCGATGTGGCTCTCGGCGACCAGCGCGCGCAAGGCATCGAGCGGCTTTTCGCTCATTGCCTCGAATGTTTCAGGACTGGTCTGCGCCGCACGGTTGATCGAGGCTGTTCCGCCATCGACCTTGAGGATCAGGTCGGGCTGTAGGCCGATGATCGAGTAGCGGCCGCGCGTCGTTCCATCCTGCACACTTTCCAGAAGGAAAGTGTGCGAGCGGCCTTCGGCGAGCTTGAGATAGGTGCCGACCGGTGTTTCCAGATCCGCCACGATGCGACGCCAGACGATCTGCGACTTCCCGGTAGCATATTGCTCGGTAAAGCGCTTCGAAAAGTCGTCGTCCATGGTGGCGTTCCGGTGGAGTTACTGGCCGTAATTGTTGACGAGCAGGGTATTAAGCGCCTGCTGGTTGATGCGCAGCCCGGCATCGTCGCGGATAGCAGCGACGAACTCGTTTTCAAGTCCGGTACGGGCGTCGTCGTTGAGGCCTGCAACCACGTCAGTCGCAAGAGGCTCGGCGGGTGCTGCATTGTCGGTGACTTGGAAGACGATGAACTCGCCGCTTTCGCTTACGGCGGAGCCCTTGTGGTCCGGCCCGCCCGCAAAGGCCGCGGCGGCGACGGTGGTGTCGATCGTGCCATCATCCGAGCCGAAGCGACTGAAGGGGGGGCTGATCTGCGGAAAGAGACTGAGTTCGGCGGCCACATCGGTCAGCGCTTCACCGCCCTCGAGCCGGCCGACAATCGTATTGCCCAGTTCGATCAGCGCGTTGTTGGTGCGCTCTTCGGTAATGGTGGCGATCAGTTGGTCGCGCACTTCGTCCAGGGTCTGATCACGGGCGGGCGCGATCGATTCAAGGTCGAACCAGAGGTGGGCGTTGCCGGCAAGCGGAACGGATGGTGTCAGCCGACCTTCCTCGGCACGGTAGATCGCCTGCGCGACCTTCTGGCGCTCGTCCGCTGCAAGATTGGGCAAGGCCGAAAGTTCTGCGCCACTCTGCGATACCGCCACTTCGTAGACTTCGAGGCCATAGCGTTGGGCAATGTCTTCGATCGGCGTAAAGGCTGCACGCAGTTCTTCGATCTGGTCAAGGATGTCGTTGATCTCGTTACGCGCCGCGGTGGCGCCGAGGCGGGCGACGATGTCTGCGCGTGCTTCTTCCAGGGTTGGCTGACCTGCGGCTTCGATTGCCGACACGTGAATGGCACGCTGTCCGCCGATGCCCGGGATCAAGGCAAAATCGCCCTGCGCGAGGCCAAAGGCTGCGTTGGCGAGCGCGGTATCGGTGATAGCGCTCTGTGCGAGCGTGCCGAGGCTTGATGGTGTGAGGCCAGCCTGCTGAACTAGGTTCGTAAAGTCGGCGCCGGCAGCAAGGCCTGCCTCGAACTGGGCCTGGAGTTCGGGCGTATTCAGGGCTACCTGCTCAATGGTGCGGCGTTCCGGGGTCGAGAGGCTCTCGCGCACCGCTTCGTATTCAGCCGCGATTTCTTCATCAGTAAAGGTCTTGGTCGCGGCCAGCGAGGTGAGCGACAGGTCCAGCAAACGGACCGTACGAGTCTCCACAGTGCGGAACTCGGCCTGGTGCTCGGTGAGGTAGGCGGCGAGTTCTTCTTCGGTGGGCGCCGCTGGCGTATCGACGTTGAGCTCGGTCAGCGTGATATAATCCACCGTCCGCGTCGCGCCGGAATACTTGTTGAGCAGGTCCGACGCTGCGTCCGGCAGGCCGGTTTCGGCGAACAAGGACGAGAGCACCTGCGTGCGGCGCGCTTCGGCGGCACGAGCTTCGAAATATTCCGCTTCGGTCCAACCGGCACGCTGCAACGTCTGGGTGAAGATGGAAGGATCAAAGGTCCCCAGAGTGCCGAAGAATGAGGGATCTTCACGAAGCATCTGCGCGAGCTTTGCATCAGACACGCCCAAGCCGAACTGGCTGGAAAGCGTATCGAGTGCCGCGCCTTCGGAAAGGTTCAGCAGCACCGCGGTCGGGATGCCATAGGCCTCGGCCTGGCTCGCCGTCGGCACGGAACCAAGCTGCTGCGAAAGCTGGCTGACGCGGCTCTCGTAAGCACGCAGGAATTCACGTGAGTTGATTTCCTCGTCGCCGACGCGGGCAATGGTATTGCTGCCGAGGTCGAGGATCACATTGTTGATGCCGAAGCCGGCCACGCCAACCAGCAGGAACCCGCCAAGGATTTTCCCAGGCCAGGATTTTGCAAAGCCGCGCAAACCATCGAGCATTTCGAGCGTTCCCGTTCGGGGTCCGAGGCTTTACCGCAAGTGCGAGCCCAGACTAGAAGACAATACCGCAGCCGGGGTTAGGGCAATCCTTTCCCTGGCGCAAGAGGCAGGAGTAGCAAGATTGACGACCATCTCACCGCTGATCGCCGGAAACTGGAAGATGAACGGGCTCACCCACTCGCTTGACGAGATGGCTGAGCTCGCCCGCCTTCTGACGACCGGCGCCGCCCCCCGCGCCATCGTCGTCGTCTGTCCGCCGGCAACCCTGCTCGCTGCCGTTGCCGCGCAAGGAGCTTCGTCCGGCATTCTGGCCGGTGGCCAGGACTGCCATCCGCAATCGTCCGGCGCCCATACGGGCGACATATCGGCGTCCATGCTGGCCGATGCCGGTGCGCAGTTCGTGATCGTTGGACACTCCGAGCGCCGCCAGCTGCACGGCGAAACGAACGAGATCGTCCGTAGCAAGGCAGAAGCGGCGATTGGTGCGGGCCTCAAACCCATCATCTGCATCGGCGAAACCGAAGCGGAACGTGAATCCGGCCAGGCCGAACATGTCGTGTCCGGTCAGCTTGCCGCCGCTCTGCCGGACGCAGCCGCGCAGCACGAAGTCGTGGTGGCCTATGAGCCGGTCTGGGCCATCGGCACCGATCGCACACCGAGCCTTGAAGACATCGCGGCGATGCATACTTCCATCCGCACCTGCCTCACCGAACGTTTCGGCGAACGCGGCGAGACCATCCGCATACTTTATGGCGGCTCGGTCAAGCCGCACAATGCCCGTGAAATCCTCAACGTCGACAATGTCAACGGGGCTCTGGTGGGCGGCGCAAGCCTCTTGGCAAAAGACTTCTATACCATTATCTCCGCAGTCTAGTTCAGACGGCACCTGCCGGTCGCGGCGAAATTGCCCCGACCGGCTGGTATTTGCTGTGTGACGGGTGTAAGACCCCGCATCCTTTTGACACCGGGCCAGCCGTGGCCGGACCCGGATTGACGCGAAGACAAGAATTCCATGGCCAACGTCCTCCTAGTCGCCTACCTGCTGATCGTGCTGGCGCTGATTGTCGTCATCCTGCTGCAGCGGAGCGAGGGTGGTGCGCTGGGCATCGGCGGTGGCGGCGGCGGCCTGATGACGGCGCGCGGTTCGGCGAACCTCTTGACCCGCACCACGGCGATCCTTGCCACTTTGTTCTTCGTTTCGGCCATTGGGCTCACGGTTATCAACGAACTCGATCGCGGCACTTCCGGCATCCTGGAAAACGCCGTGACGACGCCGACGGGCGAGCAGCCGTCGACCGTGCTCGATGCGCTTAACGCTCTTCAGGGCGAAGAAACATCGGACCTGCTGCTTCCGGCTGAGGCCCAGACGCCGGCGACGTCGACCGACACCGATCTGCCCGTTCCTGCAGCGCCGGCGACCGAGACCACCACCGCACCTGCGGCTGACGCAACGACCACGGCTCCCGCGACCGAAGTTCCGCTTCTGGCTCCGACCAACGAGACCGCCGCGCCTGCCGCGATCAGCAGCGACCTGCCAGTGCCCGCGGCCCCGGCCGAACCGACACCCGCCGCTCCGGCGAACTAACCGCCGCAAGGCACCTGAAAAGGGGATGGAAACATCCCCTTCTTCTTTTGTGTAGAACGCGAAGGCGCTCTGCGAATCGACAACTATTTGCTTATGGTGATCGCCCATGGCTCGGTACGTATTCATCACCGGAGGCGTGGTTTCCTCCCTTGGCAAGGGTCTGGCTTCGGCAGCACTCGGAGCAGTCCTCCAGGCGCGCGGCTACAAGGTTCGCCTGCGCAAGCTCGACCCCTATCTCAATGTCGATCCCGGCACGATGTCGCCGACTCAGCACGGCGAAGTCTTTGTCACCGATGACGGTGCCGAGACCGATCTCGATCTCGGCCACTATGAGCGCTTCACCGGACGCGCCGCCAACAAGCGCGACAACATCACTTCGGGCCGTATCTATTCCGACCTCCTGGCGAAAGAGCGCAAGGGCGAGTTTTTGGGCGCGACCGTGCAGGTCATTCCGCACGTCACCGACTCGATCAAGAATTTCGTGCTAGATGGCAATGATGATTTCGACTTCGTGCTGGTCGAGATCGGCGGCACTGTCGGCGATATTGAAGGCCTGCCGTTCTTCGAAGCCATTCGCCAACTCGGCAACGACCTTCCGCGCGGCCACGCCTGCTATCTCCACCTGACGTTGATGCCCTATATCCCGTCCGCCGGAGAGCTCAAGACCAAGCCGACCCAGCACTCAGTCAAGGAACTGCGCTCCATCGGCATTGCGCCAGACGTGCTTTTGGTGCGTTGCGATCGCCCGATCCCGGAAGGCGAAAAGAAGAAGCTTTCGCTCTTCTGCAACGTGCGCGAGTCGGCCGTTATCCAGGGTCTGGATGTCGCCTCCATTTACGACGTGCCGCTGGCCTATCACCATGAAGGGCTGGACCGCGAGATCCTCGCGACCTTCGGTATTACCGATGCGCCGGAGCCAGACATGGGAGCCTGGGACGAGGTTTCCCGCCGCTATCACAATCCCGAAGGCGAAGTGAACATTGCCATCGTGGGCAAATATACCGGCCTCAAGGACGCCTATAAGTCGCTGAGCGAAGCCCTGACCCATGGCGGCATTGCCAACAAGGTCAAGGTGAACCTGCAGTGGATCGACTCGGAGGTTTTCGAGCGCGACGATCCTGCGCCGTACCTCGAGCACGTGCACGGCATTCTGGTCCCGGGCGGTTTTGGCGAGCGGGGCTCGGCTGGCAAGATCGAGGCGGCGCGCTTCGCCCGCATCAAGGACGTGCCCTATTTCGGCATCTGCTTCGGCATGCAGATGGCGTGTATCGAGGCCGCCCGCAACACGGCCGGCATCAAGAATGCCTCCTCAACCGAGTTCGGCCCAACGAAGGAGCCGATCGTCGGCATGATGACCGAATGGGTCAAGGGCAACGAGAAGGAAGCTCGATCTGCAGAGGGTGACCTTGGTGGCACGCTGCGTCTGGGCGCTTATCCGGCACAGTTAACCCGCGGTTCGCGTGTTGCCGATATCTATGGTTCGACCCGCATCAGCGAGCGCCATCGTCACCGTTATGAAGTGAACATGGATTATCGCAAGATGCTGGAAAAGAACGGCTTGCTGTTCTCCGGCGTCTCGCCCGACGGCACCTTGCCGGAGATCGTCGAGCGCACCGACCACCCGTGGTTCATCGGCGTGCAATTCCACCCCGAACTGAAATCGAAGCCGTTCGAGCCGCATCCGCTGTTCACCAGCTTCATCGCCGCCGCGATGGAGCAGAGCCGCCTGGTCTGATGGCTGACATCGTCAACCTTCGGACAGCCCGCAAACAAAAGGCTCGCGCTGACAAGGACGCGAAGGCTTCGGAAAATCGCGTGTTTTTCGGGCGCACCAAGGCTGAAAAGCTAAAGGAAGCGGCGGAGAAGGCGCGGGCGGAAAAGCATGTCGAGGCGCACAAGCGGGAAGACTAGTTACCCCCTCCCTAGCTTTGCTACGGCCCTTCAGGCCTAGCGCCGCTGCCCTCCCCTCAAGGGGGAGGGTAAGCTCGGTGGTTCTTGCGAGATTGTGCAACATACGGGGTGTCCACCTTCCCCCTCAGAGGGGAAGGCAAGCGGAGCTTGGCGAGGAACGAGCCTAGTGTAGCTCGGAAGGAGGTGCCTCCTGCGGCTCACCAATCCACCTGGCAATCGACGCCGTCGGGCCCGAATTGCATCGAGTTCTCGGTGTATTGAAAAATCTCGAGCTTGACGCCGCTTGGGTCTGCCAGCCAGCACTGCCAGGTGTGGTCGACGCCCAGCTTCTTGTCGGTCACTGTAACGCCCTTGGACTTGGCATTGGCCATGAAGGCGTCGATGTCGTCGGTTTCAAAGCAGATGTGGTTGATCTGGTTGCTTTCGTCGAAGCGGCTTTCGCCCTTGAGGAAGACCTCGACGAAGGTGCGGTGGCCGAAGTCAAGATAGAAGCCGATCCGATCGTCGCCGCGCTTGAAGTCGAACTTTGGAGCCACGCCGCAGACGACGCGGTAGAAGGTCTCCACGGCATCGAGGTCGCGCGCGAAAATGCAGGTATGGGCCACCTGTTTGACGAGTTGTGTGGTCACGAAATTCTCCTCCGCAAGATCGGGCAGAACGCCCAGGCTGACATGTTAGGGCAGGGCATGAGGACATGCTAGAGCCCGGAACAATCGTTTCCAGCGGCGCGCAGCCGCTTTTTTGCCGCTGCCCTCTTTTCACTGTCACACGGCGCGTCTAGGAGAAGCACAACTCGCACCAAAACCCGGGAAGAACAGGCATGTCCTCCATCATCCACGTCATGGGCCGTCAGATCTACGACAGCCGCGGCAATCCAACTGTCGAAGTCGATGTGGTTCTGGATGACGGCAGCTTCGGCCGCGCCGCAGTGCCGTCCGGCGCCTCGACCGGGGCGCATGAAGCGGTCGAACTTCGCGATGGCGGCACGCTTTATTCCGGCAAGGGCGTGACCCAGGCTGTCGAAAACGTCAACACCGTCATCGCCGATGAGATCGAAGGCCTCGATGCCCTCGACCAGCTCGGCGTCGACGAGGCCATGATCGAGCTCGACGGCACGGCCAACAAGAGCAAGCTGGGCGCCAACGCCATTCTCGGCGTGTCGCTGGCCGTGGCCAAGGCCGCTGCGGAGTCGAGCGAGTTGCCATTCTACCGCTATATCGGTGGGCCAAACGCCCATGTCCTGCCGGTGCCGATGATGAACATCATCAATGGCGGCCAGCATGCGGACAACCCGATCGACATGCAGGAATTCATGATCCTGCCGGCCGGTGCAGAGTCGATTGCCGACGCCGTTCGCATCGGTTCGGAAATCTTCCACACCCTCAAGAAGGGTCTCGCTGCTGAAGGTCACAACACCAATGTCGGCGACGAAGGTGGTTTCGCGCCAAACCTTGGCTCGGCTGACGAGGCGCTTGGCTTCATCATGCGTTCGATCGAAAAGGCCGGCTATCGTCCAGGCGAGGACGTGTTCCTCGGTTTGGATTGCGCGGCCACCGAATATTTTAAGAACGGCCGCTATGAGTTGGAAGGCGAGGGCAAGTCGCTCGGCTCCGACGAAAACGTGCGTTTCCTCGAAGATCTCGCCAACCGCTTCCCGATCATCACCATCGAAGACGGCATGGCCGAGGACGATTGGGATGGCTGGAAGGCGCTGACCGACGCCATCGGCAAGAAGGTGCAGCTGGTTGGCGACGATCTTTTCGTCACCAACACCGAGCGCCTGCGCTCCGGCATCAAGATGGGCACGGCCAACTCGATCCTGGTCAAGGTCAACCAGATCGGCTCGCTCTCCGAGACGCTCAACGCCGTCGATACCGCGCACCGCGCCGGCTACACTTCGGTGATGTCGCACCGCTCGGGCGAAACCGAGGACTCGACCATTGCCGACCTCGCAGTTGCGCTGAACTGCGGCCAGATCAAAACCGGCTCGCTCTCGCGCTCCGATCGTCTCGCCAAGTACAACCAGCTGATCCGCATCGAAGAGCAACTTGGGTCGTCGGCACGATATGCTGGGTATTCGGTGGTTAAGGGGCGGTAACCGTATCGCTGAGACAATTGAAAAAGCCCGGTGGTGACACCGGGCTTTTTTGCTGAACGACACCCCTCATCCGCCCTTCGGGCACCTTCTCCCGCAAGGGGAGAAGGGGGTCCCACCAGCTTCCCTCTCCCCTCGCAGGAGAGGGTGGATCGGCCAACGGCCGAGACGGGTGAGGGGGCCTACTGAAATGCCGTCTCGGCGAAGCTTCTGAGCTTGCGCGAATGCAAGCGCTCCGCTGGCTGGTCGCGCAGGATCTCCATGGCCCGCAGTCCGATCTGCAGATGGCGATTGACCTGGGTGCGGTAGAAGTCCGAGGCCATGCCGGGAAGCTTGAGTTCGCCATGCAGCGGCTTGTCGGAGACGCAGAGCAGGGTGCCGTAGGGCACGCGGAAGCGGAAACCGTTTGCCGCGATCGTCGCCGATTCCATATCCAGCGCCACGGCGCGTGACTGGCTGAGCTGGCGCGTGACCTGCGTCTGATCCCACAATTCCCAATTGCGATTGTCGAAGGTCGCGACCGTCCCGGTGCGCATGATCTTCTTGGTCTCGACGCCCTCAGTCTGGGTGACCTCTTCGACTGCCTGCTCGAGCGCGACCTGCACTTCGGCGAGCGCCGGAATCGGCACGCTCAGCGGCAGGTCGGCGTCCAGCACATGGTCTTCGCGGACATAGGCATGTGCCAGAACATAGTCGCCGAGCTCCTGCGAATTGCGGAGACCCGCGCAGTGCCCCAGCATGATCCAGGCATGCGGGCGCAGCACGGCGATATGGTCGGTGATAGTCTTGGCGTTGGACGGACCCACGCCGATATTGACCATGGTGATGCCGCGTCCGCGCTCGCCCACGAGATGATAGGCGGGCATCTGCGGCATGCGGGCCGGCGGTTCGCCGGTGATCGTGCCGCCAGTCAGCATATTGTCGGTCGAGACGTTGCCGGGCTCAATGAAGCGCTCGTAATGGGGATGGCTCTCGCTCATCCAGCCCTTGGCGATGCGGCAGAATTCGTCGATGTAGAACTGGTAGTTCGTGAAAATCACGAAGTTCTGGAAGTGGTCGGCATCGGTGCCGGTATAGTGGGCGAGCCGGAACAACGAGTAGTCCACACGCGGCGCGGTAAAGGCCGAGAGCGGGTAGGGCCCGCCGCGCGGCGGCACATAGGTACCGTTGGCGATCTCGTCATCGGTGTTGCCGAGATCGGGCGCGTCGAACACGTCGCGTAGCGGCACGTCCAGCGCATTGATGGCCCTGCCATCGAGATGATCGCGTGGACCCAGCGCGAAATGCAGCGGGATCGGCGTGTCCGATTCGCCGATATCGATGGTGCCGCCATGGTTTTTGAGGATCACGGCGAACTGTTCCTGCAGATATCCCTTGAACAGGTCTGGCGCGGTGACCGTGGTGCGATAGATGCCGGGGGAATGAAGGTACCCGTAGGGCAGGGTGCTCTCGCCCTTGGAATAGCTCGTGGAGCGCACTTCCACCTGCGGGTAATAGGCACGGACGCGGCCGGCTGGAATCTGGCCCTCCATCAGGCCCTGTAGGTGTTCCCGAATGAAATCGCAGTTGCGATGGTAGAGGGCCGTCAGATGCGCCCATGCCTCATGCGGGTCGGTGAAGGATTGCTTTTCGACACGGGGCGGGGAGAGGGTGGTCATCTTGTTCTTTCACGGCCCCGGACGGGCCAGCCTCTTGGACTCGGGACTTTGCGTCACTATAGGCCGCGCATGACGGCTTCTCAACGCGAGTGCGAAAGTCAGACAGGCTTCACAGATCGGTGACCGGCTTTTTTCTCGCCGCAATTGCCGACCACCTTCGAGCCTGTTCGTTGGATCAGCATCGACCCATGCCCGACGGACCAGAAGCGGTTTGCCGCATGTCCCCCAAGCCCTCAACAGCGCGGTGGATCGTTTCCAGAGGCCGCCCGGCAGCAATGCCGAGGCGGCCTTCTTATTTGTCGTAATCCACCAGCACCTGCGGATTGACCTCCTCGTCATAGGTCGCATCCACCTCGTAGCGCTTCAGCGCGAAGCTCGCCTCGCGAAATTCCCAGACGCCGATTGAACTCGCGTCGCCGATGCCACGCCAATAGGCATTGGACGTGATCGTCTTGGTTTCCTCGTCGAAGGTCGAGTTGGTGAGCGTGGTCACCGCACCCATGCCGTTAAGCTCGATGCCCAGGAGTTCGCCTTCGAAACTGTCGTCGTTCTCGTATTCGAGTTCGAAGGTGGGCACCGCGAAGGCCAGCGGCATTAGCCCTTCATATTCGCGATAAAGATAGTAGCTGTGCTGGACGTTGTAAGCGCCGGCCATGCAGAAGAGGCGGACCAGCGTCATGGTTTCGGTTTCCGCGCCCTCATAGTCCGGCGTATAGGTCAGTGTCCATTCCTGGTAAGCTCCGTTTTCGGGATCCAAGCCCGCAGCGATTTCAGGCTGGCACCATTCGCCGCCCGCAAGCTTGTGCAGCTTTTGCGCCTGCTTTTCGATCGACGCCTGAGCCAGCGCGGGCTCGATCGAAAGTGCCAGCAGCGGCAGCCAAAGCAATGGACGGATCATCCCTCATCCCTTATGTCGAAGCCCGAGTTCGAGAGGCAGTATGACCGCAAAAATCATCGATGGAAAAGCCTTCGCCGAAGCCCTGCGCATCCGCATCGCCAACCATGTCGATCGGCTGAAATCCCAGCACGGTATCACCCCAGGACTCGCCGTCGTCATTGTTGGCACCGACCCGGCGAGCCAGGTTTATGTCTCGTCCAAGGCCAAGCAGACGGCTGAAGTCGGCATGAACTCCTTCAAGCACGAACTGCCCGCTGATGTGCTTGAGGCCGAGCTTTTATCGCTGATCGCTGCTCTGAACGCCGATCCTGCCGTACACGGCATCCTGGTGCAGATGCCGGTGCCCAAGCACATCGATCCCAACAAGGTCATTGAAACCATCGATCCGGCCAAGGACGTTGATTGCTTCACCCCCGCCAATGTTGGCAAGGTGCAGATCGGCCTTCCGGGCCCTGTGTCCTGCACGCCGCTCGGCTGCCTCATGCTGCTGCGCGACGAGCTGGGTTCGCTCGAGGGCAAGAATGCCGTCATCATCGGCCGCTCCAACCTCGTCGGTAAGCCGATGATGCAGCTGCTTCTGCGCGACAATTGCACCGTCACGGTCGCCCATTCGCGCACGCAAAACCTGCCAGAGGTGGTGCGCGCGGCCGACATCGTTATCGCCGCCGTCGGCCGGCCGCAGATGATCAAGGGCGACTGGATCAAGCCGGGCGCCGTGGTGATCGATGTGGGTATCAATCGTGTGGATGCGCCGGAGCGCGGCGAGGGCAAGACGCGGCTTGTGGGCGATGTCGATTTCGCCGCGGCTGCGGAGAACGCCGCCGCCATCACGCCGGTGCCGGGCGGAGTTGGCCCGATGACCATCGCCTGCCTTCTCGCCAATACCATCACCACGGCCTCGCTGATCAACGGCCTCGTGCCGCCGAGTGACCTCACCGCATGAGCGAGCACGATCCTGGCGGCAAGGTCCGGCTGCGGCTCGGTGAAGGCGTGCGCGGCGATGTCGTGATCAGCGCCGACGGCAAGCACCGCCAGATCATGCGGCGCTGGCTCGGAGAGACTTTTCCCGAACGCTATATCGTCTTTATCGGCATGAACCCCTCCACGGCCGACGCGACGGTGGACGACCCGACCTGCGCTCGCGAATGGACCTTCGCGCGGCGCGAAGAGTTTGAGGCCATGGTGAAATGCAATGTCGGGGACTATCGGGCAACCGACCCCAAGGCCCTGCTGCAGCCGGGGGTCGAGGCGGTCTCAGATGCCAATCTCCCGGCGATCCGCCAAGCCGCGTCGGGTGCGAGCAAAGTGGTGCTGTGCCATGGCAAGCTCAACAAAGCTTTGGCTGGGGCAGGGCGGGAGCTGGTGGAAGCGCTGAGGGCGGACGGCGTCGAGCTCTGGTGCTTTGGCACCAACGGGGATGGGTCGCCGAAACATCCGCTGTACTTGAGGGCGGATACGCCGTTGGTGCGCTTCTAGCCCCCTCATCCGCCCTTCGGGCACCTTCTCCCGCAAGGGGAGAAGGGAGGCATCGCGCCCGTCTGTCCACCACCTCTTCCTTCTCCCCTCGTGGGAGAAGGTGGCTCGCGTCAGCGAGACGGATGAGGGGGGCCTTCACCCCACCAGCACAAACATCCTTGCCACCTGATGATCCCGCAGCGCCTGCGCCGGTAGCTTGCCCGTCAGCGCTGCAACAACTTGCGAGATATCCTTGACCGCGCTCGCATCCACGACAACGCGCGAAAAGGCAGGCCGCATGGAACGTCTGACTTCTTCCGTCAGATTATAAAGCTGCGCCCGTATATCGGTTTGCGCTGCGCAAGCCGGGCAGGTGTCGCCATCGGAGTGGCCATGTCCGGTGTTGGCCGGCAGACGGAGCAGCGCCGTCTCGCTATCCAGCGGCACGAGCTGCCCGCGTGTGGTGATAAGGGTGACGGGGATCATCGGAACATCTCGCCTAAACCTAAACCCCCACCTAACCTCCCCCTGAAGGAGGGGGAGGAACTCATCGAGTACACTGAGCTGCTGGACGATCACCGATTGTGCCCCTCCCCTTCTTGAGGGGGAGGCAGGGTGGGGGTCCTCGCCACACTCACAAATCAAGCCGCCGCGACGCGGCCCGGAACATAGTTGAGGATTGGCCCAAGCCAGCGCTCGACCTCCTCGACGGGCATGCCTTTGCGGCGCGCATAGTCTTCGACCTGATCCTGCTCGACCTTGGCAACGCCGAAATAGTAGCTGTCGGGATGGCTGAAGTAGAGTCCAGACACAGACGAGCCGGGCCACATGGCGTAGCTCTCGGTCAGCGTCACGCCGACGGCGTTTTCCGCGTCGAGTAGCTTGAACAGCGTCGTCTTCTCGGTGTGATCGGGCTGAGCGGGATAGCCGGGAGCAGGGCGGATGCCTTGATAGCGTTCTTCACTCAGCTCCGACACGGCAAAGGTTTCGTCGGCGGCGTAGCCCCAGAGTTCCTTGCGGACCTTCTGGTGCATCATCTCGGCCATGGCCTCGGCGTAGCGGTCGGCCAAGGCTTTGACGAGGATCGAGGAATAGTCGTCGTTAGCGCGCTCGAAGCGTTCGGCGATCGCCACTTCTTCAAGGCCTGCGGTGACGACGAAGCCGCCGAGGTAGTCCGGAGTGCCGGCTGGCGCCACGAAGTCGCTCAAGGCCATGTTCGGCTTGCCGTCGCGCTTGCTCAGCTGCTGGCGGAGGGTGAACAGCGTTGCCAGTTCGTCGGAACGATCCTCGCCGGTGAATAGACGCACGTCGTCGCCGACGGCGTTAGCCGGCCAGAAGCCGACGACGGCCTTGGGGGCAAACCATTTTTCGTCGATCACCTGCGTCAGCATGGCCTGCGCATCGGCCCACAGAGCGCGGGCGGCTTCGCCTTGTTTTTCGTCTTCGAGGATGGCGGGGAAGCGCCCTTTAAGCTCCCAGGTCTGGAAGAAGGGGGTCCAATCGATGTAGGTGGCAACTTCGGCGAGATCGAAATCGGTAAAGGTGCGGTTACCGAAAAAGCGCGGCTTGGTGGCTTTGAAAGTCGACCAGTCCGGCTTCAACGCGTTGGCGCGCGCCGCGGCAAGCGGCAGCCGCTTCTTCTCAGCCTCGGCCCGCTCGTGCGCCGCCGCAGCCTTGGCGTATTCGGCTTTCACACCTTCGATAAACGTCACCTTGGTGTCGTCGGACAGCAAGTTGGACACCACGCCGACGGCGCGGCTAGCGTCGTTGACGTGGACGGTCTGGCCGCGATTGTAGCGCGGGTGGATCTTGACGGCCGTATGCACGCGGCTGGTGGTCGCGCCGCCGATCAACAGCGGGATGTCGAAGCCTTCGCGTTCGAGCTCGGCGGCGACATGGACCATTTCATCGAGTGATGGCGTGATCAGGCCCGAAAGACCGATGATGTCGACGTTTTCGGCCTTGGCGGTTTCGAGAATCTTCTGGCTCGGCACCATGACGCCAAGATCGATGATCTCGTAATTGTTGCAGGCGAGGACAACGCCAACAATGTTCTTGCCGATGTCGTGGACGTCGCCCTTGACCGTCGCCATCAGGACCTTGCCGGCGCTCTGGCGGCCGGAGGCGTCGCCATTGAGGCGCTTTTCTTCTTCCATGAAGGGCATGAGGTAGGCCACGGCCTGCTTCATGACGCGGGCAGACTTCACCACCTGCGGCAGGAACATCTTGCCTGAGCCGAACAGGTCGCCGACGACGTTCATGCCGGCCATCAGCGGGCCTTCGATCACATGCAGCGGGCGCTCGGAGGCTTTGCGGGCTTCTTCGGTGTCGGCTTCGATGAATTCGGTGACGCCGTTGACGAGCGCATGGGTGATGCGGTCATTGACCGGCAGGTCGCGCCATCTCGTGTCCTTGCCTTTGGCTTCGCCCCCGGCCTGGCCCTTGTAGCGCTCGGCCAGTTCCAGCATGCGGTCGGTGGCGTCGGCACGACGATTGAGGATCACGTCCTCGCAGGCATCGCGCAGTTCCCGGTCGATGGTCTCGTAGACGGCGAGCTGGCCGGCATTGACGATGCCCATGTCCATGCCATTCTGGATGGCATAGTAGAGGAAGACGGCGTGCATGGCCTCGCGCACCGGCTCGTTGCCGCGGAACGAGAAGCTGAGGTTAGAGATGCCGCCCGAGATATGCACATGCGGCAGTTGCCCGGTGATCTCCTCCGTGGCCTCGATGAAGTCGACGCCATAGTTGTTGTGCTCTTCGATGCCGGTGGCCACGGCGAAGACGTTGGGATCGAAGATGATGTCTTCGGGCGGGAAGCCGACGACTTCGGTCAGGATCTTGTAGGCACGGGCGCAGATCTCGACCTTGCGCGCCTTGGTGTCGGCCTGTCCGGTCTCGTCGAAGGCCATGACTACGACGGCCGCGCCATAGGCTTTCACGAGCCTCGCATAACGGATGAACGATTCTTCGCCTTCCTTGAGCGAGATCGAATTGACCAGGGCCTTGCCCTGCACGCATTTCAAGCCGGCTTCGATGACCTCCCACTTGGAAGAGTCGATCATCAGCGGCACCTTGGCGATGTCGGGTTCCGCCGCCAGAAGATTGAGGTAATCGACCATGACTTGCTGGCTGTCGATCAGGCCCTCGTCCATGTTGATGTCGATGACCTGGGCGCCGTTTGCCACCTGGTCACGGGCGACATCGAGAGCGGCGGTATAATCGCCGGCCGTGATCAGCTTGCGGAAGCGGGCGGAGCCGGTGACGTTGGTGCGCTCGCCGATGTTGACGAAGGGGATGTCCTTGGTGAGCGTGAATGGTTCGAGGCCGGCGAGGCGTAGGAGCCGATCGGCATGCGGCACCGGACGCGGCTTGAACCGCGCGGCGGTCTGGGCGATGGCGCGGATATGGTCGGGCGTCGAGCCGCAGCAGCCGCCGACGATGTTCAGCAGCCCGTCTTGGGCAAAGCTTTCCAGCTGGCTTGCCATGTCTGACGGCGTTTCGTCATAGGCACCCATTTCGTTGGGCAGGCCGGCGTTGGGATAGGCGCAGATAAAGGCGTCGGCGACGTTGGAGAGCTCGGAAATATGGTCGCGCATCAGGTCGGCGCCGAGCGCGCAATTGAGCCCGATGGTGATCGGATTGGCGTGGCGCACCGAATACCAGAAGGCGGTCGGCGTCTGGCCGGAGAGGGTTCGGCCGGAAAGATCGGTGATCGTGCCCGAGATCATGATCGGAACATCGATGCCCCGCTCTTCGAAGAGGCGCTGCGCCGCAAAGATGCCGGCCTTGGTGTTGAGCGTGTCGGTGATGGTTTCGAAGAGCAGCAGGTCGGCACCGGCATCGATCAGTCCAGTGATCGCCTCGCCATAGGCCACGACAAGCTCGTCAAAGCTGATGGCGCGATGCCCAGGATTGTTGACGTCGGTCGACATGGACGACGTCTTGTTGGTCGGTCCGAGTGCGCCAGCAACGAACCGCCGGCGGCCGTCCTCGCGCTCGGCGCGGATCGCTGCCCGCCGCGCAACCACGACGCCCTGGTAGTTGATGTCGTAGACTGCGCTTTCGCAGGCATAGTCGGCCTGCGCCACGGAGGTCGCCGAAAAAGTGTTTGTTTCGACGATGTCGGCGCCGGCCATATAGTAGGCGTAGTGGATGTCTTCGATCTGCTGAGGCTCGGTCAGCACCAGAAGATCGTTGTTGCCCTTGAGCGGGTGGCTCCAGTCCTTGAAGCGGTCGCCACGGAAGTTTTCTTCTGCGAGCCCCAGCCGCTGGATCATCGTGCCCATGGCGCCATCGAGGATCAGGATGTGATCCTGCATCGCGGCAGTGAGCGCTGCACGAACCTCGTTCCAATCGGGAATGATCGTATCGGTGGGGGAGGGGCTCATCGCCATCCTCTCTTTCATTAAATACCGGCGCAGGCTTGCGCTCGCCAATCACATAAAGATATCTTTATATCACATCAAGCCGCGTCTTCATTTCGGTCGCTGCCTAAGCCGGTGTGAACATTAACCAGCGATAAAGCATAAAATTGTTCCTTTCTGTGCACTGCCCGATGCCGCCTCTATGATTCCGCTCGAGTGTTTCTGTTCGAGTAGCGCATACCGTGACGACAACCTGGCGAAGTGCCGTCCGTTTTCTCTTTTTAGGTGCTCTCGTTGCACCCATGATCGCAGCATGTGCGACGGGTGGGGGGCTGGGTGCGACCGTCAAACGTAGTGCATTCACCTCGGGCGAATATGGCGTTGCCGTCTCTCCACGCGTCACCAATCATCCCAATCCGCCCCGTGGCGGCGGACGCTACCAGGTCGGAAAACCTTATACCGTCAAAGGGGTTACCTACGTTCCGCAGGAAAACCCGCAGGGCTATTCTGCGACCGGCAAGGCCTCCTGGTACGGTTCGGACTTTCACGGCCGCCAAACCGCAAACGGCGAAATTTTTTCCGCCAATGCCATTACCGGCGCCCACGCGACCCTGCCGCTGCCATCCTATGTCCGCGTCACCAATCAAGAAAATGGCCGTTCGATCGTCGTTCGCGTCAACGATCGCGGCCCCTATCTGCCCGGCCGAGTCATGGACCTTTCCTATCGCGCCGCCGCGATGCTGGGCTACGTCACCAAGGGTTCTGCGCCGATCAAGGTCGACTATATGGGTCCGGCGCCGCTTGAAGGCGACGATACCCGCACGCTCGTCGCCAGCTACAATGGACCTGCCGATTTCGATACCGGGGGCAGCCGCACTCAGTTTGCCGATGCGGGCGAAAGCAACCGCAGCCTTCTTGGCATGACGCAGAACTTCCTGGGTGGGCTCTTCTCCTACACCACGCCCCAGCAGGCTGATGCTGCGATCGGCAGCGCCCATGCTGCGGTCAATGCCATGGCCGAGGGCAACAGCGACCTCGCCGCCTGGGCAGCAAGTGTGGATGCTGACCAGCGCGCCGTCCGGATCGGTCTCGGCGTTTACGCCGATCCCGGCAATGCCGCGAGCCTTGCCCAACGGTTTGCCTTGCTTGGCGCTGTGAGCGAAGAAGCGGTGACCTATGCCGGAGATCCGGCAACCCAGCTCACTCTCACACAATTGAAGCCCGGAGCCGGCAAAGAAGACGTCTTGAACCTGGCTCGGGAACTTGGCCTCGCCGACATAATCCAATACTAATTTGCTATCCCGGTTCAGGGACAGGGGAGGCGCCAAGTGAGACTGCTGATTGCCATTGCAACACTGCTGGGTCTGGTGGCGCCAACCTTCGCTCAGGCCGATTTTTCGACCAATGCAAAATTTGCGGTTTTGATGGACTATGAGTCCGGCACGGTGATCTTCCAGAAGGACGCCGATGCCCGGCTCGAGCCGGCCAGCATGACCAAGCTGATGACCGTTGCGGTCGTCTTCAACGAGATCCGCGCCGGCCGTCTGAGCTTTGACGACCAGTTTTTCGTTTCCGAGAATGCCTGGCGGACCGGTGGCGCATCCTCGGGCGGTTCGACCATGTTCGCGGATCTCAATTCGCAGATCCGCGTCGAGGATCTTGTTCGCTCGGTGATCATCCAGTCCGGCAATGATGCGGCCATCGTTTTGGCTGAGGGCATCGCCGGGTCGGAAGGCACGTTTGCGCAGATGATGAACGAGCTCGCCCGGCAGATCGGGCTTGAGGGCTCTAACTTTACCAACTCGACCGGCTTGCCAGACCCTAACGAATACTCGACGGCCCGCGATCTAGCCGAGCTCGGGCGTTATCTGATCCGAGAATTTCCGGAATATTACCACTACTTCTCCGAGCCGGAGATGGAGTGGAACGGCATCAAGCAGCCCAACCGCAACTCGCTCGTCGAAATGGGCATCGGCGTCGATGGGCTCAAGACGGGGCATACCGAGGCGGCCGGCTATGGTTCGGTGACCTCGACCGACCAGGGCGATCGGCGCCTTGTGGCCGTGGTGCATGGACTGACCTCGATGCGCGAGCGCACCGAAGAGGGCCGCAAGCTGCTGACCTGGGGCGCGCGGGCTTTTGAACGCTTCACGCCCTATGCAGCGGGCGCTGTCGTTGCCGAAGCCGATGTCTATGGTGGCGAAGCGGCAAAGGTCGGCCTCGTGGGGCAGGGAGAGATTGCGCTCTATTTGCCGCGCGGTTCGCGCCAGTGTCTCTCTGCGACCGTCAATTATTCGGGCCCGCTGATGCCGCCGATTGCGCAGGGCGACAAAATCGCGGAGCTGCGCGTGTTCTGCAACGATCAGCTAGTGCAATCGGCGCCGCTTTATGCTGCGCAGGACGTGCCGCAGGGCGACCTGGTGCGCCGGGCGACCGACGCGCTGAAACAGCTGGCGCTTGGCTGGCTCTAGGGCGCAGTTTCGGATACCAGAGCGACCATGCTTGAAGCGCCCAGCCGACGTTCCGCCCGATTCATCACCTTTGAAGGGGGTGAAGGCGTGGGCAAATCGACCCAGGTACGGCGGCTTCTCAACAATCTCGGGCGCCAGTCGATAGACGCGGTGCGCACGAGAGAACCGGGCGGCACGCCCAAGGCCGAGGCGATCCGGTCCTTTATTCTTCAGGGCCGGTCGGAAGCCTGGGGGGCGGGCTCGGAAGCCGTGCTTTTTGCCGCGGCGCGTCTTGACCACGTGCATGAGCTGATCGCGCCCAATCTCGACAATGGCGTGTGGGTCATTTCGGACCGGTTTTGCGACTCGACGCGCGCCTATCAAGGGCTGACCGGGGGCGTGGATGATCGGCTGATCGATGCGCTCGAGACTTTGGCGCTCGATGGCCATACGCCCGATCTAACCATTATCCTCGATATGGATCCGGAAGCCGCTTTTCGCCGCGTTGAGCAGCGCGCGATCGAGGACGGCCTCCAGGCCACCGGAGATCGCTTCGAGAAGGAAGAACTCGACTGGCATCAGCGGCTGCGGCAGAATTTTCTCGATATCGCCCGCGCCAATCCTGACCGCTGCAAGGTCATCTCCGCCGAGCAAAGCGAAGAAGCCCTGGAAGCGGCGATCTGGTCGCTGGTGAGCGACCGCTTTCCGGAACTGCAGGGCAGGGCGGCCGAGTGAGCGATCCCAGCGCGCTCGACGGGCTACCGCTGCCGGAGCAGCGGCAGTCCGCGATCGGCCATGACTTGGCTCGGGGTGCGGTTCTGGCGCAGCTTGCCGAGGGTCGGCTGCCGGGCGCCATCATGCTGCACGGTCCGCAGGGCATCGGCAAGGCGACTTTGGCCTTCGAGCTTGCTGCCGCAATCCTCGTCGCAACCGGCGATGAGCCGCCGCATCGCGTGCATGAGCAGATTGCGGCGCTGTCGCATCCGAACCTCTCGCTGCTGCGACGGCGTCCGAAGGACAGCAAGAGCTTTTATTCGGTCATCCGCGTCGAGGACGTGCGCGAGCTGCGCGATGCCTTGCACCACACGCGGGGCAGGGCGGGGCACCGCATCGCGATCCTCGACAGCATCGACGACTGCAATCCGTCGGCGGCCAACGCGCTCTTGAAGACGCTGGAAGAGCCGCCTGCCGAGACCACTTTTTTCCTGATCTCGCATCGTCCGGGTCAGCTCCTGCCCACCATAAAATCGCGATGCCACAATCTGGCGCTGCGGCCGCTGCGAGATGACATGCTGCGGTCGGTGGTGACCGCGAGCCTGGCGGGTCTCGATGGCGAAACCCTCAGTCGCGCCGTGAGCCTGGCAGGCGGCCGGCCGCGTCGCGCCTTCGAGACGCTGGCTCTGGGTGATGCGTCGCCGGTGGCGTCGCTGTTGCTGTGGTTGCAGCGGCCGGACTCCATGCCGATCAGCGCCCAGTTGCAGCTGGCCGATGCGCTTGGGTCGGATGCGCAGGGGCCGACTATGTCCTTCGCCCGTGAAATCCTCGCCGACTGGATGGCATCGGAGACACGTGAGGCCGCGACCTCTGGAGCGGATCGCAGGCGGCTTGCCTCAGCCACCGAGCTATGGGACAAGGCCAATGCTCTGCTTACGGAAGCCGACAGCGTCAATCTCGATATGAAGCAGACGCTTGTCGTGATCTTTGATTCCATTCGCAAGCATTGCGCCCTGTCCACGCCCGCCGAGCCAGCATGACCAAGCCCTTCTACGTCACGACCGCGATCTCCTATCCCAATGGCGCGCCACATATCGGGCATGCCTATGAGATGATCGCGACCGACGCGATTGCGCGCTGGAAGCGGCTCGAAGGTCGCGAGGTCTATTTCCTGACCGGCACCGACGAGCACGGCATCAAGATGGTGCAGACGGCGGCCAAGGAAGGCATCCCCGTCCGCGAGCTTGCCGACCGAAATGCTGCCGAGTTCCGCAAGCTGGCGGCAGAGCTCAACCTTTCCAACGACGACTTCATTCGCACCACCGAGCAGCGCCACCATGAGGCGTCGCAGGCGATCTGGCGCAAGATGGAGGCGAGTTCGAACGGTGATATTTTCCAGTCGACCTACAAGGGCTGGTATTCGGTTCGCGATGAAGCCTATTTCGACGAAGACGAGCTGACCGAGAAGGACGGCAAGCGCTTTGCGCCTTCCGGGGCAGAGGTAGAATGGGTGGAAGAGCCGACCTATTTCTTCCGGCTTTCGGCCTATGGCGACAAGCTGCTCGAGCTTTATGAGCAGAACCCCGATTTCATCGCGCCCAAGGAACGTCGCAACGAGATCATCTCCTTCGTCAAAGGGGGGCTGCAGGACCTCTCGATCAGCCGCACCACCTTCGACTGGGGCATTCCGGTGCCGGGCGCCGAAGGCCATGTGATGTATGTCTGGGTCGATGCGCTGACCAATTACATTTCCGGCGTCGGCTATCCGGACGAGGAGAGCGAGCTTTTCAAGAAGTTCTGGCCGGCGGACCTTCATGTCATCGGCAAGGACATCATTCGCTTCCACACCGTTTATTGGCCCGCCTTCCTGATGAGTGCAGGCCTGCCGGTGCAGCATCGCGTCTTTGCGCATGGTTTTTTGACCGTCGACGGGCAGAAGATGAGCAAGTCGCTGGGCAATGTCATCGACCCGTTCGAACTCGTCGAAATGTTTGGCGCCGATGCGGTGCGCTACTTCTTCCTGCGCGAAGTGTCGTTCGGCAATGACGGCGACTATGCTCACGAAAAGCTGGTGAACCGCGTCAATGCCGATCTGGCCAACAACTTGGGCAACCTGGCGCAGCGTTCGTTGTCGATGATCAACAAGAACTGCGAGGGCAAGGTGCCGGCCTTCGGGCATGCGACGCCGGCCGATGAGCAGCTCGAAAAGGAAGTGGGCGAAGCGATCCAGACGGCGCAAAAGGCCATGGACGAGCAACTGATCCACGAGGCCACGGGCGCCCTGATCGCTGCGCTAAGCTCGGCCAACAATTACTTTGCCGCGCAGGAGCCCTGGGCGCTGAAAAAGACCGATCCGGAGCGCATGGCCACGGTTCTTTATCGCACGGCCGATACGGTGCGCCGCCTGGCCATCCCGATGCTGGCCTTCGTTCCGGCCTCCGCTGCGCGACTGCTAGAGCAATTGGCTGTGCCCGAGGAAGATCGCATCCTGCCATTGGCAATTGTGCCGCATCGCCTGCAGCCGGGTACGGAACTGCCGGTGCCGCAGGGCGTTTTCGCGCGGTTGGAAAAGCCGGCGGAATAGATGCTGATCGACAGCCATTGCCATCTGGACTTCGAGGCTTTGTCCGCCGATCTCGACGGCGTCATGGCTCGTGCTGCCCTTGCGGGCGTGACCGGCATGGTGACGATTTCCACAAGGGTGGACAACTTTTCCACCTATGCCGGGATCGCGGAACGCTTCGAGAACGTCTGGTGCTCGGTCGGCACGCATCCGCACAACGCGGATCAGGAACTGCACATTCAAACAGACGACCTGGTACGGCTCAGCGCCCATCCACGCTGCGTTGCTATCGGTGAAGCCGGTCTGGATTATTTCTACGACGATGCGCCGCGCGAGGCTCAGGCAGTGGGCCTGCGCCGTCACATCGCGGCAGCACGGGTCACCGGTCTTCCACTGGTTATCCACAGCCGCGCTGCCGACGACGATATGGCGGCGGTCCTTGAAGAAGAGGCCGGGCAGGGGGCTTTCCCCTTTGTTCTACACTGCTTCACGGCCGGCGTGGATCTCGCGCAGCGGGCTTTGGCTTTGGGCGGCTATGTGTCCTTTTCAGGCATAATCACCTTCAAGAATGCCGAGGAAATCCGCGAGGTCGCCAAGCTCGTTCCCGCCGATCGCTATCTCGTCGAGACCGATGCGCCGTATCTGGCGCCGATCCCACATCGCGGCCAGTCCAATGAACCGAGCTTTGTCCGGCATACGGCCGAAAAGCTGGCCGAGGTGCGCGGCATAACGCTTGAGCAATTGGGCGCCGAAACGACCGCAAATTTCGGCCGCTTGTTCTCCAAGACTGGTTTGAGTTGAGCCATGGCAGCGCCGGACCGGATCATCGCGACCATCCTGGGCTGCGGATCATCCGGTGGCGTGCCGCGGCTCGGCAATGATTGGGGCGCTTGCGATCCCAACGAAATCAGAAATCGCCGGCGTCGCTGTTCGCTGCTGATCGAAGGCTGGACCGACGGCGTGGCCGATCCGACCCGCATCGTCATCGACACCGGCGCCGACCTCCGCGAGCAATTGCTGGATGCGCGTGTCGATCGCGTCGACGCGGTCTTTTACAGCCACGAGCATGCCGATCATACGCATGGCATCGACGACCTTCGGGTCTTGGCGCTGCACAACAGACGCCGGGTCGATGTGTATTTTACGGCCGAATGCGGGGCGCGCTTGCGGGAAGCTTTTGGCTACTGCTTTTCGACGCCACCAGGCAGTTCGTATCCGCCGATCCTCAACGCGCATGAGATTGTCGCTGGAGACACGGTCTCGGTTTCCGGGCCCGGTGGCGAGATCGAGATCGGTACCTTCGACATGATCCATGGCGATATACGGTGCCTTGGCTTCCGAGTGAGCGATTTCGCCTACAGTTGCGATCTTTCGGCTTTGCCGGACAGTTCACTGGATGCGGTGCGCGATCTTGATCTCTGGATCGTCGATGCACTGCGACCGACGCCGCATCCAAGCCATCTCAGCTTGCCCGAGACGCTAGCATTGATCGAAGAGCTGTCGCCGCGGCAGGCGGTGGTGACGAACATGCATATCGATCTCGATTATGCCGCGACGATCGAGGGAACGCCCGACAATGTCACTGCAGCCTTTGACGGCATGCAGATCGACGTCAAAAGCGGGTCGATCCTCAATCTTTGAGCATGAAGTCCGACGAACCCGGATGCGTCACACCAGAAAGTTCCATAATATATATTATGCGAACAGCGGGTGTGCGGTTGTGACGAGCATTGTAGCCCCTGTTTGTCCATGTTGGATAAGATGAGCCCGACGATTCCCACTAACCAAGGTCAGACCATGCAGCCGTCTCGCGATATTTCCCGCCTGATCGAGATCATGGCGGCGTTGCGCAATCCTGTGGGTGGATGCGCGTGGGATCTGGAGCAGGATTTCCGTTCGATCCGGAACTACACGATCGAGGAAGCGTATGAAGTGGCCGACGCCATCGAGCGCGAGGATTTTGCGGATTTGCGCGAAGAGCTCGGCGACTTGCTGCTGCAGCCAATCTTTCACGCGCAGATGGCCAAGGAAGCCGGGCATTTCGATATCGGTGATGTCGTTTATGCAATTACCGAGAAGCTGATCCGCCGGCATCCGCATGTGTTCGGCGACGTCGTTGCCGATGGTGCGAGCGACGCGCAGGACCGTTGGGAGGCGATCAAAGTCAAGGAGCGTGCTGCCAAGGCCGAGCGCAAAGGAGATGCTGAGCCGTCGGTGCTCGACGATGTGCCGCAAGTGCTCCCTGCCCTTGCTCGAGCCGAGAAATTGACCAAACGCGCGGCTAAGGTCGGCTTCGATTGGCCGGATCTTCCAGCAGTGCGCGCCAAGATCGAAGAAGAGCTTGCGGAAGTTGCCGAGGTCGAAAACGCTGGGGATCACGGTGCGATCGAGGAGGAGATCGGCGACCTTTTGTTTGCCGTTGCGAACTTGGCTCGCAAGGCCGGCGTCGATCCGGAAGCGGCGCTGCGCAATGCCAACAGCAAGTTTACCCGCCGCTTTCACTATGTCGAGGCGCGCTGCCGCGAGGACGATATCGATCCGGCCGATGCCGGCCTTGAGCGTCTCGACGGCTATTGGAACGAAATCCGGGCGCGCGACAAGGCCTAACTTTCGACGCCTGCGATGCGGCCGTTGAAGCGTTCGAGGAATTCCGTCTTGTTCCGCGGATCGACACGAACGACGAAGCCGGAGCCTTGTTCGGTTGGTTCATCGCGCGAGATGACTTCCGCGTGGCTATGGAGCCAACCAATATCCGATCCGGCGCTGTGCGGCACATGCACCTGATAAGTACGGCTTTGTTCGCCCAGCGTTTTTTCGATCAGCAGCAGCAGGTCTTCGATGCCCTGCCCGGTGATCGCTGATACCGGCATGGCGGCGGCGACGCGGCCGACGGGCGAAGCGCTCGCCAGAGCCTGCTGCTGATCGCCGAGTAGGTCGATCTTGTTCCAGACTTCGACGATCGGCGTTGTTTCGCCCGAGACGCCGAGTTCTTCGAGAACCTTCAGCACATCATGGCCCTGCGCCAGATTGTCGGGATTGGCGATATCGCGAACGTGGAGGATGATGTCGGCGTCGGTGACTTCTTCGAGCGTTGCGCGGAAAGCGGCGACAAGATCGTGCGGGAGATCGGCGACGAAGCCCACCGTGTCGCTGAGCATGACTTCTCGGCCATGCGGCAGCGTGATCTTGCGAACTGTGGTGTCGAGCGTTGCGAACAGCAGGTCCTCGGCGAAGACCCCTGCCCCGGTCAGTCGGTTAAAGAGGCTCGACTTGCCGGCATTGGTGTAGCCGACGAGCGCCACGACCGGGATGGCGGCGCGGGTGCGCTGTGCACGCTGCTGGGCGCGTGTTTTCTTGACCTTGTCGAGTCGATCTTCGAGCAGGACGATGCGGTCGGTAATCTGGCGACGATCGCTTTCGATCTGGGTTTCGCCCGGACCGCCCATGAAGCCGGTGCCACCGCTGCCGCGCTGGCGTTCGAGGTGGGTCCAGGAGCGGACGAGCCGGCCCTTTTGATAGTTGAGATGCGCGAGCTCGACCTGCAGCACGCCTTCGCGGGTGGCGGCGCGTTCGCCGAAAATTTCGAGGATGAGAGCGGTGCGATCCAGCACCTTGGTGCCGGTTTCGCGCTCGAGATTGCGCTGTTGGATTGGGGTCAGTGGCGCGTCGACCAGCAGCAGGTCGAGCTTGTCGGACTTTACCCGATCGGCAATGGTCTGCACCTGGCCGCCGCCGAGATAGGTCGCCGGGCGGACTTCGCGGACGCGGAGCACTTCGGAGAAAATGACGTCGAGGTGGATGGCTTCGGCCAGGCCTTCGAACTCGGCCTGACGAGCCTCGATGCTGTGCGAGGACAGATTGCCGCGAACATCTGGGCAGATGAGGCCGACGCGGGTCGGCTGTTCCTGTCTGTCGATATAGGGCTTGGGGCCACCGGCATGGTGGCCATCGTCATCGTCAAAATCGTCCATATGATCCGTCAGTCGTGGTCTTGGTTTTGCTCGGGGTCGAACAACTGGATCGGCGCGCCGGGCATGATGGTAGAAATGGCGTGCTTGTAAACAAGTTGCGACTGAGCATCGCGACGCAGCAGCAGACAGAAATTGTCGAACCAGGTGATCACGCCCTGAAGCTTGACGCCATTGACCAGAAAAATGGTCACCGGCACCTTCTGCTTGCGGACGTGATTGAGAAAGGAATCCTGCAGATTTTGCTGTTTTTCAGCGGGCATTTTGGCCTCGTTTTCGCGGCATTGATTGTCGCTGTTTTCGTCGCAATCGCTTGCGCCCGGGCGGAGAGAACTGCCGCCCAGTCCCTAACGTCCGGAATTATCATATGTAATGGAGTATGGCACACCTGTCCCGGGCTGCCTACCCGCGCCAGGCGCATGGCTCCAAGCTATTTTCAGTCCGGTTTTCAGAGGCCCAAGGACTTGATCTTGCGGTGCAATGCGCTGCGCTCCATGCCCACGAATTCTGCGGTTTTGGAGATATTGCCGCCGAAGCGCTCGATCTGAGCCAAGAGGTATTGCCGCTCGAAAACTTCGCGCGCGTCACGAAGGGGCAGACTCATGAGGTGAGCGGAGGCGTCGGTATCGCCAACCGTTGGCAGCACTTCGCCGATGTCCGAGGGTAGCATCGGCGCAGTGATGACGCCGTTTTCCGGCTGCTGATCCTTCATCAGGATCAGGAGGCGCTCGATGGAGTTGCGGAGTTGGCGGGCATTGCCCGGCCATTCCTGCGCCTGCAGCACGGCCATGGCGTCGTCGCCGATGGTGACGCGCTGCAGATTGTGCATGCGGCAGACCTGTTCGATGAAGACCTGCACCAGCGGCGGCACGTCCTCGCGGCGCTCGCGCAGCGGCGTCAGGGGCAGCGGTACGATGGAGAGCCGGTGGAAGAGGTCGGAGCGGAATTCGCCGGCTTCGATCTGCGAGGCAACGTTTTGCGAGCTCGAGGCTATGATGCGCACATCGATCGGCACCGCTTGTGTGCCGCCGACACGATTGAAGCGGTTTTCGACCAAGGTGCGCAACAAGGTGGTCTGCACCTGCTGCGGCAGGGTGGTGACTTCAGACAGGTAGAGTGTGCCGCCATGGGCGCGTTCGAGGGCCCCGACTTCGACCTTGAGCAGGCCATTTTTCTCGCGGGCTTCCCGGCCGAAAAGGACGACCGAGACTTCGTCCGGCGCATAGAGCGAGGCGTTGATCTCGACAAAGGGTGCGTTGATGCGCGGGCTGCGCTGATGAATGAGGCGGGCGACCAGCCCCTTCCCTGCCCCGGACGGGCCGGAGATGAAGATGCGTGAATTGGTGGGCGCCGACTTGTCGATGACACCGCGCACCTGCTGCAGCGCCGGCGAATTGCCGACCATTTCCGAGCTCTTGCTGGCGGCGCGTTCCTTGAGCTCGGCGACTTCGGTGCGGAGGCGCGTGGCTTCCATGGCGCGCTGAGTGATGTGGAGCAGCCGGTCTATCTTGAACGGCTTTTCGATATAGTCGTAGGCGCCGCGGCGGATGGCCGAGACGGCGGTCTCGACATTGCCGTGACCGGAGATCATCACCACCGGCATGTCAGGGTGCTGGCTCTGGAAGACGTCGAGCAGTTGCAGACCGTCGAGGCGCGAGCCTTGCATCCAGATGTCCAGGAAGACCAGGGTCGGCCGGCGGCGCGCGATTTCGTTGAGGCCGCTATCGGCGTCATGCGCTTGGCGCGTTTCGAAGCCTTCGTCCTCGAGAATGCCCGCGATCAGGTCACGGATATCGTCCTCGTCGTCGATAATCAGAATGTCCAGTGCCATTAGTAACGCACAATCGCAGCGAGCCGCGATTCCTCCTGGTGGGGTTGGTTTTCGGGGCCCGCGGGGCCCTCGTCATTGGTCGCGGTCTTCGCGGGAGACTGCAAAGGCAGGGTGAAGGTTACGCAGGCGCCGACGCGGCCCGTCTCGTCGGGCTCGGCATCGACCAATTCGACAATGCCGCCATGTTGCTCGATAATGCGGGCGACAATGGCGAGGCCGAGGCCCGTGCCTTTGTCGCGGGTGGTCATATAAGGCTCGAGAAGGCGCTGACGGTTTTCCTTGGGCCAGCCCTTGCCGTTGTCGGAGATCGAGACGCGGGCAGCGTTGCCTTCCACATGGGCCTCGACGGTAATGGTCGGCTGCCAGTCGGGTGACATCTGGACGTCTTCGAAGGCCTCGACGGCGTTCTTGATCAGGTTGGTGAGCGATTGCGCGATGAGGCGATTGTCGAACCAGGCGTAGATGTTTTCTTCCGGCAGCTGGGTGACGACCTGGACTTCCGGCAGGCGCACGCTTTCGAGGAACACGGCCTGGCGAATGGTGTCGCTGAGATCGGCGATCTCAGGAGCCGATTCGGGCATGCGCGCAAAGGCGGAAAATTCGTCGACCATGCGGCCAATGTCGCCGACCTGGCGTACGATGGTGTTAATGCACTTGTCGAAGACTTCGCGATCATCCTCGAGCTTGCTGCCATAGCGGCGGCGAAGGCGTTCGGCGGAGAGCTGGATGGGGGTCAGCGGGTTCTTGATCTCGTGGGCGATGCGGCGGGCAACGTCGGCCCAGGCGCTGGTGCGTTGCGCCGATTCGAGATCGGTGATGTCGTCGAAGGTCAGCACATAGCCCTTGGATTCGGTAATCGAGCCTTCGCGGGTGAGCTGCACCTGATATATACGGCGGTCGGTTTCGTTGCCGAGCTGGATCTGGTCACGCACCTGGCCGCGACGGGCGGAGCGGGCCTTTTCCATCGTGGGCGCGATCTCGGGCATGATGGTTTCCATGCGCTCGCCCATGAGCTCGATTTCAGTGCGGCCCAGCATTTCGCAAGCGCGGGCATTGACCAGGGTAATGGCGCCGAACGGGTCGAGCCCGATGATGCCGGCGGACACGCCTTCCACCACGGCCTCGGTGAACTGCCGGCGCTTTTCGTTGACCTCGTTGGCCTTGAGCAGTTCTTCGCGCTGGCTGCGCAGCTGCAGGGTCATGCGGTTGAAGCCGTTGGAGAGATCGCGCAAATCGCCCCTGCCCTCCTGCACCGGAACCTGGACGTTGAGGTCGCCGCCGCTAACCCGACGCGACGCCACCATGAGGTTCCGGATGGGATCAACGAAGCGGTTTGCGAGCGCGATACCGATCCAGAGAGCCGCCAGGAGCAGCACCACGGCCAGACCCACATACATGATGGTAAAGGTGATCTGGAAGACGAGGCGGTTCGACGCGTATTCGCGGTATTCCGTTATATTCTGGTCGGTTAGCCGCATATATTGAAGCACTTCGGCATCGACGGGACGGGCTACGAAGAGGAAAAGATCGTCGTAGCCACGGAGCTTCACGACGGAACCCACGAGGTTGGTGGTGCCGGGGGCGATGGCGGTTGGGATGCCTTCAACCACGCCCTGGGTGATGTTTTCCGGAAGCTTGGGATAGGTGCCGGCGACGTTGATCTGCGCGCGGATTATGGTTTCGCCGGTGGAGTTGATCAGCGATGTGAAGGGTAAAGAGCGGGTCACCGCCAGCGCTGTCAGAATACGGCCGAACCGATCGGGGTCGCTTTGGTAGGTCGCCTGTGCTTGTTCAAGCTCGGTGGCGACCCAGATGATGTCGTCGCGCAGCACTTGGGCATGCTCGAGCATGTAGGAGCGCGCAACGAGACGTGAGCTTTCCACCATGGCGCGCGTGCGGTCCGAGAACCACTGATCGAGGCCCTGGTTCAAGGCAATGGTTGCGATGACTGCTACCAGTGCCGCGGGAACGGCGGCGACGAAGGCGAACATGGCGACCATGCGCACCTGCAGCCCTGCCCCCGGCTGGCGCTTGATGCGCGCCTGGATCAACAGCACGGCTTCGGTGACGACCAGGGCGAACACCAGAAGGACCAGGATGCCGGTGACGATCCAGATGATCGTCCAGACCTCGGTCGACGGCTCGATGTTGGTGAAGCCTGAAAGGATCAGGAAGGATAGCGACGACATCAGCACCGAGGCGAAGACGACGACGAAGCCCAAGACGCGCAAGGACTGGTGTTGCCCGAAGCGCAGCAAAGAGCGCGCCGGCCGCTTTTCAGCCGTGCGATCTTCCATGCTCGTCTCGTTGGAGACCAGATCGGTCATGCGCCCCCTAGAACTGCCTCGCCCGACCGCCCTGACCGAAGCCAATGGCGGAACACGAAGCGTGACCTAATTCGGCTGACCCTTCAAGATAAATGTTGCCAAAATGTGACACTGGTACGGGACAAGCTTTCTAGAAGCTCTGGACAAGCCTCTGAGCCGGGAGCATGGACGGTGTTCTCCTACCGAGTTCAAAGATGACTTCTCTTCCCGCAGAGCGGATCGAAACGGCCAGTCTCAAGGGCATGGCGCTTGGGATCTTCGCCCATTCCTGTTTCTCGCTGCACGACGCCATGGTCAAAGGCGTGATCACTGATTTGCCGGCACCGCAGATCCTGTTCGTTCGCAGCCTCGTCATCCTTGCCATCTGCTTTCTGGTTGGGCGCCGAAACCTCTTTGCCGATCTTGTGGCATCGCCCAATCGCATGCTGATCTTCGGTCGAGGGCTGCTGACCCTTGCGGCGTGGACCATGTATTACAGTGCCGGTCGCGAGCTGCAGCTGGCGGAGATGACGACGCTCTACTATTTCGCACCGGTGCTGACGACGATCCTTGCGGTCATCTTCCTCAAGGAGCAGCTGACGCTGGCGCGGATCGGAGCAGCATCGATCGGATTCTTCGGCGTGCTTGTTGCCGCCAATCCCGCAGGCTTTTCGCTGAGCCTCCCCGTCATCATGGTTCTGGCTGCCGCGCTGTCCTGGGCCGTGGCGATGATCCTGATGCGCACGATTTCCAGAAGCGACAGCACGCTGGTTCAGGTTTTTGCTCAGAACCTGCTGCATGCTTTGGTGATGGGCGTAATCTCGATACCGCTTTGGCAGGCAATGGAAGGCTGGCACATCGCGCTTTGCATCGGTGCGGGCCTCGTAGGGGGATGCGGACAATTCACCCTAGTGGAGGCCGCAAGGGTCGTGCCCGCCAGCGTGCTCGGAACGGTGGAATATGGAGCCCTGATGTGGAGCTTCATTTTTGGCTATCTGTTCTGGGCCGAAATGCCGGCGCCGACGGTCTATGTCGGCGCCTTCCTGATCGTTGCCGCGGGCCTCACACTGGCTCTCAGCGAGCGACGCAACCGCAGAGAAGTTGCGCAGGTGCCCTAATTTCGGCGGCTGTGCTTGACGATCTCGATCGAATGCGTGCGGATCTTCTTGCGCAGCGTGTTGCGATTGAGGCCCAGCAAGTCTGCTGCCTTGATCTGGTTGCCGCCACAGGCGTTGAGCGCCATGGCGATCAGGGGCGCTTCCACCTTGTCTATAACGGCCTGGTACATGCCGTTTGGCGGCAGGTTCGGCTCGTATTCGCGCAAGAGCTGGCCGACATGCGTTTCGACAGCCATCGAAATGTCGACGGGCCCTGCCCCGCCGGTGACCGCGGGGCGATCGGCAATGTTGAGTTCGTTCTGGACGATCTCGGCGGAGATCTGCTCGTCTGCGTAGAGCGCCGAGAGGCGGCGGACGAGATTTTCGAGCTCGCGGATGTTGCCGGGCCAAGAATAGTTCTGCATCAGCCGAATGGCTTCGGGCGTCACGCTCTTGGCGGGCTCACCCTCGCGCTGCGCCATGCGCATGAAGTGCTGGACGAGATCGGTGATGTCATCGATGCGTTCGCGTAGTGGCGGCAGGCGGATCGGCACGACATTGAGGCGATAGTATAGATCCTCGCGGAAGAGGCCCTGGCGGATCATCTGGCTGAGGTCACGGTGCGTTGCCGCCACGATGCGGACATTGGTCTTGATGGCGTTGCGGCCACCGACCATGGTGTATTCGCCTTCCTGCAGCACGCGGAGAAGACGGGTCTGGGCGTCCATCGGCATGTCGCCGATTTCGTCGAGGAACAGCGTACCGCCTTCGGCCTGTTCGAAGCGACCCGAGGACCGGGTATTGGCGCCGGTGAAGGCACCCTTTTCGTGGCCGAAGAGCTCGGCTTCGATCAGGTCGCGAGGAATGGCGGCCATGTTGATGGCGACGAAGGGCCCGTTGCGGCGCTTTCCGAAGTCGTGGAGGGCGCGGGCGACCAGTTCCTTGCCGGTACCGCTTTCGCCGGTGATCATGACCGTCAGGTCGGTCTGCATCAGGCGCGCCAAGGCGCGGTAGATGTCTTGCATGGCGGTCGAGCGACCCACCAGCGGCATGGTCTCGCCCGGCTCTTCTGCCTTGCGGTCGGCGACGGTGGGCTTTTTGGCATCGGCCAGAGCGCGGGAGACGACCGAAAGCACTTCGGTGATGTCGAAGGGCTTGGGCAGGTATTCGTAGGCGCCGACTTCGGAGGCCCGGATGGCGGTCATGAACGTGTTTTGTGCACTCATGACGACCATCGGCAGATCCGGCCGGATCTTCTTGATCTTGGGCATGACCTCGAAGGCGTTGCCATCGGGCATGGCCACGTCGGTGATCAGGATATCGCCCTCGCCGCGGCTGACCCAGTTCCACATGGTGGAGATATTGCCGGTGGGGCGAACTTCGTAGCCGGCCCGCGTCAGCGCCTGGTTCAGCACCATGCGGATGGCGGCATCGTCGTCAGCCAGCAAAACCACGTGACTCATTTGGCTGAACTTTCTTCGTCTTCGGAAGGTGTCTGGAAGGCGCCGCTCGCGACCGGCAGCAGAATTCTGAACCGTGTGCGGCCGGGGCGGCTGTCGCTGTCTATTACGCCGCCATGATCACCGATGATCTTGGCGACAAGCGCCAGACCAAGGCCCGAGCCATTGGTCTTGGTGGTGACGAACGGATCGAACAGGAATGGCAGGATGTCGGGAGGCACGCCGGGGCCATTGTCCTCGATGACGATCTCGAGCGGCAGTGAAATGCGCTCGGAGACGCCAGCGACGCTGATGCGGATGCCTGGGCGGAAGGCTGTCGAGATGCGGATCTCGGGTTTTTGTGTCCGCTCAAGGGCTTCTGAGGCGTTCTTGATCAGGTTCAGGAACACCTGAATGAGCTGATCGCGGTTGCCATAGACCGGTGGCAGCGAGGGATCGTATTCCTCGTAGAACGAGATGCCACGGGCGACGCCATTACGGGCGAGCAGCTTAACGCGATCGAGGATGACGTGGATATTGATCGGCTCGCGCTCCATCGGGCGCTCATCGCCGAACACCTCCACGCGGTCGATCAGGTGCACGATGCGATCGGTTTCGTCGCGGATGAGGCGCGCCAGCGGGACCTCTTCAGCGGGGACGGATTGCTCCAAAAGTTGCGCGGCGCCACGGATGCCGGAGAGCGGGTTCTTGATCTCGTGGGCGAGCATGGAGGCGAGCCCAGTGACGGAGCGGTGGGCGCCACGCGACACCATCTGCCGGTCGATCTTGTCGGCCATTGTGCGTTCCTGGATCAGGACCGCTACGCGTCCATCCGTGTCGGAAATGGGGCTGGCGAAGACGTCGGCGATGCGTTCGTCGCCGAAGCGGGAGGAGCCGACGCGGACGCGATATTCGGTCATCGGTGCGCGACGCTGCACGACGCTTTCGACGAGGCTGATGATGGGCGAGCCGAAGGCGATCAGGTCATCGAGTGTCTGACGCGTAAGGACGCTAAGCGAGGCGCCGAAGAAGGCTTCGGCCGCGTAATTGACGAACTGGACCTGCCGTTCCTCGCCGAGCACCAGGATAGGTTGCGGCAGGGCCTGCAGCACGGCACGGGCCGGAACCGAGTCGATGTCCATCAGCATCGCCGTATTCATGCGGCGGCACTCCATTCACCTGAAAAGAGCGTGCCGATCAGGGCGAGCACGGCTTTGGGATCTTCGTTGTCGAGCAGTTGCCGACGGGTGGGTTTATCGAGGTTGAGGTTGGCGGTCTCGGCATACCAATCGAGATGCTTGCGGGCGGCGCGGAGGCCGATTTCCTTGCCGTATTCGATCAGCATCTCGTCGTAGTGCTGCTGGATCAGCTGAGCGAGCTCAAGGCCATGGGGAGCCTGTGGCGGCTTTTGCCCATCGAGCATCGCGCCGATCTGCCCAACGCGCCAGGGCTGGCCTTGCGCGCCACGACCGAGCATGACGGCAGCGGCACCTGACTCCTGCAAGGCCCTAGCGGCATCCTCATGATCAAGAATATCGCCGTTGACGACGACGGGCACATCTACGGCCTCCACCACTTGCCGCACGAGGGACCAGCGCGCGTGGCCCTTGTAGAACTGCTGGCGGGTGCGGCCATGGACGGTGATCATCTGCGCGCCGGCGCTGACCGCGAGCTGGGCGATTTGCGGTGCGTTGAGGCTGTCGTCGTCCCAACCGAGCCGCATCTTGACGGTGACCGGCTTGCTGGTGGCGCCCGAGACGGCTTCGACGATGGCGAGTGCCTGGTCCGGCACCCGCATCAGTGCGGAACCGGCATAGCCGTTGGTGACGCGCTTGGCGGGGCAGCCAAAATTGATGTCGATGATGTCGGCGCCGCCTGCTTCGGCGATGCGTGCGCCTTCCGCCATCCACACCGGTTCGCAGCCCGCGAGCTGAACCATGTGCGGGAGCGCCCCGGACTTGCCGAGCTTGCGGACCATGTCCTGGTGACCGGTGGTGAGGGCGGCACTGGCGACCATTTCCGAAACCACGAGACCTGCGCCGAAGCGTTCGGCGATCTCGCGGAAGGGCCGGTCGGTGATGCCGGCCATGGGTGCGAGGATGGCTCGGTTGCGGAGGGCGTGACCGCCGATGCTCAATGTGCGGGCATTCACTGCCAACGACTGCCCCAGAATTGTTCAGCGACTAAGTTCTGCCCGCACAATAATCATTTGACTGATTGGTGCAACGGGTTCGCCAGCGTTCGGCGGTGGAAATCAGCCCTGCTCTTGCCGCATGGCGAGGCGGCGGTTAGAGCATGGGCTTTGCGACATTTCGATGTGAGTGCCCAAGTTTATGCCAGTCAGGTCGATAGCCGTGATCATTGTTGCGGCGGGCAAGGGGGAGCGTGCCGTTGGCGGTCATGCCGATCCCAAGCAGTATCGGCAAATCGGCGGGCACACGGTGCTGGAACGAACCATCGAGGCGTTCCTCGCGGTCGAGGCGGTGACGCAGATCGTTCCCGTCATCCATGCGGATCATGCCGAAAAGTATCATGCCTTGGGCCTCGATGATCCTCGGTTACTGGCGCCGGTGAAAGGTGGCGCAAGCCGGCAGGCTTCGGTGCTGGAAGGGCTCAAGGCCCTAGCGCCTTTGCGGCCGGATCGGGTGCTTATCCAGGATGCGGCGCGACCGTTTGCGTCGGCCAAGCTTATCGGCGAGGTCATCGCCGCGCTCGACCAGCATGATGGCGCCCTGCCCGTCTTGCCGGTCACCGATACGATCAAGCGGTCGCTTGATGGCGTCTCTGTGAGTACGACGGAAGATCGTCGGCAGCTTTTTGCCGCGCAGACGCCGCAGGGGTTTCGCTTCGGGCCGATCTTTTCGGCGCATATGCGCAGCGGCACGGTGCGGCGGGAATTTACCGACGACGCCGAGATCGCCGAATGGGCGGGGTTGCGGGTGGCCATGGTCGAGGGCGAGCGGGACAACATCAAGATCACCCATCCCGAGGATTTCGCCCGGGCCGAACGCATTCTTCAAGGACAAAGCAGAATGGAAACCCGTATCGGCATCGGCTATGACGTGCACCCGTTCGAGCCGGGCGACGGCGTGTGGCTTTGCGGTGTGAAGATCCCGCACAATGCCAAGCTGCAGGGTCATTCGGATGCCGACGTGGCGCTGCATGCGCTGACCGACGCTATTCTCGGGTCGATCGGCGAAGGCGATATCGGCACGCATTTTCCGCCCAGCGACATGCAGTGGAAGGGAGCGGCGTCGAGCGTTTTCCTGCGCCATGCGGGCGAGCTGGTGAAGCAGCGGGGCGGGCGGATCGTCAATCTTGACGTGACAATCGTTGCGGAAGCGCCGAGAATTGCAAAGCATGTGCCCGCCATGTGCGCAGCGATCGCCGACGTGCTCGGTGTGTCTACTAGCCGCGTCGCGGTAAAAGCAACGACAAATGAAAAGCTCGGGTTCATCGGGCGGGAGGAAGGGATCGTGGCCATGGCGAGTGCAAGCGTGGAAGTGCCGGGGCTCGACTGATGACGATCAAGACCCAGGCCGTGCCGCCTCTCAACCAGCAGATCATCGACCTTCTCGCCGAGCGCAAGCTGACGCTGGTCACCGCCGAAAGCTGCACCGGCGGCATGATTGCCGCCGCACTGACGGATGTGGCGGGTAGCTCAGCCGTGTTTTATGGCGGCTATATCACCTATGCCAACACGGCCAAGTCGCGCATGATCCAGGTGCAGCCGCGGCTGATCGGCGATTATGGTGCGGTGAGCAACCAGGTCGCCCGGGCGATGGCCGATGGCGCGCGCAACACGGCAAAGGTCGACCTTGCGGTTGCGGTGACCGGCATTGCCGGTCCGGATGGTGGCACGGAAAAGAAGCCGGTCGGCCTCGTCTATGTCGCGGTGTCGTCGGATCTGGCGACCGTGGTGATCGAGCATCGGTTCGGCGATCTCGGCCGCGACGCGATCCGGCGGGCGACAGTGGATGCGGCGCTCGACCTCGTCATGCAGGTGCTAACGAGCGAGCCGGACTGAACGGTTGAAAGAACGTTCCGCCTGCCTCTAGGCAGGCCGAAGCGCCGGTCGGGGCTGCCGCCGGTTGATGATCAGATGATGGAGCCCCGAGACGGCTTTCGCCTCGTGAGTAGTTTTATATGTGAGACGCAAGACGTCTCGGAGCGCCGGGTTTTCTGGCAGGCAGCGTCTTAGGGGAGGATTACGCCTCCCCGTCCACGGACCCAGACTCCGTAACGATACAGAGTCCTCCCGGCTGTCGCCGGACGGTTGATCGTTGCAACCCCATCTCCACCCGGCTGATGGGGTGAAGATAGCGCAGGATGCAGGGGTGGGGATAAGCGGGGTAGATTGAGTTCGTGGAGAGGCCGACACCCCCTTCCGAGCTGCGCTAAGGCGCGGGGCGCCTAAGCTCCGCTTGCCTTCCCCTCAAGGGGGAAGGTGGGCATCGGGTATTTTGGACGGTAATGCCAAACACACCGCATTCACCTTCCCCCTCAGAGGGGAAGGCAAGCAGAGCTTGGCGACGGAGGAGCTTAGCGGCGCTCGGAAGGGGGTGCCTGGTGATCCCCCACTCGCGGGAAGAAAGAGGAGGCGGGGCTAGGCGCCAAACCTTCTATCGGCCTCGTCGATGAAGGCTTGCATGATTTCTTCCTGCTTCATGGCGAAAGCCGGTTCGGCGATGGCGGCGATGAAGGGGTTGGAGATCTTGAAATCGATCTCGAAGCGCACGCGCGTGCCCTGCCCTTCGGGGTCGATGCTCCAGACCGAGTCGAGGTAGCTGAAGGGGCCGTCGACCGCCTTGGCGCGGATGGTGCGAGCCACCGGGTCGAGGGTGACGCGGCTGGTATAGGCCTGGGTGATGGGACCGAAATAGAGCGTCATCTTGGCGAGCTTGACGTCCGTTCCGGCAGGTGCCGCCGGGTCAGGACGGAGATCCATTGCTCGGCAGTTGGGGATGAAGCGCGGATAGTCTTCCATGTCCGACACGATCTCGAACATGCGCTGCGGCAGGTGCGGCACGTGCCGCTCGAAAAAACGCTTCATTCAGTGGCCGAGCCTTGCCATGCGGGCCGCGCGCAGCTGAGCGAAGTCTTCGCCGGCATGGTGCGACGAGCGGGTCAGCGGGCTTGAGGACACGAGGAGGAAACCCTTGGCCGTTGCGACGGTGGCGAAGGACTTGAACTCTTCCGGCGTTACGAAGCGCTGCAGCGGATAGTGCTTCTTGGTGGGCTGCAGGTACTGGCCGATGGTCAGGAAATCGACTTCTGCGGAACGGAGGTCGTCCATGAGCTGGAGTACTTCGTTGCGCTCTTCGCCGAGGCCCACCATGATGCCGGACTTGGTGAAGATGGTGGGATCGAGTTCCTTGACCCGCTGCAGGAGGCGGATCGAGTGGAAGTAGCGGGCGCCGGGGCGCACCTTGAGGTACTTGCTCGGCACCGTTTCTAGATTGTGGTTGAAGACGTCGGGCTTGGCGGCGACGACAATTTCGAGGGCGCCATCCTTGCGCAGGAAGTCCGGCGTCAGGATTTCGATCGTGGTGCGCGGATTGCGGGCACGGATGGCGCGGATGACGTCGGCAAAATGTTGTGCGCCGCCATCGGCGAGGTCGTCCCGGTCGACCGAGGTGATGACGACATGTTCGAGGCCGAGCTTTTCGACGGCCTTGGCGACGTTTTCGGGTTCGTTCGGATCAAGGGCGGTCGGCAGGCCGGTGCGCACGTTGCAGAAGGCGCAGGCGCGGGTGCAGATTTCGCCCATGATCATCATGGTCGCGTGCTTTTTGCTCCAGCACTCGCCGATATTGGGGCAGCCGGCTTCCTCGCAGACGGTGACGAGGCCGTTCTCGCGCACGATCTGCTGGGTTTCCTTGTAGACCGGCGAGCCGGGCGCCTTGACGCGAATCCAGTCCGGCTTGCGCAGAACGATGCTGTCGGGGCGGTTGGCCTTTTCGGGATGCCGCGGGCGGGCATCGATGTCGATGAGCGTGACCATGAAAGTCCTTGCTGGGCAGGTGCCCGTTATATCGCTCCCTTGGGTGGCCGGTTCAACCCGCCCTACCCTCGTGCTTGCGTTCTATGCGTCAGCCGATGACCTCGGCGACCTCGACCCAATCGCCGCCGCGGGAGGCCGACAGGATCGATGCCTGTACGAGGGCAAGCGAGCCGAGATTGTCTTCGCCGGAGCTGAAGCCGACGGGGATTTCGCCGGTTTCGATGACACGGGCGATGGTGGACAGCGTGCCGGTGCGATCCGGGAATTGGATCGCGTCGAGCGCGACTGGCTCGACCTCGCCGTCGAGCGGACGCAGCGCCAGCTTTTCGGGGCCGCGCTTGTCGCGGAAATGATCGCGCGAGGTCCAGGAGATGGTGCCCTCGGCGCCATCCATGACCCATTCGCCGGCCCAGGGGGTAACCGGCTGCGAGCTCATCCAGCTGGCGCGGTAGGTGACCATGGTGCCCTTGGCAAATTCGATGGTAACGACGCCGGTGGGATCGAACTGAAAAGGGCTGCCGGGCGGGTTCCAGGTGCGGGCGGAAAGGCGCTTTGCCTCGTCGCCGAGCACATAGCGCATGAGGTCGAAATGATGGATCGACATATCGGCGAGCAGCGGGTCGGGCATGTCCCAATACCGGTAGCCCTGGCTCGGGCCGTGGCGGCGAAAATCGATCGACACCATGCTGAGCGGACCGAACTTGCCGGATGCCACGAGCTTGGCGGCAGCGATCGGCGCCGGCTGGTGGCGATAGTTCTGGCTGACCATCAGGAGCTTGTTCTGCGCCTTTGCGAGCGCCACCAGCTCCTTGCCTTGGGCGATGGTGGTGGTGAAGGGCTTTTCGACCAGAACATGGAGCCCAAGCTCGAGGCAGCGCTTTACGACCGGGTAATGGGCCTCAGTGCGCAGGGTGCAGATGGCGAGCACGGCCCCTGCCCTCTGCGCTGCGTCTTCGAGGCTCGCATAGCAGAGCTTGGGGTCGATGCCGAGTTCGGTTTGGACGCGCTGCTGCGCCTCGGGGCTGGTATCCACATAGCCCACCATCTCGATACTGGGAACATTGGGGATAACTTCCTTGGACCAGCTGAAACCCCAGGCTCCGAGCCCGATCTGGATGGCTTTGACCATGTGGATAACTCCTCTGTCAGATGTTTAGCGCGCGGCCATAAGCGTCGAGCACGCTTTCCTTCATCGTTTCGGACAGGGTCGGATGCGGGAAAATGGTGTGCATCAGGTCTTCCTCGGTAGTTTCGAGGTTCATGGCGACGACAAATCCCTGGATGAGTTCGGTGACCTCTGCACCAACCATGTGGGCACCCAGCAGTTCCCCGGTCTTTGCATCGAAGATGGTTTTGACGAGGCCGTCGGGTTCGCCCAGGGCAATGGCCTTTCCATTGCCGACGAAGGGGAAGCGGCCCACCTTGATCTCGCGGCCGAGTTCCTTGGCCTTGGCTTCGGTGAGGCCGACGGAGGCCACCTGCGGCTCGCAATAGGTGCAGCCGGGGACCTTGGTCTCGTCGAGGCCGTGGACGTTGAGGCCAGCGATTTTTTCGACGGTGATGACGGCCTCGTGCTCGGCTTTGTGCGCCAGCATGGGCGGGCCGGCGACGTCGCCGATGGCCCAGAGGCCGTCGATATTTGTCTTGCCGTAGTGGTCGATGACGATGGCGCCGCGCTCGGTCTTGACGCCGACCGTCTCAAGGCCGAGGCCTTCGATGTTGCACTGAACGCCAACGGCGGAGATCAGCTTGTCGCCAGCGATCTCTTGCGTCTTGCCGTCCTTGGTTTCGACATGGGCGACGATGCCGGAGGCAGTTTTTTCGACATTGGCGACCTTGGCTTCGGTCAGGAACTTGATGCCGCGCTTTTCGAGGCGCTTGCGGGCGAGGCCTGAGATTTCGGCATCTTCCACCGGCAGAATCTGCGGCAGGAGCTCGATCACGGTGACGTCGGCGCCGAGTGAGCGGTAGAAGGAGGCGAACTCGATGCCGATGGCGCCCGAGCCCATGACGACGAGCGACTTGGGCATTTCAGCCGGCTTCAGCGCTTCGAAATAGGTCCAGATCTTGTCGCCATCGGGCTCGATGCCCGGCAGCACGCGCGGGCGGGCGCCGGTGGCGATGATGATGTTCTTGGCCTTGTAGGTGCCTTCGCCGAGCGCGTTCTTGGGCACGGGACCCTGCGGCTGCACGACCGGCTTCTTGCTGGGCGCAACCTTGATCTCGCCGGGCTTGGTTATGGTAGCTTCGCCCCAGATTATGTCGATCTTGTTCTTCTTCATCAGGAACTGAACGCCATTGTTCATCTGCGCCGCGATGGCGCGCGAACGCTTGACGATGCCGTCGAGATCGAAGCCGAACTGGGTGGCGGTGAGGCCATAGTCCTTGGCGTGGCTCATATGGCCGTAGATTTCGGCCGACCGCAGCAGCGCCTTGGTGGGAATGCAGCCCCAGTTGGAGCAGATGCCGGCCATGTGCTCGCGCTCGACGATGGCCACCTTCATGCCCAGCTGGGCGCCGCGAATGGCAGCGACGTAACCGCCGGGGCCGGCGCCGATGACGAGAAGATCGTATTGGTCAGCCATGATCTATTCCTTAACCATCAAGAGCCAGTCCGAACCGTGCTGCAGCACCCCCGGAAAGGGCACCATCGGCCGGCTGGCCATTACCGAGAAACCCCGGCGTTCGTATAGTTTGCGGGCGCCATCGTTGGCGTCCTCGACAATCAGCGCCTGGCCGTTCGCCTTGGTGCTGCCGGTGAGCCGGTCGGCTTCGTCCAGCAGCAGCGAGCCAACGCCCTTGCTGCGCCAGGACTTGTGGACGCCGAGCATGGAGATGAACCAGCGGCCATTGGCCTCTTCCTCGAGCTCCTGGATCGGGCGCAGCGGCGCCCAGATATCGGCGGGCACTTTCTGGCGGGTGTCGGGCTTGCGATAGCCAAGAAGCATGCCGGCGATTTCGCCGTCAGCTTCGGCCATGGTGGCGCTGCGCCAGCTGAAAACGTCGTCCTTGAGCATTTCGAGCCGGCCGACTTCCAGTGGCTCATAGGTGCCCTCGGCCTCGTCATCCTGCGCCCAGCCGCGCGCCATGTTGCCATGCACGGCGATATTGACGAGCAGCGCGATCTCCGCCGCGTCAGCTTTCTGCGCCGGTCGCAACGTCAAGCTCATGCGGAAAGGCCCAGCATGGATTTGACCAGCGGCACCAGCGCCTCGCCGATCGCCCGCGTATTGGCAGCATCGAGATGCACACCATCGCGTGGGTCAGCCTTGGCTACTGTCGACGCATCGAAGAAGCGAGCCCCGATCTCGTTAGCCGCGCGCTCGTAATAAAAGCCGAAGAGCTTGTCGTCCCCGGTGCGCGGCGAAACCAATGCGGGCGGTCCGTTGAGCGGCGACGGCACGGTTTGCGGCGGCGCAACCAGCAAGACCTGCGGCACGGCACCATGACTATAGGGATGCGTACGCACGATCTCCGCCAGCCGCTTCATGCCCGCAGCTGCAGCAAAGGCCGATCCGGTGATGAACGTCTTGATGTCGTTGGCGCCCAGCATGATGATCACGAGATCGAGCGGCTGGTGCGTATCGAGCAGCGTCGGCAACACCCGAGCGCCATTGCGATCGGCTGCCGCCGTATGGTCGTCGAAAGCCGTGGTCCGGCCGTTGAGACCCTCGGCGATGACCCGAGCCGCACCGCCCAGGCCAGACTCCAGCACGCTCGGCCAGCGGTCCTCATAGGCATGGCGGATGCCATTGCCCTCGGGTGAATACCCGAAGGTCAGGCTGTCGCCATAGGCCAGGATGGTTTTCATCGCCCTGCCCTAAGCCAGCATCATCACCGGGTTTTCGATCAGGCCTTTAAAGACGCCAAGCACTTCGGCACCCAGGGCGCCATCGACGGCGCGGTGGTCGCAGGAGAGCGTGGCGGTCATGAACTGGCCGATCTTGATCTGCCCATTCTCGGGATAAACGCGCTCTTCACCGGCACCGACCGCAAGGATGGTGCCATGCGGCGGGTTGATCACGGCGGCGAAGTGTTTGATGCCGAACATGCCCAGGTTCGAAACCGAGGTGGAACCGCCCTGGTATTCGTGCGGCGCGAGCTTCTTGTTGCGGGCGCGGGTTGCGAGGTCTTTTACTTCCTCGGAAATCTCGCGCAGGGTCTTGGTGTCGGCCGATTTCACCACCGGGGTGAAGAGACCGCCGGGCACCGAGACGGCAACCGCGACGTCGGAACGCTTGTGATAGAGGATCGAGTCGCCGGCCCACGTGGCGTTGGCGGTTGGCACACGCTGCAGCGCGATGGCCCAGGCCTTCATGATGAAGTCGTTGACGGAAAGCTTATAGGCCGGCTTGCCGTCCTTGGACTTGGGGGCACCGGCATTGATCTGTTCGCGGGCAGCCATCAGCGCGTCGATCTTGCAATCGAGCGTCAGGTAGAAGTGCGGAACGGTCTGCTTGGACTCGGTCAGGCGGGCGGCAACGACCTTGCGCATGCCGTCATTGGGGACGACTTCGTAGGTGCCTTCCTCATAGAGCGCCATGACCTGGTTCTTGCTCATGCCGGTAGCCGGCGCGGCGGCGGTCGCTTGTGCGGAGGCTGGGGCAGACTTGGTCGCGCCCTTGCCGGCCTTTGCCGCTTCGATGTCGGCCTTGACGACGCGACCCTTGGGACCGGAGCCGGCAACGGTCGAGACGTCAATGCCGGCGTCCTTGGCGAGGCGGCGGGCCAGCGGGGAGGCGAAGACGCGACCGGTTTCAGATTTCGTCGCGGCCCCCTCACCCGGCGCTGATGCGCCGACCTCTCCCCGGAGGGGCGAGGTGGCCGGCTTCGCCGGCTCGGTCGAGGTCGTCGACGTGCCCTTGTCATATTGCAGCGTGCCGGCGTCGCCCTTGGCGGGCTCTTCTGCCGGCGCTTCGGATTTGGCCTCAGGCTTTGGTGCTTCGGCAGGCCTGGAGCCGATGGCGCTGGCGTCTTCGCCATCCTGCAGAAGTACGGCGATGACTGCGTTGACCTTTACGCCTTCGGAGCCTTCGGCGACGAGGATCTTGCCGATCTTGCCCTCGTCGACGGCTTCGACTTCCATCGTCGCCTTGTCGGTTTCGATCTCGGCGATCACGTCACCGGAAGAGACGCTGTCGCCTTCCTTGACGTGCCACTTGGCAAGCTTGCCCTCTTCCATCGTCGGGGAGAGCGCCGGCATGGTGATATCGATTGGCATCCCGGGTCTCCTTAGGAGCGATAGGTCACAGCGTTTACCGCCGCGATCACTTCATCAACGTTGGGCAAAGCCAGCTTTTCGAGGTTGGCGGCGTAGGGCATGGGAACATCCTTGCCAGTGACGCGCAGGACCGGAGCGTCGAGATAGTCGAAGGCCTGTTCCATGACGCGGGCCGAGATGTCGGCGCCGATGCCGTTCTGCGGCCAACCTTCTTCGACGGTCACGAGGCGGCCGGTCTTCTTGACCGAGGCGATAACCGTATCGATGTCGAGCGGGCGCAGGGTGCGCAGGTCGATGAGTTCGACGTCAACGCCGGCACCGACCAGCTTTTCAGTCGCCTGGGTGGCGTAGCGCATGCCCATCGAGAAGGAGACGATGGTGACGTCCTTGCCTTCGCGGGCAA